>JBCDFM010000237.1:0-6785 GCA_039178015.1 Pseudomonadota bacterium
GATGATCTGGCGACCGCGATACTCAATTTTACCGTTGATGATCGCCCGATCACTGATAAGGAAATACTCGGTATGTATTTCTTGCTGTTCGTTGGCGGCCTGGATACGGTTGCTTCCTCCCTGGGATTTGCCTGGCGGTACCTGGCGGCCCATCCAGAGTCGCAGCAACAGCTGCGCGAGAATCAGGGTCTCATTCCCAGTGCGATTGAAGAATTTTTCCGCATGCACTCCGTCGTAGAAGTAAGGCGTACAGTGACGGAAGATGTAAACTTCCACGGTGTGGATCTCAAGAAAGGCGATTTCGTTAACTGCATCACGGCGGTAGCGAGCCTTGACCGCAACGAGTTTGAAGAACCCATGCAGGCTAAATTCGAGCGCTCACCCAATCGGCATTGCGCTTTCGTGTTCGGCCCACACCGCTGCATGGGATCTAATCTCGCGCGCCTGGAAATGCGGGTAGCTCTGGAAGAGTGGTTAGCGAGGCTGCCCGAATTTTCCCTTGAGGACGGTGCCGAAATCGATGTTAACCTGGGGGCGGTTGTGTCCTTGGCGCGACTGCCCCTAACCTGGTAACCCAAGCCTGTGACTCAACCTCACATTATCAGCGAGATCGAGATGACGAAAACACCCGAAGAAAAAATATATAAGCTTTTTTCTGAAGCCGTTAACAGCGGTGACCTGGTAAGCGCATTTCAGTATGCAACCGAAGACATCACTTTTCAGGTGAATGGCAGCCGACACGGTCTGGACCGCGAGTTTAAGGGCATGCAGGATATCCTGGAAAATTGCTGGGCACGCGTGTTTCAGTTCATTGATGAGAATGGCGTGGATATCACGGTACATCACATACTGACAGGTAAAGACATCGCCATGGTGCAGTTCAGCGGTAAGGCCACAGGTCGGTCAGGTATGTCCTACAACAATGACTACGTACACCTACTGCGCTTTCGGGATGGCAAGATTTCCAGTATCACAGAATTTCTCGATTCCGATTTGCTGTTCCGTCTAATGGAGCAGTAGGCCAAATTAATCATCTACGCCAGCAGTTCGACTTCTGCATCGCTTCGCAGCCAACCCGTTTTACTCACAGCGAGATTAACGCCAAGAAATCGGTTCGTGGTTTGATATAGCGACTTACTGACCCCCGGATTGCGTTCCAGCCCGCAATGCTGTTGTTCCCTCGCTGGCATTGAGCAGCGTAGCGTGCGGGACTCCACTTTCAGCTCGACCTCGTCGATTTTCAAGGTCTTGCCTATCCAGTCAAACTCCGCAAATCCCCTCGTATCGGTAGCGGTTTCTATCAATAAATTCGGCCGGAAACGACGAATATCAAAGTCTTCGCCGGATAGATCACGCATATGATCTAAAGCGGCCGTTGTGACCATGTGCAGAGGGAAGGCGTCGTAGTAAGTACCAGGGATTGACGAATACTCCATTAAAAATTGAATCAGGGTGGGGTCATACTCCGAAAAGTCCAGTTCCTTTTCACCCTTGCCGATATTCAGTGACCTATTGAACTCTTCTTCGCTAGGTGGAGAGGACATTCGGTAGTGACCTTGATTCTCGGGTGGCTCCAGTGGATGCAGTCGTACGGACTTGCCGAGATACTCACTCACTGCGCTCGACTGGGGGCCGGAATGCGCTATCTCCCGGCCATCTGGAAAGCCAATAGCGACTGGGGGTATCTCTGTGGTATATGCCACCGCCGACTGCGGCTCCCGCTCAAAACGCGCAGTCATATTCAAAAGACCGGGGAGGCGTTTTGCCGTGCAAATGTCGCCGGTCTCTTCATCTATTGCCGCCCAGGCGCGATCACCCGCAACACCCTTGTCATGCACATAAGCGGTTTCCACTGTGCTGCCGCCGAGGCTCTTTACTGGGTAGCGCCAGATCTCCCGTAGTTTTCCAATCAGCATACTTGCCCCCTCGGGACCAGGCATTGCGATAGTGTTGCCTCAGTGACCGCCATTCTACTCGCTGTCCCTCAATCCCCGAGTCTTAAACCTTGAACCTTGAACTACGGTGAAACGTTGTGATGGAACCCGGTCCAGCATTCAAAGGTTTCAAGTGTTCGCTTATTCGAAAAGGTAGGTGAGTTGCGCGATCACCTGTCTCCCGCGTGCCTTGGTGGCCAAAAAATCCTCTTGTATTGTTTCAGGAATGCCGGTAAACGGCTGCGACACCGTGCTGATAAAATAGTCTTCATCGGTCACGTTACGGCCAATAAATTCAAGCGTCCAGCGATTATCGGGTGTTGAAATCGACGCATTAAGCGCAAGCGTGGTGTAGGAGTCTTGAATGCCCAGCGGATCATTCTTGCTGTTGGCTTGATATTCGTCAGAGTAGAAAGCCAGGGCGCCCACAGTATAGTTAAAACCGCCGCCAAACTGACCGTTAAAATTGAAGCCCAGATTGGCCGAATTCTCAGGTGCATTGGTCAGCGGTGCACCGGCTAGATCTTGAAAACCGCCAGGGGGACACTCGCCGGCAAAAATCTGCGACTGGGAACAGTCGGTGGTAAATTCTCTATACTCGGCATCATTGTAGTTATACGAACCGTAAATCGTAAGACCAGTCAATGCTTCGGGCGCGTACTGAAACTCAAGTTCAAAACCCTTAACCTCAGACTTTCCCGCATTCAGCGTTCGTGTCGAGACCGTCTCCGGATCAAAGGTATCGAGCTGTAGATCCTCATAGTCATAGTAGTAAATGGCGCCGTTTAACCGCAGTTGATCATCGGCCCACATGGTTTTGAAGCCCACTTCGCCTCCAACCACCTCTTCGTTATCGAATGAGATATCGAACGGTTCCGCCAACAGAGCCTGATTCGCCGTTGAGGATGTATCAAAGGAGCCAGACTTAAAACCTTCTTTATACGCCGCGAACAGGGTTACAGAGTCGGTGGGTCGCCATGTTAGCGTCGCTTCAGGAGAGACGTTACTGGGCGTGATCTTGGCCTTGGAAGGTACCAGTATGTCACCGGCGAAACCCAGGAAAAACTCCGGCGGTGTACCCGCCGGTGGGACGATCACAAATCCCGGGGCCGCCAACAAGGCGTCCTCGCCAATGTATCCAGAATAGGTTTTCTTTTCATCGGTATATCTGACCCCAGCAGCTAATTCCCAGGTATCCGTGATATCAAACTGGATTTGTCCGAATACGGAAAAGGCTTCTGCATCCACCCGTTGCCTGATGTCAGGAACGCCTATCGCGCCAAACTGCACTTTTGCATCAACATCAATCGTTCTATCGTCGACGAAGGCGCCTAACATAAAGTTGAGCGGGCCGTCGTAGTTAGACTCTAAACGCAACTCTTGTGAAACACTGCTTGTTTCACTGTCGCTCTTATTTAGGATCTCATTCGGCAAGAAAATGGGATTGCCGTTTTCGTCGACATCAAAAATAGCCAAATCGCCGAAGCCACGCGGAGTCGTTACATCGTAGAAGTTTTGATTAATGTCATAAAAGCCCGTTATCGAGGTAAGCGTTAGCGAATCCGTTACGTCCCAAACCAACTTCAAGGTCCCGAAGGTTGAATCGGCATCGTCATAAGGGCTAAGGCCATCATATCTCCCCAACAAATCGAGCGGCGCCGCAATGGTCGTAATATCATTCAGGTTACAGTTTGCGGTGGTGGCTGAAGGGTCAAAGCAGACAATTTTTTGAGTATCGTTTCGGCTGTCGCCCTCGCTCTCTGAATAGGTCACTTTCGCGAGCGCGGAGAACACGTCACTGGGCTCCCACAGCAGCGTTCCTCTGGCTACCCATTGATCGGACGCTGGCAAGTCATCATAAACAGCCGTAGGGTCATTGTTGGTAATGAAGCCTTCTCTTTGGATATAGCTGACCACAGCTCTGGCACCGAGAGTATCGGTAATTGGCCCGGAAACGATAAATTCGCCGGTCTTGTCGCCGTCCTCTATCTCATAGCCTGCTCTGGCGCGCACATACAGCTCATCCGTGGGATTAGCGGTGGTGATGGAGATCACACCGCCTGGGCTATTTTTGCCAAAGAAAAGCGCTTGTGGTCCCTTTAGGACCTCTATCTGAGCCAGGTCCACCTGCCCCGCTCGATAGCCTAAAACGTTCTCAACCGGTATGCCGTCCATGATCAGTGATACCGACTGGTCACTGGTAACGTTGATTGACCCTGTCTTTACTCCGCGAAGACTCATGGTACCTGAAGGGTCGGTGCCGCCCGACGAAATACTGGTCATGCCAGGGACAAACTTGGAGAGATCGTCAAGATTCTCAATTGCCAATCGCTCTATTGCATCGCGGTTCAAAGCCGTCACGACGACGGGAACATCTTGCAGGGACTCGTTTCGTTTTCTGGCAGTTACCATTACCTCTTCTAATGCTTGAGCCAAAACCGCCGTGGAATCCAGAGCGACCGCCAGCATAGATACCATCAGTAGGTTTTTCTTCTTAACTATCATTGGCCAAGGCCCTCACTGTGATTGGTCGTTATAAATCGAAATCGCTCTCCTCTACTCGGAACTAGTCAAAGCAAAAGAGTCAGGAAGAGAGCTGAGCTATTAGTCATTGAACAACCGCCTTCTGGTGAAATACTCACCTATCTTTACATATCTGTCAAGTTTGTTTTGCTCTAGAGAGGAATCCAGTGAATGCTTCACAGATCTAGGGGAAGCCGGCTGGGCCTAGATCGCAAGCGATGTAGATGCCTGGCGGGCCACTCATAACCAGCTCGATGCTTAACAGAACGAACTTATATCGAGTTGTTGAAAAAGCGGCCCCAGACTACGAAGGAGAAACAACTTGTAGCGACCCGTTTTATTAGATTCCAGCCTGCAAGCTATCTACTACTGCGTTAAAGGAGGGCCAATATAGACACACTGTTTGCGTAAGCTATCGTCCAACCTTCATTGATCACTGGTAGCTCATCCCGGGCGGCTCGTGGTCCATCGTGCACACTTTGTCACGCTGACATTCTGTAGGTGCGCAGATTTATAAATCTGGCGAGCTCGAATAAACATTCGCCCTTGCGCTATCTAGCCGATCTGAGCGTCATCAATTGATATTTTTGTAGAAGACAATGTTCATCAGCGCCAAAATTTACTGCACTGGAGCTTGGGTTCTGACCTTAGTCGATCACCGCAGTCGCTTCGATTTCAACAAGTAGCCCAGGCTGGGCCAAAGCTTGCACCCCTACCATAGAGCAAGCGGGCAAATTCTCTGGATCAAAAAATGCACTCATGGCAGGGATATAGACAGCCAGCTGTTCCGGTTCGAAATCGACGATATAGGTCGTCACGCGAACCAAATCCTTAGTAGTTGCGCCTGCCTCTGCGAGCGCGATGCGTACGTTTTCCAACGCTACGTCCAGCTGGGTGGCTAAATCCGACCCAATCTGAGCCCCGTCCTTGCCTATCGCGGTCTGACCCGCGCAGTGTACATAATTTCCCCCGCTAGAACGCACCACTTGAGCCATTGCAAAGGCGCTTCCGTCGAGCAGTTCTGAGGGCTGCAAAGTTTGGCGCGGCATAAGAGAATCTCCTTCTAAGAGTCTAAAATTGTTGGACGACAGGTATTGAATTAATGCTATCCTATGTTTACATATCTGTAAAGTTATGTCCGCTTAAGAGTTTGTGGTCTGCCGTTATCGGCAGTTATTCGCATCTTCAGCAGAACAGATGCCTGAGCGCGACATTTTTCGGAACTTAAAATATGAAGAGCTTACTCGGATATACGGACAAACTGACAGTACGTCCCACTGAGTCCATTTCATTTCGGCTTAGTAGCCTGGACGAAAGTGAAGTCTCGGCGCACATGGTCAGGCTGATTAACGGCGACATACACTCGGAGCATGGCGCGTTCAAGGAGGAACGGTTTGCGTCCACAGTAGATGGAACCTATACCGCCAATTCGCACCCCGTTTACCCCGGTTCATGTATTTTCGTATCTGGAGACGCGTTCGAAAGTGAATTCAATGATCTCTCCATAGCACTCCGCTGTCAGCCCTACCGGGTGACTGGTCGGCGGCAAGTTCTGGTGTCTCGTTATGACTCTTCGGCAAATGCGGGTTGGTCGTTTTATCTCACCGAGCAAGGCGTATTCGGTTTTGAGTCGATTACGCCCTCGGGCACAAAGGACTGGATAGAATCCAATCTTCTTGCGCGGGAGAAGCATTGGTATCAGCTGCTCTTTTCGCTCAGCACTGAAAGTGGCCACGCATCGCTCTGGTGCATCGAACTGGATTCGAATCAGCCATTCGCTCACAAGAGTCGCGATTCGCAGTCAACAAGCTCTTTTAATGAAAGGCTTCCAGGCGTCACTTCACCCCTGACCATAGGAGGCAGACATTGCGGCGTAGATGCATCCGGCGGCAACGTCGCGAATAGTATCTTTAGCGGCCGCCTAGAGAACCCAGCAATCGCAGCCGTCGCACTTTCCGATGCAGATGCAAACATGCTAGCAAACGGCAAGGACCTGGCGATTGCCACAAATAAGTGGTTGGCGAGATGGGATTTTTCTCTAGAGCAGGCGTCCGACCGGATTATCGATACGTCTCTCCATGAGCGCCATGGCAAAACACACAACCTACCTCTGCGCGCCGTCAGAAGCAGCGTCTGGACTGGCGCGAACCTACGCTGGACTGATGCCCCCGCAGAGTACTCAGCCATCCACTTTCATCAAGATGACCTGTACGACTGTGCATGGCCGGATGAGATTATTTGGGAGGTGCCCGACACACTTCGATCCGGTATTTACGCGCTTAAACTGACTAGTGATTCAGACGAGGAATATATCCCCTTCTTTGTCGC
>JBCDFM010000238.1:0-6714 GCA_039178015.1 Pseudomonadota bacterium
CGTATCACCCGCCTGGGATGTGAAGGTGACTGTGATCTCCACGTCCTCATCGATGGTCGAACTGAATTCGATGGGGAATTCAGTTTCGTCGTCCTTTAAGATCAGTAGGTGTGTTCCCGATCCGATTGGACCACTTGCGCCTCCACGGACGTTGGTTTCGCCTAAGGGTACGCCGTCGATGATGACTTCTGCGCCGCTCAATGGCGCTTCATCTATAAAGACTCTGATAAAGGCGTCTCCCGCCAATACCGGGACAGAGAACAAGGACGCAATAAGTCCCGCAAAGAGTTGCTTCATAAAGAGTACGCCTATCCAAACACGGTTTTTTGTGTCGCTGGGCGCTCAGTTATAGGCCTTAAGTGCACAACTGTGAGCAGGCCTCTGGCGCCACGAATTTTCAGCACATGCTAGAGGCGTTAAATGACACCCTTGTTATGGATATGTTGCAGATTTATTAAAGTATCTGAGGGATACACCCAGTCGAAAACCAGCAGTGACCTTAATAAGTGCAGCCAGTCTGTTCATATGTGTTCATCAAGAGCGAGTGCTGCGTGCTTGATCAACCGGTATTGCTGACAGTGCGCTGCTGAGCTGGCAGACTTCACGCTCGATTAGAACCGGGCCAGCATCTGCTAGCTCAGAAGTTGCACAAGACGATCTCAACAAACGGGTACTCGTAATCTCTACAATGTTCGCTAAGGAGCCGGTAGGCTGGCAGCGGTGGCTAGCGCCCTTCGCTATCGATCTTCGCACGCTCGCAGTATTCCGCATCTGTCTCGGCTTGATCATCCTGGTCGATCTCGTCTTGCGAGCCCAAACGCTCACCGCACACTACACCGACGCCGGCGTCTGGTCCCGTGCTGATGCGTCTGCCGCACTAGGCCAGTTCGGTTTCTCACTGCACCTGTTGAGTGGCTCTGCTGGCTTTCAAATCGTTCTGTTTATTTTTTCCGGCTTGTTGGCAGTGCTTCTTGTTCTGGGTTATCGAACGCGCTGGGTAGCGGTGTTGAGTTGGCTCATGCTGGTTTCTGTCAACAATCGGAACTTTCTGATTTTACAGAGCAGTGACACGCTGATGCTTGCCCTGCTGTTCTGGTCACTTTTTCTACCACTGGGTGCGAGGTGGTCGGTAGATGCTGCCTTGGATAGGGAGCCTGCGAAGGCAGAAAAGATTTTGTCGCCCGCCAGCGCTGCGCTGATACTGCAGGTGCTGTATGTCTACTTTTTTGGTGCTTTGCTGAAGATCGGAGGCAGCTGGACAGTCGACAAAGACGCTGTGTATTTGGCGCTGCACTTCAGCGCCTATGCGAGCTCGCTGGGTGTTTGGGTAGGCGAACATCTTCCGCTGTCTGTTTTACGGCTACTGACCAATTACACCTGGTACATCGAGCTGATCGGTCCCGTATTAGTCTTACTACCTTTTTACACGGCGCGGATTCGAGCGGTCATCGTACCCGGGCTGATGCTGCTACACGTTGGGTTTGCCCTTCTGCTCACGGTTGGCATCTACCCCTATTTGAGCCTGACCTCCCTATTAATCCTTATTCCTTCCGAGTTCTGGGAGCACTTACGCAAACGCTTTGAAACGCCCCAGCGCCTTGGACTCAAGATCTATTACGACGGCCCCTGCGTGTTCTGTTATAAAACCTGCCGTCTGCTTCGAACATTTCTGCTTTCACAGTCTACCCCCATCCGCCCTGCGGTTGATCATGCCGATATTCAGACCCTGCTGGAAGAACATCACAGCTGGGTGGTTGAAGATTGGCGAGGCGTCCGTCATGTGAGATGGCAGGCAATGATTGTCGTGCTGCAAGCGTCCTGGTTGCCAAATCCAGTGGTCTGGCTTTTCGCCAGTAAGCCCTTTTTTTCTCTAGGCGAACATTTCTACAGCTGGGTGGCTAAGCACCGGGATCGACTGGGCCGATTGACGTCGGTGCTGTTGCCCTGGCGCGGGGTTAGTTTGAGCACGCCTTTTCTAGTGAGCGTCCTCGTAGGCTGCCTCGCCATCGTTGTGCTGCTGGACAATATCGCAGGGCTGCGTCAGCTAGATGTCGACAAACCACGGTTCGTAAAGCAAGTATCGCAAACGCTGTTACTTAACCAATACTGGACCATGTTCGCGCCAAATCCAGGACGGAATACCGTCTGGTTGATGGCTGTCGGCGAATTAAGTGACGGTCGTCGTGTGAATCTCTACGATTTGACTTTCGAAGAACCCGCGATCGAAAGGCCAGTGGATGGCTCTGGTTACTTCGACGGGTATCGTTGGCGTAAGTACTTCAACGAGGGTGCAGTAGAGCGTAAATGGTCTCGATTAGCGGCCTACTATTGTCGGCGCTGGAACGCGACATATCCCAACACGCCAGTGAAGCGGGCCGTTGGCCACGTCATACAGGAAACGACCTTACGCGCCCGCGAAGCGGCGACACAACGCTGGCAATACAGCACGCGGGAATTGGGCAGACAGCCCTGTCGTTGAGCCACCCTATGCGGAACAGCCAATCACGCCCTATCTCGTTCTAGACTAATCGCACGGTGGCGACTGAAAACCTGGCAAATCAGGTGTACGGTAAAGGGCTTGGGGCTTGGGGCTTAGAGCTTACGAGTTTGGCTGTCGCTGACGCGTTCATACCCTGAACGGTTGCAGGAGGAGCTGGCGATGTAGTCCTCAAGCCGGGCACTCACCTGCTGCGATGGGATGTCGAACATCAGGCCGTCGTAGTAGCCCAGCGCTTTCGCCAGAATGGCATCGCGCTCGGCAGCATCAAAGCCATCCAACACGGTGTGAGTACGTTCGCCGTATTCTCGCTCGCTTAAATAGCCCAGCGATTCTTCTGCCAAAACACAGGCCAGCAGGCGAGATGCCTGGAATTCTTCGGTTGATAGTGCTAGCGCCAGCGCGGACGGGCTTAGCAGGCTAGCGGTAAATGCGGCAATGGCGAGATAGATTTTCATAGCAGACGCTTTATCAGCAAACCACCACGATATCTGCCGTATGTGTCAGTAATATTACATTAACGTGTAAAGACCCGCTTTTTTGGCCTCAAAATGACATAAATGTGAAAAATCGGGTAAAACGCTGTGACATTGTGTATACATATAGCTTACAATGTACATGGTTCGTGGAGAGCAGCATGATGCTCGCTACATACACAGAGTTGCTCTCATGCTGAACACATAATCCGGGACTGCCGCATTAGACGGTTGAAGACAATAAAGGAGACTCGAAAATGAGACCATTTTTATTAGCTATCGCAACGCTGTCATTGGCTTGGGGCTCAGCAATGACCAGTGCCGACGCACCCAAGGATTGCCTACTCGAGGGCACGGTTCAAAGATCCGACAGTGCCAATACCGCTCAGGATGTTAGCGTAAAGTTTCATTCGGTAGGTAAATATAGCGACGAAGCCAATTGCCGAGTTCGCCGGGGAGAAAAGATGGAGTTTAAACTGCCCGCTGACCCGCGACTACAAAACGCAGAGCCCGGCAGCCCGGTCCAGTATCGGTACCAATCAGATGGCACTGGCAACTCCAGCACCGAGCTCGTTAGCATAGGCGCCTGAGTCTCCGCTTTCTGCATACCCTTGCGCATACCCGCGCGATCGCTCAGCGCGGGTCAACCCAACTCGTCGAGGGTTTGCACAGAGCCTAGTACTTGAACAAGGTATCGACAATAAAGCGACTGTAGTTAAGCGCCCCGCCCTCGTCTTCGAATGCTTTTTCGCCAAATTCATTATCGACGAACCAGGTAAAGGCGAGCTTCCACTGTTTGTTGATGCCGTAGGCGCCGGAAATGCGTGAGCCTCTCCCGTCGGTGCCACCGCCAGCAAAATTAGAGTCCGTTAACAGCCCCACCGCGGCATCCGCCTCCAGGTCTTCAAACTGGTAGGCGAGCTGCCATTTCCCACGGTCGTCCGCTTTACCTAACTGAACACCCGCCAGCCATCCGGTATTGAAATCATCCGGATCTTGGTTTTCGACATAATCCGCGAAGAAAGTGAGCGGCTGATCAAACACACGGGTTTTAAACACGGCTGATAGCTCGACCAGGTCGTAATCGAACTCGTATACATCGACACCATCCACCTCGACAAATGAGTTGCCGAAAAACCGATTTCTAAAATAAGACTCGTTGCCTTTAATCGGGAAGTGGTAATACCCGGCCGCTGTCACCAACTCACCGACGGCAAAGTCGACGGTCAGACCCGCTTGAACCAGCCAGGCAACTTCATCGGTCTCGCGTGCATTACTGTCACTCTCCAGCCAGTTGACGATGCCGGTCGCGAAAGCATAGTCATTGCTCCACCCGACGTTTAGCCCTTCTGGCGTCCAGTCGCTGTCCCACAGCAAGCCTGTGCCCTGCGGCCGCAGCAGCGGGTTTTTAAACTTTCCTGCCTCCAGATAAAGGCTTTCAATCGGATACCACTTAGCGTAGGCCAAATTGAGATTAATCTGTTTAGAATCGTTACCCCCACCCAGTGTTTGGTTAGCGGATACTGGATCATTACTGCCCGTCGCGAGACCGAATCCCACTGTTACATTTTGTGGCAACTTGGCGATTAGTTCCGGGCGCGCTCGGATGCGATTGCGATCTCGCCTATCTTCGCCCTCCACTTTTATTTCTTCGTAGCGGTAACGAAAATCACCTTTTAGCGTGATTCTATCTGTCCAGTCGCTGCTACTTTTTTGCTCTTTCACAACCGCCAGGTCATCGCGAGTATCCGTGAGCTCGGCTCTGGTACCCCTAAGCTCGGATAGCGTTGTCACGCTCTGCTCTCGCAGGCGTTTGTTTTCCGCTTCCAAGGCACTCATGCGCTGAGAAAGCTCGAGAAATTGCGCCTTGAGTTCAGCAAATTCGTCATCGCTGACGGCAGAGGCCATTGTGGTATAGGAAAGCAGCACGCAAAGCACTGCGAGTCTATAGAAGATATTCATGTTTGCTCCCAAAAAAAGGTGAGATCACTGTTATTGGAATAGGTATCAGCCAGGCTGAGTGTATTCAGCGCGCACGTTATGCCCGCTGACGCGCGACAGGTCAAGTCCTCTGACGATTGATAGGAGGAATGCGTGGGAGCTGTTTAGCTTGAGTGCTTATGCGTGGAGGGATAAAGGAGCAGACTTATCAGCGTCAGGTGAAGCAAGGAGTAGGAAGCATACTTCAAAAGGGCGACGAGAACTAGCCTCTAATACGAATCTTTGCGCTATTAAACGGCGCGTCGTGTCGCTTTCTTAGGCGAAAAACCCTACGAGGGCATAGCTGACTGATAGCATGACTACGGCCTGAGCAAAGATGATCAAACCGTTGATCTTGGGTGGTCGGCTCTTGAGCTCATGGGCGGCTGCTCTTAAGTTCATTTTGTCCTCACTTATGACTACTAAATCACTACTACATAACTACTAACGAGATACTTTGTATACACAAGCACTATATACAAAAAAGACAAGACAAACCACCCATTTGTGCTAAAATGCCCAAACTTTTTTGCTTAGTTATCAGCATGTTGCAATGTCAAAGACGAAACTACTTAATATTAGAATCGATCCTGACCTCAAAAAACGGGCAAAAAAGCTTGCTGAAGCGGACGGGCGCTCATTATCGAATTGGGTGACCAACCTGATTTCGAGTAAGGTGAAAGAAGCCGAGAAAGAGCAAAAGGGGCAAAAAAAGGACTAGATCTGCCGGGTACTGCTCGCGAGCTATCGCGCTGTCCACTGTACACAAAGCCACGTTCCAAAACACCGCATCGCAAACGGCGGCACTGCTCTTCAGTCAATCACCCTCGCCCTAAGCCCAAGCAGATGTCTTAAACCTCTGATGCTCTGAATCTACCTTCTGGCGCTATAGATCGGCCACTCAATTGGGTGTAGTTTCAGCCGCCTCGTTAACCAAATCGACCCGTTATATAGTTCTCAGTCAGCTCGTGTTTGGGCATGGTAAAGACATCTTTGGTCGCGCCCACCTCGATCAGCTTGCCCAGGTGGAAGTAGGCGGTACGTTGCGAAACGCGCGCCGCTTGCTGCATAGAGTGAGTCACGATTGCGATGGTGTAGTTTTCCTTCAAATCGTCAATCAATTCTTCAATACGAGCGGTGGCGATCGGATCCAGGGCTGAACAGGGTTCATCCATTAAGATCACCTCAGGGCTTACCGCGATAGCGCGGGCAATGCACAGCCGCTGCTGCTGGCCACCGGATAATCCGGTTCCTGGCATATCCAGTTGATCCTTCACCTCATCGAACAAACTGGCTCGGCGCAGACTGTCCTCCACAATTTCGTCCATCTCTGCCTTTGAGTGGGCCAGGCCGTGAATACGGGGCCCGTAAGCTACGTTCTCATAGATCGATTTGGGAAACGGATTGGGTTTCTGGAAAACCATGCCCACTCGTGCCCGCAGCAGCACGGTATCCTGGCCAGCACCGTAGATATCCTCTCCATCAAGCTCGAAGGTGCCTCTAACCTGGCAGGTTTGAATGATGTCATTCATGCGATTAAGGGTTCGCAAAAACGTGGACTTGCCGCACCCCGACGGACCGATCATCGCAATGACTTCATTGCGACCAACATCCAGAGAAACATCCATAATCGCGTGCTTATCGCCGTAAAAGACATTGACGTTGCGAGCACTCATTTTAGGGTTGTCCACAAATGGCGCACCTATGGTCTCAGTGCCCGATATACTCGCTTGATCCGCAATATCCACAGAGGGACGCGCA
>JBCDFM010000239.1:0-6707 GCA_039178015.1 Pseudomonadota bacterium
GCGAGATTTTCTGCAAGTACTAACCGAGCTTTGCCAGCGGGGACACACGTGTCGCGTTTACTGTGTTTCATGGCAGAGCGATTGGCCGAAAAATGTCGACGTTGTGCTGGCCCCATCCGTCAAGGGCACCCGTGTACGGCGTAACAAGCATTTTAGCGCTTGGGTGCATGCTGAACTGACAAGAGAGCCCGTATCCGGTGTGATCGGATTTAACAAGATGCCGGGGCTGGACATCTATTTCGCCGGTGATCCCTGTTTTCTGGCCCATGTTGAGGAAAATCGGACAGCGCTTTACCGACTTGGTTCGCGATTCAGACACTTTGCGGCTTGGGAAAGCACCGTTTTTGCGCGCGGCAGTTCCACCGAAGTGTTGCTGCTTACCACCAGGGAAAGCGAACGCTTCGTGCACTACTATAAGACCGAGATAGAGCGGATGCATCTTCTTCCGCCGGGGGTGGCGCGAGATCGTTGCCGCACAGAGCGGGCGCAGACTCAGCGCGCACGGGTCCGAGCGGAGTTGAAATTATCGCAGCATGCCTTGATATTGCTCTTTATCGGCTCTGGCTTCGCTACGAAGGGCCTGGACAGAGCAATTCGTGGACTCGCTTCACTACAGCGTGCTCATCCCCATAAAGATATACGTCTGCTCGTAGCAGGACAGAATCGCATCGGCAAAATGGAAGCGCTTGCGCGGCGACAGGGGGTTCGAAAAAGAGTTCAGTTCCTCGGTGGCCGAGACGATATACCTGATTTGCTTCAGGCGGCGGACCTATTGGTCCATCCTGCGCGGAGTGAGGCGGCGGGCATGGTGTTGCTTGAGGCTTTGGTGGCGGGTCTGCCTGTTGTGGTGACGGATGTGTGTGGATATGCCAGGTATATTGAGTCTGCAGCTGCGGGTAAGGTTCTGACAACGCCCTATCAGCAAACGGATTTGGTCACCGCCCTCGAAGAGCTTGTCGATGCCAGGGTTCGATCAGCCTGCTCGACTCGCGCACTCGAATATGCGCGGGATGCAGATCTATTCAGCCTGCATACCAGGGCCGCCGACCTGATTGAGAAACTGCTTGCTCAGAAGAACAAGTGTGAATAAACCTGAATATTATCTGGCGGAACATTTCGCGGCGGGGGATTTACCCCGAGCGCCCACCCCAAATCAGCTCCTAGACTGGGCGCGGCGAATGGCAGTTGATGTCGATGCAGCGGACGTCTATCGCGACAAAGAAGGTCGTAAAACACTTAGGTTCGTTTATCGCAAAAAGCCGTATTTTATGAAACTGCACAGTGGTGTGGGCTGGCCGGAGATCATCAAGAATTTGATGCAGCTGCGACTCCCGGTGCTGTCTGCTGTGAGTGAGTTCCAAGCTGTGCTCGCGCTTCAGCGCGCGGGGGTGCATACCTTGACAGTGCTGGCGTTCTGTCGCCTCGGTCATAACCCCGCCAAATTGAAATCCATGATTGTTACGGCGGAGCTCACTGGTACGGTGAAACTTGAGGATTATTGTGCTGACTGGGCGACGAGGCCACCGTCCAGTTTTGTCAAACGTCGACTCATCATTGCAGTGGCTGATATCGCGCGACGCATGCACTCAGCGGGTATTAATCATAGAGACTTTTACCTTTGTCATTTCCACCTGGATGAGCACAGTCTGATGGAGGAAGATGTGCGATGCTTTCTTATTGATCTTCACAGAGCGCAGATTCGAGATGTCATTCCCACGCGCTGGAGAGAGAAAGATCTGGCAGGCCTATATTTCTCAGCGATGGATTTAGCTTTAAGCGATAGGGATTTGTTACGATTTTTGCGCCATTACTCGGAGGGGGGTTTGCGCACAGCCTTGAAAAAACGCAACAAACAGTGGCAAAGGGTACAGCGGCGAGCGCGAGCTCTGTACGATAGAAGCAAAAGCAGTGCTGCGCGAGCTTCTGAAAATTCGGATGCCTGACCGCTACAAAATACTGCGCGGGGAGCAATGGTCCAGCAGGCTAGCTGCCGCACTGCCGCCAGCATCCACCTCTCTTGTCAGTTGGATGGAGCAGCGTAGTCACCTCATCAAACAAGATGCTTACAGCAGGGTTGGCCTTCTCGATCTGAACGGAGTTGGCTGTTTCTTAAAGCTGTATCTGTCGAAGTCTGCGCTGCAGAAAATGGGATTCCATCTGCACATTGCGAGAGGTCTGCGAGCTTTCGATGCAGGGTGCGCTCTGCGTGGGGCGGGTCTATGGGTTCCAGAATCGAGAGCCTGCTTACTCGTTTCGGAGGGCGTGCTGCTAATGACAGAGGCGCTTGCGGGCGCGGTTGACCTCAGAGAAGTTGCTCTTGCCGCGCCTGATGATATGGCAATTGTAAGATATCTGGAACGGGCGGCAGAAGCGCTCGCAAATCTGCATAGCA
Organism: Pseudomonadota bacterium; assembly: GCA_039178015.1. Lineage (GTDB taxonomy): Bacteria > Pseudomonadota > Gammaproteobacteria > Pseudomonadales > Halieaceae > JARRPM01. The sequence goes on from JBCDFM010000239.1 coordinate 2,393, forward strand.
AGGGTTTTAAACATGGCGATTGCAAATTTAGCAATTTGCTAATGCATCGACACCGCGTCTTTTTAGTCGATCTCGAACGAGCGCGAAAAATTGGGGTGAATGCGGATTCTCGCCGACCGTGGCACCGTAAACAACTTGCGGATATTGCCAGATTCACCGCTGATGCCGAACGATTTGGCATCGGTTCTGACGCCTTCGCAGTGTTTTTGCAGCGTTATAGTGGTGTTATGGGTTATGAAGCCAATTTGCTATCGGATGCTCTTCGACCGCATCTAGAGGGCATTCGTCGACGACACGAACAGCGCTATGCAGGCCTGCAGAAATCCAGCCTACTGTGATCTCGGTACATGGCTGAGCGAACTTAGCGCCAAAGCAGCCCGAGCATGAGCTGCTCGTCGACTTGAATTGCGTCCTAGCCTGGACCATACACCTGGTGTTGTCCTTGTTGGGTAGTTTGCATCGAATGGGATACCTGTCTGATATCACTTGGTACACTGAATGAGTGAAGAAACCAAATGACTGGCACTAACAACAAGCATTTGGCAGAGTAAGTTACAAAGACGATGACCGACATGGAGTTTATATGCTTCCCGCTATCCTGCTTTTGCTAGCGATACTGTTTTCTTCAAGCGCTTATCCAGACTCAGAACCGACGGCTGGCGATAGTATGCGCTTTGCGCTCAACGACTGGGCAGGCCAGAGACTTTCAAGCCGTATTATGGGAGAAGCATTGGCTCGCAAGGGTTTTCCCGTGGCCTATGTTCGGACGCCTTACAGAGAAGAGCTCAAGCTGATTGCAAATGACAGTCTTGATGTCGCCATGGAAATCTGGGCGACGACCTTAAAAGAAGAGTTTCAACAAGCCGTGGCGAATGGCAGCGTACTCAATCTAGGCGAAACAGGTATGACTGCTGTGGAGGACTGGTGGTATCCAGACTATATGAGCGAAAAGTGTCCGGGATTACCCGCGTGGACGGCGCTCAACGAGTGTGCGCATTTGTTCTCAACAGCACAGTCAAAACCGAAGGGTTTCTATCTAGGTGGTCCGGAAGACTGGGGCGGTCACGACGAGGGTCGTATCGCGGCGCTCAAACTTGATTTTGACATGCGTCATGCAACGAGTGACGAAGAGCTCAACTCTGCCCTGAAACAAGCCTATGCGAATCAGGAGCCCATCATGCTTTGGGTTTATTCGCCTAATTTTACCGAGGCAAAGTACGAGGGACACTGGGTTAAGTTTCCCAAGTATGAAGACGCTTGCTATGAGGACCCGAGCTGGGGTGTAAATCCAGAGCTACCTTATGATTGCGGAAAACCCTCGGGGCCGATTTGGAAGGCGGGCTCACATCGCCTTCAACAAACCTGGCCTCTAGCCCAGGCTGCCATCGAGAAATTTACCATCACCAATGCCGAAATGGCGGCCCTGATAGCAAAAGTGGAAGTCGAAGGTCAATCAGAGATCATGGTCGCCAACGAGTGGCTAGATAACCATGTGGTGCGCTGGTCCCTATGGTTTAAATAGCGAGCTGATAGGCCAAATGGGGGCTTTTCGCGTGGTGTTTGTTAGCCGGGCTAAGTGGCGCAAAAATGTTTCATGGGTGTACCGCAGTCCATATTCACCACAATGCGGATATCATGCTGAAATACAGCGGAATCCCGATACTGACATTGAATGTAAAGGTCACTACCAGCGACATTGACAACAGTACGCTCAGATTGACTTTGGGCTCCGCTATTCGCATCGCAGCCGGAACCGCGATGTAGGAAGCGCTTGCGAATAGAACTGACTGTAATAGCGCGTCACCCCGGCTGTAACCTAGCAACCAGCATAGGAAAATAGCGGTAGTGCCGATGACAATTGGAAAAAGAAGAGCGAAAAGGATGAGAAAGGAGCCGCTTTTTCGCAGCTCGTTGAGCCTTGCGCCAGCAAGAAGCCCCATGTCTAGCATATAAAGTGTCAACATGCCGTAGAAGATGTTATCGACGAATACAGTAAGGTCGTCTTCTCCGTCAGCTCCGCTTATGTAGCCGATAACCAGGCTTCCCACGAGCATCAAGACCGAACCGTTTACCAGTGATTCCTTTACTGCGGGAGCCATTGATTCACTGAGAGATTTCGTTGCAACACCCTCTCTTGCTTTGGTATTCATGCGAATAAGAATGAGGCCTGCAATGATTGCAGGTGACTCCATCAAGGCCATGCCCGCGATCATATGGCCCCCGTAGTCGACACCTTTGTTTTCCAGGTAGGCCATGGCAGTCACGAAGGTAACTGCCGAGATTGAGCCGTAAGCCGCCGCTACGCCACCGGCGTCATAGGCGTCCAGTTTCTTTCTCAAGATGCCGTAGATAAGGAAGGGAACCAAAAAAGAACCCAGCACGCACACCAACAATGCAATCAGCATTTGGCCCGATGCGTCCTCTCTAAACAACTCCCATCCGCCCTTTATCCCAATATGGAAGAGCAGATACAGACTGAGAAATTTACCTACCTGCGGTGGTATTTCCAGGTCAGACTTGACCAATACAGCGAATATGCCCAGAAAGAAAAAAAGTATTACTGGATGCGTGAAGTTCGAAATTGCCGCGGCAAAGTCCATAAAACCTATCTGTCGCAATAGCGCCGCATTTCCATTACCGTTCTTCCCGCTGCGGCTTCTGACTTGATTCGAGAATGGACGGTTCGCATCATCTTGGTGGGGTCATTCGCTCATCCTGCCCCGCAGTCCCCTGAGATAGCGTCATGCTACCTGGCAACTACGGTGGGAAACATACGCGAGCTACCCCAGTGGATATCTATTTCTTCAAACCCTGCTTCATGCAATTGTTGGCGCGTGGCCTCTTCTGTTTGGAAACACGCCCAAGTGGCTTGCAGTACATGGGCCATAACCTTTTGTTGTTGCAGCAAGTCTTCGATGTTGATCGCGTCAAGATTCCATGCAGTATGGCCTTGAGCATCCGGTGGCGGCGTGAGAAATGACGTGATCAGCGTGCCCCCGGGCTTTATTGCCTGGCGAAACTGCTGGTAGAGCGATATCACCAAGACGTTGTCGGATTGGTAAATATTCAGGCCATTACTGGTCAGAACATCAAACTCGCCGTATACGTCCAGTTTCCATGCATCTGCAGCTATCCACTGGCAGTGTTCCGATAGGCCCTTTTCTGCAGCAAGCTTTTCTGCGAGCGGGAAAGCCTGCTCGTCGAGGTCGATACCGGTGAGTTGAAACTGCTCCAGCTCTGTGAAATCGAGGGTGAGGAGATCGGCCATGACTCCACAAGGGACGGAAGCTAGATGACAGCCCTCCTTTAAAAGCCGCTGGGTTTGTTGTTGGAAAATAGAAAATCGTTCTCGAGTTGCCAACACAGAGGGAGCGCTAAAGATCGTAAACTCCTCCAGAGGGTGTAGCTCATGCCTTGTGTCTTCGCGATGGCTTATGATGCGGTGAGTCCATTCGCCATTCCAGCCGCCACCGTTTTGTAGCAGAAACCGGCCTAACTCGAACTCACAGAGACCGTCCAGAATATTCAGCAAGTCGTCGCGCTCTGTTTCACTGAGATCGGCCATGCCGTTGATACGAGCCTTAGTTGCCTTGACGATGTCTTGCAGGTCAGTGCTCTCGGTCTGGTGGCTAATTATCGATGCCATAGGTTGCCTAACATGAGTTGAATAGTAAGGGCGAACGCGCAGTATATCCTGCAGCTTATCTTCGTCTACTCTTATACAGGCATAGAGCAGAAGTCACAAAGCGTGCTGTAAAGCTTACAACAATGCTGCCTAACTCAGATGTGATTGTTACTCTCTACTCTCGCGCAGAGTAATATCTACAACGGTGAACGCCAATGGAACGACGCTGGCGACATTTCTCAGAAATACTGCTGCGCGTGACCAGACCCCGGCACTCACAGAGCGACACGCCACGGCACTTCATCAATCAGCACGGAGCGCGCAAACGCCATGCCTAAACAATGTAAATATAGCCGCCGGCAGTTCGTCAGTTTGTCTGCGATCGCTGCCGTCAGCACCATTACCGGTGCGCGTACTATTGGCTCGGATGTTCGTGTTGCGGCAATTCTTCCGCTTTCGGGCGGCCTCCGGTTGTTTGGCGAGCAGGGGAGAATTGGATTAGAGGTTGCGGCTCTAGACATTAATCAATCTGGCGGTTTGCTTGATCGAGAGCTTGTGATCGATTACTACGACGATGAAGCAGAACCGGCGCGTGCACAATCGATAGCCGCCGGTATCTCAAAAAGAGCTGATTATCTGGCTGTTCTGGGACCTATTACGTCCGCCTGTCGAGATGCGGTGTCTCCTTTA
>JBCDFM010000240.1:0-6705 GCA_039178015.1 Pseudomonadota bacterium
AAGATTCAAACCAGTATCGTGAAAAGTAAGCGGGATTATCCGCGGTGAGTACAAAGCTGGTCCAGTTAATAACAGGTTTGGCCACGACAGCCGCGCGGAAGCGATCAGTATTGCCAACGATCCATGCGGTGAGGACACCGCCGCCGCTGCCACCGGTTACGAATAGCCGCTCGGAATCGACGAAGCCCAGCTCAATAGTGGCATCTATCACCGACATCAGGTCGTCATAATCCTCGCTAGGATAGTTGTGATGAATCAGATTGCCGAATGCTTCGCCATAGCTGCTGCTGCCGCGTGGATTGCCGTAAACGACCACATAGCCTGCGGCAGCGAATAGCTGAATTTCTGCGGCGAAATGTGGGCCGTAGGCCGCATGGGGTCCGCCATGAATCTCCATAATCAGAGGGTACTGCTTTTTGGGGTCGAAACCGGGAGGCTTGGCTATCCACGCCTGAATGGCGAGATCGTCCACACTGGATTGCAATTCAAGCTCCTCGATTTTGGCGAGATCCCTATGAGCCAACATGTTGTTGCTGAGAGCGGTTAGTTGTTTAGTGTTATCTCTGCCGCGTCTGCCGACGGAGATATTCGCTGGTGATTCCGTTGTGCCGGATGTAAAAGCAAACACATCCTTGCCACCCACTGCAAAGCTTGCGCCGGTATAGGGTCGACCAATCGAGGTGCCTCCCAGGTCTGCAGCGAGGATCTCTATTTCGCCTTTGAGATCGGTTGCAGCCAGCACTGTCTTGCCCTGGTCGTCGTACTGGAAAAACACACGCCGGCCGTCTATGGCCCACTGTGGATTGCGGATCGAACGATCAAGTTCAGGAAGTAGTTCACGCCGATCACTGCCGTCGATATTCATGATGTACAGTCGGTTAATGTTATAAGCCATCAACGTATCGTCCCATCCGGTGAATGCGAGTCGTTTGCCGTCGGGCGACATGGTTAGTGAGCCGTCCGGCCCTTGGCGGTCAGTTAGAGCCAGTATCTCGCCGTTGTCGAGATCTACACGATAGATGTCAGTGTTGACGACGTTGATCTCCCAATCCGAATTGCGATTGGCGGAGATAAACAGGGCGTCACTACCTGCGGACCAAGCTATGTTCCCCGAATGGTTGAAGTCACCATCAGTGAGCTGTCGTAACGAACCTCCGTCGGCAGAAAGCACGAAAATATGCTGAAATCCATAGGGCTTTTCACCACTGCCATCACGCCGATAAGTTGTGCGGTCAACGACAACCGGTGGCGGTGCCCACTCTGCGCCTTCAGGCTTTGCCGGCAGTTCCCCCATGGTCGGTGGTTCTCGCCTGACTAGCATACTGAATGCCAGCCAGCGTCCATCCGGAGACCAACTGAGATCGCCTGGTGCTTCAGGGAGGCTTGTAAGTTGTGCTACTCGTCCTGAGTCAAGCCAGTTCACGTAAAGCTGTGATGCATCATTTTCCTCCTTTATGTAAGCAACACGGTCGCCGGCAGGTGAAAGCGCTGGACTGCTAACGTTCACCGATCCCGTGGTGACCGGCTGTTGCTGGCCGCTTGCGATATCGATTTGCCACAGGTTTGCGCGCCTCTGATCGTGCATGATGTCCATGGAATGGCGCGTGTAGACGACGCGCCCTCCTGAGCGATCCATGAGCGGATTGCTGGCGTAACTCAGCTGAAAGATGTCCTGCATCGAGAAGGTGTCCTTCCCAGACGAATCTTGCCCGAGCACTTGCATGCTGCTGCATATCAATACCAGCGCAGCCAAGAGAGTTGTTTGCAAAGACATGGTTATTCCTCAGAAAGACTCATGGTCCGTCCGATCCCAGCAGACGTCCCAAACTTGAATGGCACAAGCCGAATAGGTTTTGCGACAGGAGGTGGAGTCTATCGGATATTGCGCTGTTGGAGTGGGTTTTTTAACAGAAAAAGTAGTAGAAGAGAGGCCGGACGCCTGACAGGTATAACAGCAGTGAGATAGCATTAACGGGTTTTTTTGATGACGCAGACTAGCTAATGAAAGTAGGACTCAACAGAGCCATCAAAGTAATTCTGCTCGGCTTAATCCTCGCAACAGCGAGTCATGCTGAGGTGCAGACGCGTAGTATCAATGACGGCCAGCTAATCATGGAAGATATTCCCGACATTCCGCAAGATCTGGCGCGAGATCTTGCGCGCTATCAGAATGTGCGGGGAGCATCGTTCACCGGGTGGACACCAGACTCGAACAGTATCTTCGTCATTACCCGCTTTGGCGATGTTGATCAGCTGCACCGCGTTGACAATCCAGCGGGGGCTCGGACCCAGCTCACTTTCTTTGAAGAGCCCATCGGAGCCGTCACAAGGCAGCCTGGGAACAGCATTCTGGCGCTCACCATGGACGCTGGCGGCAATGAATTCTCTCAGATTTTTTTGTTTGATCCAGCGGGTAGAGAGCAGACGACAATGGTCACAGATGGCGTGTCGCAAAACGGGGCTCCTATCTGGAGTCGTGACGGCAGCATGTTTGCCTTTCGCAGCACGCTTCGCGACGGCAAGTCCAACGATATCTGGTTAAGATCTGAGCAGAATGCCAAGAGTGATCGCATGGTGCTTGAGTCACCCGACGGTACCTATTGGGTGCCGAGTGACTTTTCAGTCGATGGCAAGGATCTGCTGGTGCTCAACTATGTTGGCAACTCAGATTCGCGCATATACCTTCTGGAACTTGATAGCGGCGAAATGCGCCTGCTTGCAGGTGGTCCCGACAAGCCGGGCGTTAATCTTCCTGTCGGTTTTGACGCGAGCGGCACCGGTTTTTGGTACACCACCGATGCGGCGGGACAGTTTCGGCAGTTAGCCTGGCAGTCACTACAAGGAGACGCGACGCCTGAATTCATAACCACCGATATTCCGTGGCACGTTGAAGATGTTGTGTTCAGCGAAGATCGATTGCGCGCCGCCTTCACGGTGAATGAAAATGGCTTCTCCCGTCTTTATCTGATGGACCCCGAAACGCGTGAATATCAGTCTGTATCCGGATTGCCGATGGGTGTGGCGGATGTGGGAGCATTTAGCCCCGACGGCAAGCGGTTGGCGATGACACTGAACACAGCGCAAACACCTTCGGACACATTCGTCTTGGACTTACATGCCGATGCCACACGTCACGGTGAATGGGAGCGTTGGACGTATAGTGAAGTGGGGGGGCTGGACCCAACAACGTTTATCGAGCCTGAGCTGGTTGACTATCCCACCTTTGATAGCAGTCTGGGTGGGCCGGAGGCGATTCCCGCCTGGCTTTACAAACCGACAGGTGACGGTCCTCACCCGGTGGTGATATCCATTCATGGCGGTCCCGAGGCGCAGGCGAGGCCTTACTTTGCTGCGACTTACCAGATGTGGTTGCAGAATCTGGGGGCGGCGGTATTGGTGCCCAATGTTCGGGGCTCGTACGGTTATGGCAAGCGCTATCTAAATCTGGATAACGGTTTTCTCCGCGAAGACGCCGTTAAAGACATCGGCGCTTTATTGGACTGGATAGCTACACAGCCCGATCTTGATCAAGACCGCGTCGCCGTATTTGGTGGCAGCTATGGAGGCTACATGGTGCTGGCAAGCGCGGTGCATTACAGCGATCGTTTAAAGGCAGCGGTTGATATCGTGGGTATCAGTAATTTCGTCACCTTCTTAGAAAACACACAGGACTATCGACGCGATTCCCGCCGCGCCGAGTATGGCGATGAGCGTGAACCAAAAATGCGAGCTTTTCTTGAGCGCATTAGTCCACTGAACAACGTCGAACGAATCGCAGTACCCATGCTGGTGGTGCAGGGGGAAAACGATCCTCGGGTGCCCGTTAGCGAAGCGATTCAGATAGTGGAAGCGCTACGTGAGCAGGGTCAACCCGTGTGGTATATGAACGCGCTGAATGAGGGGCACGGTTATCGCAAGAAGGCGAACCGGGATATCTTTCAGCAGGTCACCCTTTTGTTTCTCCAGCGTTATTTGTTAGACCACTGAGTGTTGGATGATGCTGGTAAGGGCAGTTGAGCAGTGTCCGCTTGACTGCGATCGGGAATCCGGGAAGCGTTCGGGCTGCGTCGAAAGCCGTTGGTTACGCACCACTGGCAGCTGCACTCTAGCGTCTAGCCTCACGAGCAAGGCACCCGACGCTAGCGCCTGGTCATTGCGCAACACGCGGTTTTATAGAAGATAGGTCGGCAAGTTTGAAAGACTGCGGGTCTGTGTCAACGAAGAATCACCTTACTAGCTGCGCTGCGAACACGCCTGTAAAAACACCTGTTCGTTGAGACCCGTCTTCGCGGTACCAGAGTTCTTTCGGTTCGTGAAGGATTTTGTGATCTGCCGAATAGAGTGCAAGCTCCGATGTCATGAAGCCACTGTCGACCAATGCGTTTAAGTAGTCTGCAACACTCAGCGCATAATTACTCACCGCAAAAGTGTCGCTTAGTTGCACCTGGTAGGTCTCTGGAGAAGAAGATTCGCTGAAGGATTGGACCACATTGGACAAAAAGACGTGCCATCCATTCGGTTTCAGTAATGATCGAGTGACTTGGAAAATACGCCCCAGGTCCTTGCTATGATGGTATGTCCATCGGCTGATGACAAGGTCGAAGGCGTTGCGAAATTCCGGGTAGTCTTCAGTGGTGGTGTGCATGTCGCAGTTAACGAACTCGGGGGGGCGTGCGAGCGCGGTGTCGGCGCAGGCATCGGACTCTTTGCGGCCTATCTCCAACATATCATCCACCACGTCTGCCCCAACCAAACGTGTTGTCTGTAACGATGTGCTTAGCCCGTTTAGGACATCGCCCGTACCGCAACCGATGTCGATAATCGCTGCGGCTTCTCCGTGTGTGCGCACCAAACGCAAGTAATGCTCAACCGCAGTTTTGTCACGCAGCGACCCCGTTACCAGGCTATGAAACTCTGCGGCTTTTTGTGAATAAAGTGCGCTTTGGTCAGTCATATAGCTGCCGTTATTCGTGTTCGTCACGGAGATTACGGATGGTCATAATCTGCATAAGACCAGGCTCAACGAAACTTGAAGCAATCAACCTAATAACAATGCCCCTGCTGATCACCACAGCAAAAGCCATAGCCAACCGCAGCCTGCTTACCTTCAGAAAAGTTCGTGTGGTAATCGCAGTTGCAGGCGCCTTTGTTGCCATCCACGACTCTTGTACAGCCGCAGTGGGCAAAGCCTTTATCGGGAGAGCAATACAGTTGCGTTACCGGCGTTGCGCCTTCATCACAGCTGAACACCACCGTCACTCCGCGGTAGGCCGGAGGTCGGTTATGCTCGAGGGCGTGCGTACAACCTGTGCCTTTACAGTCGGGAGCATAAACTTCCTCGTACTGGGCGTAGGCCGTAATCGGTAGTACCGTGGTGAGGATACTCGGTGAAAATGCCAGCATGGTCGAGCGCTTGCTTGGTGAATTCATCGTCGTCCCCTGGGAAATGTCATGGATTATCAGGCACTCATCACAAGCCTGATCACGCGGCTCAGCTGTTTGAAGTCGCTTCAAAAGGCCAAGCGTCTTAGATGCTCATAACGACGATGCTAGGCAAGCCTGCTTGTAGGGTCAAGGGCTAACCTGGGCTTGGCGAAAGAGTTTGCCCTGCTAGTTGCCTTTGAAGAGGGGGTTTAGTTGCTTTGAGCAGCGATGGTCAGTGCAGTTTGAGCATGCTTGTGCGGGTCACTCAGGTGCCAGCCCACCATCTCGTTTCAGGAGATAATTGTCTAAACGCGTCGGATCTGTTGCATCACAGCGATTACAGAGTCTCTAAGCGCACCGGCGTACCGTTGAGTCTCGGCACTCTTGACAGTGGATCAAGCTCCACGTTTGACACCAGACGATTGCGATTAGTCCCGTGGCAATAGGACTTTCCTGTAGCAGGGTCGAAGGTTCTTGAGCCCCAGCCCTGTTCCATCACCGCCACGCCTGAACGGACTTTATGTGAAAGCAATACTGTTGTTTCCAGTCTTGCGGAGCGCGATATGACTGCAACGGGTGATCCATCCGTGACTCCCAAGACCTTCGCGTCGTGATGGCTTATTTCCACGCAGGCTACTGTTTGCTTATGATGCTCGGGGCGCGGCGCACTCGTCTCGGTAGACCATGAATTAAATGTATTGAGCCGACGACGACTAATCAGTCGTAGGGGAAACGCCGGCGGGTGACTGTCTTCGGCTGAAAAGCGCCCTTGATGCAATAGTCTCGCCAGCTGTAGTGTTTGGCTTTATCTGGCTCGATTTTAAGCACTTGATTATCGGCGGTCGTGACCTTCAGCCCGCAGGCCTGCTCGCAGATACCACAGATCGTGTACTTGACTGCCATACCAATTTACCCGTGAAGGTCGCTGAAAAACCTTACTGTTTCAGATGCAACGCTGAAGCTTGTAACCGGTCTGTCGGCATCGGAAATGGGAATGTATAGCATACCTTTTTATTATGTCCTGAGGACATAATATCGACGTGGCCGATCTGACGTAGGTTCACGAGCAGGCTGTCCGGGCCGGCCGAAAGATTTTGGACTAAAATTTCGATCTGAGATTGAACGAAAGGGAGAGGTAAAGTTCAAGCATGCACTATGACTTTTACCTTCGTGGCAGCGGTGTGTTGCGATACGGCGCTTTCTCAGTGCTGGTTTTGATGTTGCTTGGTGGTTCGAACTGGGCATTGGCCGACACCGCTGACGCCGCTTGTGCAATCTACC
>JBCDFM010000241.1:0-6694 GCA_039178015.1 Pseudomonadota bacterium
GACACGCTGGGCTTTGATGCGGTTATCGACTATCGGGCCGAATCCGACCTGGGTACGGCCTTGGACCGGGCGGCGCCCGAGGGTATCGACGTATTCTTCGACAATGTGGGTGGCGAGACGCTGGACGCCGCATTGCAGCGTATCAACCTGGGTGCGCGGGTGGTGATCTGCGGCGCAATTTCTCAGTACAACGCGATGGAGGATGGATTTTCTCGGATAGACTACATGCCCTTTTTGATCCAGCGCGCCACCCTCACTGGTTTTGTGATTCTGGACTATATACCGCGCTACGCCGAAGGTGGCGCAGCCATGGCCGGATGGTTGCAGCAAGGTAAGCTGACTGCCCACGAAGATGTGCGCCATGGACTGGAGAATTTTCCCTCGGTGTTCCTCGAGCTGTTTACAGGCGGCAATTTTGGCAAGCTGATACTGCAGGTGGCGGAACAAAGCTGAACCGCTGGGGCTTGGCTCGAGGTGGTACACTGGCTGCATGGCAGGCGTTAATCAGCAAACAATAATAGGCCTGGTCCGAACCCGGCCGCCACAAAGCCCGAGCAAGCTGGTTGATCGGCAGGCGATTAGCCTGTTGCAGCAGGCCCAGCAGAGCGGCATGAATGCCCTGGTCCTGGCGCCAGCGGGCTATGGCAAAACCAGCCTGCTAGTCCAGTATTACAATCGCCTGCAAAACGACAAGTCTCAAGTTGCCTGGCTGTCGCTGAGCGAAGACGATACAGATCCGGCGCATTTTCTGGCGGGCATATCCACTGCGATTCATGCCTTAGGTGGCACCGTGGGCAGCGTAACTCAATCGCTGTTGGGTGCGGGCCTGGGCGTATCCTACAGTGTGATTCTGACAACCCTAATGAATGAACTGATGCTCGCAGGGGAATCGATCACGCTATTTATCGATGATCTGCATCGCGCCGACTCCAAGGCGTTTCAAGATATTCTGTCGGAACTGTTAGAAAGCGCACCGGGGAATTTACGCTTGGTGCTGGCGAGCCGCACTGCCTTTGGAGCCTTCAGCCGGCTGCGAGCGCGCAGGCGATTGTTGGAACTCACGTCCGTGGATTTGCACGTCACCTATCCCGAGGCGACGGAACTTTTGGCCGCCACCTGCTCGCGAGAGCTGAGCGGTGAACAGGTCATCGCATTACTAGGGCGGGTGGATGGCTGGATAAACGGGCTGCAAATAGCCGCTCTATCCATCGATGAAAATACCGATATAGACGCCTATGTACGCGGCTTCTCTGGGCAGGGTCGAGACTTTTCTGACTACATTGAACACGATATCTTTGGACGGCTACCGCCGGCGACTCAAAAGTTCCTGATTGAAACATCGATTCTGGAGGTGTTGACACCTCAGCTGTGTGACGTGGTGACTAAAGGTGCTAATAGTGCATCTCTGCTGGCGGAACTGCGTCGCATCAATCTGTTTCTGGTAACGCTGGATGAGCAACACCAGTGCTATCGTTACAACCCCATTATTCGCGAGTTTCTGCAAGCCAAACTGTCCGCCGAGTTCGGCGACGATATGCGCTCGGTGCATCGACGTGCGTATGAGTGGTGCCTGAACAATAGGCTGGTGCGCGAGGCCATCAATCACATGGTAATTGCGAAGGACTGGGAACGGGCCTCGGACGCGATCGAACTGCACCTGGAAGAAGCGCTCTCGAGAAACCGTTTATCTACCCTGGAAAATTGGATTTTAGCGCTGCCGGACAATTTGACAGAGAACAGGCCAAGACTGCTACTGGGCCTGGGCTGGGTGGCGATTTTGCGACGCAATGTGACCAAGGCCTATGCCTATCTGGAGGATGTGAAATCGCGTTTTGCTCAGCGCGAGGAATGCGGACGGACTGAGTGCGCGGATATTCGCAGCGACGTTGTAGCATTGCAGGGTGTGATTACCGTGGTGAGTGATGATGCCGCTGCGATAGCCAGGCTCGCTGCTACTGCCGATATAGAGATCCCTGAGGAGCAGCGATTCTTTCGTGCCACGTATATTACGGCGCTGGTGTATGCCTTGATGTACGAGGGAAAATTTGACCAGGGCCATCGTCTGGCGATGGAATTGGAAGTGGCCAACCCAGAGTTTAATTTTCGCGCCGTGGTGTACACGCATATTTTTCGCGGGCTAGGCTATCGGCTTGCCGGGCATTTCGACAGTGCCAGGGCGCAATATGAACAGGCGCAGCGCATCGCCCGACAGAAGTTCGGTGATCACTGGGTGCCCTTCGCTGTGCCCAGCGCGCTGCTGGCAGAAATTGAATATGAGCGCGGCGATCTTGCGGCCGCCTCTCAGTCCCTCAAGAATCGCGACATTATTCGCCACGAAAGCTCGGTGATCGAGCCACTGATTTGTGTGTACCAGGTGTCCGCTCGCCTGGCATTGCTGGAGGGCAATCCGGAAAAGGCGCTGCAGCTATTGGCGGAAGGTGAGGCGGTGGGTCGCCACGATCATTTCGATCGGCTGGTGGCGGCGATGCTGTGTGAGCGAATCCGCCTGCTGATTAATGCGGAGAAATTGGAAGCCGCCTCTGTCGCCTACGGCGATCTCACGTCCCTGGCGCGACAAGACTCGCCAGCAGAAGGCTGGTCAGAACTGGGCTTCTATATAGCGCTGGGTAGCAGTCGATATTTGCTGGCAACGCAGAAGGCGGAAGAGGCCTTATCAATGCTAACTGCCCAGTCGGTATTGGCAAAGCGACAGGGACAGAGTCGGCACAGGGTAGACATTCTGTTGCAGGAGGGACGAGCGCTCGCGCAACTTGGCAAGCAACGCTCGGCGCTCAACCGCACCTGTGAGGCCATAGTGCTAGGTGCTATCGGGAAATTCAAACGCACCTTTGAAGATGCTGAGCCGTCAATACGGGAGTTGATCTGCACTGTGCTTGAGCGCTGGTCTCACAGCGATATGAGTGTCGCACAGCAGGTTGAGGTCGCCTACATTGATATGCTCAAGTCGGCCTTTGACGTCACAGAAACCAATCCCCTGGAGACAGATCCCGAAGTGGATCTGGCGGGTATCGAGCCCCTCACCCCGCGGGAAATCACACTGCTGCGGCTGTTGGGTAAAGGGCGTAAAAACAAAGAGCTAGCCGGTGAAATGAACGTCAGCATTCATACCATCGCTTGGCATCTGAAAAATCTCTATGCCAAGCTGGGTGTAGACAATCGTACTGCGGCGGTGAATGTCGCCCGCCAGTTGCGTCTGGAGTAGTCCCTGGAAGAAAGGTCTTAGCAAAGGCACTGAGTTGTCTGAACCGACAATGGCCAAGCCCGTCAGTGTATACAGAGCATGGCGATCTGAGGATCGATAGCAAGCTGGTTGAATGGGCGATCCGCCCGTTGGTTGTGGGCCGTAAGAACGATCTATGGTGCGACCGTGTTACGGGAGCAAACGCCAGGGTCGACCTTTACCGCCCGATCGAAACGGACAAGGCCAATTGCATCGAGTCCGATGGCTACCTGAGATACGTGTTTACGGAGCTCTCAAGGCCGCCGTAGAGAACATTGAAGCGCTGTTGCCCCACCGTGTGGAGTAGGCATTGTGCTTGCCCTTAGTTCCTTATTCTTTTTCTTGCTTCAGCTTCCAAACAAAAGAGGCAGAGGTTATGAATCACTGGAGGCGTTGATTTTGTTTGTGACGCTATACCTGTAGGCGGCCAAATGGTGCTTACGCCGCTAAGAATAATTTCGGGGACAATCTGATGCATCGAGCGTACGCCCGCTTTCCGGCGGCTAGTACTGTGGCAGGTAACCTTTTTATTGCGCTTCTCGCATTGTTAAACGCGGCTTGCGATGGTTCTGCATCAAATAACGCTGTCTCTACTGTTGAAACCGAGCCTGTGGAGGAGGTCGAAGTAGAGTCCGTGTTTACCGATCATGAATGTGAGATCGCGATTCATGTGGGATTTACCGATGAGGATGTACGCTGCGGTACGCTTACGGCACCACTTAATCGTGATCAACCCGGCGGTGAAACTGTCACTGTAGAGTTTGGCGTTATCCTCGCCCGGCAAAAAGAGACAGCGTGGCGGGTGGCGCTCTAGTTGGTGGTACCAGGAGGGGCCGGGCAGGGGCTTCCTGTTCCTTCTCGCGAAGATGAGCCAGGATACTATCGAGGGCCTGCCCCGCTTTATCGGGTATGCCGTCTTGATCCTCAAAGCACGCGACGACTTTGACGGACCCACCGCAGCGACCACAAACTTCAATATCGATACAACACAAAGCGCTATCAAAAAGTACAGCTAAACTCACAAATCACGCCATGTATCGCCCTAGTCACTCTTGCGTGGTATTTTTTTTCCATACAAAAAAAGCCCGATAAATGTTGAGCGCACCATCCAGTGGTAGCTGATCAAACAAACGATAAAAGTCAGTACGGTAACAACAGAGAACTTCACCAAACCTGGCCAGAGCTGCCCGGCTAAAAGCCCTGCGAAACCAATCACGAGCGCAAAATGAAAAAGATACATCCAATAGGATGAATCAGAGAGGTAACGTATCAGCGGTGAAGCACGATCCAGGTAGCGAATAAAAAAGCCAAGAAAACCAAACACATAAAACCATGTACAGGCTGCGTAGACTACGGTTTCCAGCAAGATATACTCTGGGTTATTGATATAAACAATCGCATAAATCACAAACATCGCTGTGCCCAAAGCCAGATTCCGCCATGTATGCTCGGCGAATGTCTGCAGTAAATGCCTGGCATTGAAAAGCCCCCAGCCAATGCCGAAAAATAATGTATATGTGAGCAGCAAACTGAGATTCGGCAGAATTTTGGTATCGGTGCCAAGGTATGGCAGATGGTTCCGCATCAGCAATTCGCTGGTGATTATCGAAAACACGACCACAGCGAGAGTATGACGACTCACGAGGTAGTCAAAAGCTGTCATGAACTGCGACATATTGCGGTTATGCAAGATTTTTGCTGCGCCCCAGAACACAAACGAAATCAGTGCAAGATAATACAAAAACCATAAATGATGGGTGTTTTGATACAGCTTCATATCAAACACAGGTAGGTTTTGCTGCCAACTGCCCGCATAACCATCGAACGCATGGTTTGCATAAGCTTTTAAAATGGCAATCAGTGGCACAAACAGCATCCAGCCTACAAGAAATGGCAATACCAGTCGTTTGAAGCGGTTGGTAATCATCGTATCGGGGCCACGATCAAAATATAAAAGTGCCGAAAAGAAACCTGAAACCAAAAAAAATATCGGCAATCGGTAGGCGTGAATCCAAAACACCAGATAGCCGACAGCGATGGATTGACTCTTAGGGTCTGAAACGATTGCTGAATCAGACTGCGCCATGTAAACAACGCCTGAATGCAAAACTAAGCCTAATAGCATCATGGTGGCGCGTAGAGAGTCCAAGCCATGAAAGCGTTGTGTGGAGGTGTTTGCCATGCTTTCAGCAATCCTTTTTGTCAATGATTTTGCCCTCGCTCTACCCTCACCCCAACCCTCTCCCAGAGGGAGAGGGAATTTCAACTACGGCTCTATATCGAATACTCGCTTGAGTCGCTGTTACCACGCGCCTGGCCCCAGGACATACCCGATAAAGCGGTGCAGGCTCTCGCGACGTGCCGTTCTGGGGGTGAGCGAACTTTAGTATTGGCGATTCGTTTCACTCCTTTGCCGCGTTTGTCTGGCGTGACCATCCCTCGCCAGCGGTTATTCGGAGCCAGGACGCCGTGGTACCGGGAGAGATTGACCCTGGACTTGGGAACCAGTGCCGTCAATCACGCAATAAAATCCATTGGGTCAAACGCCACTTGCGTCGTGCCATCGCTGTAGGGTGTCTTCAGGGTATAGATGACCTTGCCGGTGGAACTCAGCGAAAGGCGGGGTACTGCCACCGCTGGCCTGGCGATGTACCGGCAGAGTCGCTCCCGTTTATCCTTTTGATGCCCCTCACAGCTCACGCCGGCGTGGAGTGAGAACCCATTGGCCTTGGCGACGCGTTCCAGCCCGGGATCAGGGCGTTCGAGCGAGCGGATGGTGCGAATCATGAAGGCCTTGCGACCCTGTTGCGGGCCGATGGCGATCCGATAAGACACTGAACTACCCAGAAGATGAGGCATGGCATCCGTGTCGTCTGTGGACTCCAGTTCCAGCCAGGCGCTCTCCAATCTACTTACCTTTACATACTACATAATACCTACACCTACACCTACACCTACACCTACACCTACACGTGCATCATGAGGCCGTTGCCCCCATGTATGGGTGGCCACTTTTTTACCAGAACGAGTGGTTTTTTGTGGTGCCGATCTTTTTAGTATTCGATTAAAGGCACGGATGCCCTGGCGATTGACGGCGCCTACGTGGCTCAGTGATTCGTTCTAAGGAAAAGACGAGATGGATAACATGATCAAGATTACCTTTGTGTCCGCTGATGGCAATCACATTGAGGTCGACGGGGAAGTGGGCCGCACACTAATGGAAATAGCCATCGATAATATGATCCCTGAGATCGAAGGACAGTGTGGCGGCGGCTGTGCCTGCGCGACCTGCCACTGTTATCCGCGGCAGAAGTGGGCTGACAAGCTCAGGCCTATGGATGCGATGGAAGAACTGACACTGGATTCAGGATTGGCTGAGATCAGGCCGACTAGCCGCCTGGCCTGCCAGATTGATTTAAACGAGGACATGTCGGGCATGGTAGTGGATTTGCC
>JBCDFM010000242.1:0-6659 GCA_039178015.1 Pseudomonadota bacterium
CACCGTGTCACGCTGGTCATGCAGCCTGATGAAGACTTATCTGCCAGACGCACTGCCGCTGAAAAGGACAGGCTTTGTGAAATCAGACGGCAAATGGACGAGAAGTCCTGTGCAGACACTGTCAAATTAGCCGCTGACCTGGCCGCAAGGCAGCAGAAGATCGACGACGAGAGCATACTGCCAAAAGTTACGCTCCAGGACGTACCCGCCCATCTCCCGGAACCCAGCTTTGAGAACCACAGAGTTAACGGTATTGAGGTCAATGCATATCGGCAGGGAACGAATGGCCTGGTTTACCAGCAGCAGGTATCACCCATCCCCGCCCTTGAGCCAGAGCAGCTGCTCTATCTGCCTTTGTTTAATCAGATTCTGACCGAACTGGGGGTCGACGAGCAGGACTACCTGAGTACTCAGCAACGACAGTCGGCTACGGTCGGGTCAATCACAGCTCTAACTTCCATGCGGGGCGCCATCGATGATGAACAGCAGGTGAGTGCAAACCTTGTCATCTCCTCAAAAGCACTGCACCGAAACGTCCGTGAACAGTGTCGCTTACTGCGAGACATCAAGAGCGCTGTTCGCTTTGACGAAACCGCACGCATTCGAGAACTGATCAGTCAGCAACGTTCTCGTCGGGATCAATCTATTACCGGCCAGGGGCACGGTTTGGCCATGACTGCGGCCTGTGCGGGCATGAGCCCCCTGGCCAAACTCAACCACGAGGCGTCGGGTCTGGCGGGTATTCGCGCGCTGCGGGCTCTGGACGATAGTCTGGACAACCCCGCCGCCCTGGAACAGCTGGTCAGCGCACTCTCCTCCCTCTACAAGCAGATCAATTGCTACACAAGTCAGCTACTGCTGGTAGCGGAAGACGACAAGATGGACAATCTGCTAGACACCGTGCAGGCCAGCTACTCAGCCGCTAATGATGCCTGCCCGGCATTTACATTACCGCCTAGTCGTGAGTCACAAAAGGAGATCTGGCTATGCAACAGCCAGGTCAATTTCTGCGCCAGGGCGTATCCTACCGTACCGATGGCACACAAAGATGCGGCAGCGCTTACCGTACTGGGCGGCTTCATGCGCAACGGGTTTTTGCATCGTACGATTCGCGAACAAGGCGGTGCATACGGCGGTGGAGCCTCGCAAGACAGTGGCATCGCCGCCTTCCGATTTTATTCATACCGCGATCCACGCCTCACAGAAACGCTGGCAGATTTCGACGCGGCTATCGACTGGGTGCTGCATTCGCAGCACCATCATCAATCCCTGGAAGAAGCGATCTTGGGTGTCATTGGATCCATTGACAAACCAAGTTCACCAGCGGGTGAAGCGAAAGCGCATTTTCACAACCGCTTGTTCGGTCGC
Organism: Pseudomonadota bacterium; assembly: GCA_039178015.1. GTDB lineage: Bacteria > Pseudomonadota > Gammaproteobacteria > Pseudomonadales > Halieaceae > JARRPM01. Next base: position 1,369 of record JBCDFM010000242.1, read on the forward strand.
AACCACCATGATAGAGAGCAGTTCAGACGTCGCGTTTTAACGGTCACACTGGATGATCTACGCGCGGTGACAGCACGTTACCTGCGGTCGGAGATTGCGAGCACCGCGGTGATAACGAGTGCGGCAAACAGAGAGCTAGGCATGCAATTACAGTCTGAACATGACTTCCAGTTACAGGAGTTGTGACGAAGATTTGCAAACTGACTGACAATAGTCTATTGGTAGTGCTGGCTCGGGCGTTGCAAGACCTCGGCTAAATACAATAACCAAAAAGGCATCTACCGGGTGCCGGGAGAAACCATGCGCTATTCACTTTTGCTGCCGCTGATACTGGTGTGCACGACGGTTCTAGCCGCCAGCCCTAGCAAAGAAGACCTACTTAACGATACGACCACCACAGACGAAATCACCACCTATGGTGGCTATAATTTGCAGCGCCATAGTCCGCTCGCACAAATCAATAAGTCGAACGTCAGTCGCCTGGTGCCGGTTTGGAATCTAAGTCTAGCCAATAATTATCCCCAGGAAGGTCAGCCGCTGCTAATTGATGGCGTAATGTATGAAACCACCACCGATGCGACGGTTGCGATCGATCCCACGACCGGTAAACAGATCTGGCGCACTCCCATTACACTTCCCCAAGACGTGCATGCGGTCGTCTGCTGCGGATCCCACAATCGTGGAGCGGCCGCATACAACGGTCTACTTTTCAGAGGTACGCTGGATGCACATGTGATTGCTCTGGACATGAAAACCGGTAAGGAGGTCTGGCGACAGAAAGCAGCGGAATATCTGGATGGGTATTCGATGACCGGTGCTCCGCTCGTAGCAAACGGTGTGCTGATTACGGGCATCTCCGGAGGCGAGTACGGTACGCGCGGCTTCCTGGACGGCTGGGACCCCGCCACTGGTGAAAAGTTATGGCGGCGCTACACCACGGCTGCCCCCGATGAACCTGGCGGTGATAGCTGGGCGGGATCGGAAGCCTACCTGGTGGGCGGTGCACCTACCTGGATTACGGGCTCCTATGACCCTGAGCTGGACCTGGTTTACTGGGGTACAGGCAATGGCGGCCCCTGGAACCCCAGCGGCCCACGCGAAGGTGATAACCTGTTTATTAACTGCGCGCTGGCGCTGAAACCCAAGACCGGCGAGATCGTATGGTATTTCCAGTTTTCTCCAAACGATCCCTACGATTATGACGGCGTAAACGAACTGGTGATGGCGGATCTCACCATTGATGGCAAGCTACGCAAGGTCGTTATGCAGGCCAATCGCAACGGCTATTTCTATATCCTTGATCGCGCCACCGGTGAACTTTTGGCAGCTAATCCCTTTGTCGATCGCATCAACTGGGCCAAGGGAATCGATATGAAAACCGGACGGCCGATTGACACGGAAGTGACAGCGATGGTGCGCAAGACGCCCGAGATGGAAGAATCTGTGGAAATCTGGCCCTCTGCACTGGGCGGAAAAAACTGGATGCCCATGTCCTATGACCCAAAGCGAAATCTGGTCTATGCCAACACGAATAATTTTGGCATGCCATATCGGACATTGATCGAAGACAAAGAGCCCAAGACGATGTACCTGGGCGTAGAGTTCATCGGATTCACGTTTCCAGAGAATAGTGAATATGGTTATTTAATGGCAATCGATCCGCTAACCGGCAAAGACAAGTGGCGTGTGCCCTCTAGGCTACCAAACTACAGCGGTGTGTTGAGCACAGAGGGGGGTGTCGTTTTCAGCGGTCGAATGGATGGCGAGTTTGCTGCCTATGATAGCGATACGGGAGAGAAGCTATGGGGTTTTCAAACTGGCTCGGGTATCACAGGAATTCCGGTCACATGGGAGCGCGATGGTAAACAATACGTGACGGTGGTGAGCGGCATCGGCGGTGTCTATACCATTTTCAGTGGTGACCCAGCGCTACAAAACCTACCGCCGGGTGGATCTCTCTGGACATTTGCCTTGTTCGATAAGGATTAGCGTTGAAGACGTGGTCTTGGCTCCTGGCTTTAGCGGCCACCGCTTTGTTGAGCGCCGCAGCTTTCAGGGTTGTAGCAGAGACGGCCGCAGGCGATGCGGCCAGCCCAACGGGCGAGGAGGTGCTTGCTGCACAACTGAAAAAAGGCGCCACCTCTTACCGCAGACGCTGCGCGCGCTGTCACGGCGTTAATATGATCAATCCACCCATGGGCATCTACGACTTGCGCACATTCCCAGCCGACGACAAACCGCGATTTATCAATGCCGTGATGAACGGCAAAGGCGCAATGCCATCGTGGAGCGACGTTTTAGATGAAGAAGGTGTCGAAGTCCTCTGGGTATACGTGATCCAAAGTCGATAGATCGGGCGCTCCTTGCCCGATTTTGGCCGAGACTATTGTGGATCACCCTTCGTGCGCTTCCATGACCCGCTACGATCACCCCGTTTAGCGAGCATACTGTCCAACTCAGCTTTTTGATCAGCGTCAAGCACGCCGTACACTTGGGCGAATGTCGAACTCATCTGGTAGACCATCCTACTGGTGATTTGCCCGATCTCATCGGCAATGCTCTGCGCCCTTCCCTCATCGAAATCAGCTTTCATCGCCATGAGCTCCGACCGCAGCTCCTTCATACGGCTTTTATCTTCACTCCTCTCTTGTTTGGCCACAGCCATCAGAGCACCGACCTCGGTTTGCTGTTCGTCACTTAAGTCCAATCTTTCACTCATATAGCCAAACATACGCATGGGGTCGCCACCTTTGCCGTAAGGACCTGCTCCAGACCAGGCCATGGCGGAAGCAGCTAGGACACTCGTTAACGCCGTCGTCGCCATAATTTTCTTCCAATTACTTTTCATTCAAATTACTCCTAAGTCTTCACTAGAACTGATGACGCAAACGTCACCACAAACATCGCACATGGTAAGGGTTGAGCACGTTAAGGAGCGCTGTACTCGAGTTAAGATTTGTTAAGACCTGACCATATGGAGGTGACAAGCCTTCCGTCGTTCTCCACACTAAGTACTGCCAAAATGCGAGGAACAAAAAATTGAGCGTCAACGTGCTGATCGTGGACGATGACCGTGATCTCTGCGACCTGCTAATCGAGTTTCTCAAGCTCGAAGACTTTCAGCCAACGGCGGTACACGACGGACAGGAAGCCGTGGAGCATTGCCGCCAGCTGACTTACGATGCCATTGTGCTGGATATTATGCTCCCTGGTTTACAGGGCTTAGATGTATTGCGAGCGCTAAGATCCTTCACCCAGACCCCAATCATCATGCTAACTGCCAAAGGTGAAGACACGGATCGTATCGTAGGGCTTGAACTCGGTGCTGACGACTACCTACCCAAGCCCTGTAATCCGCGAGAGCTGGCGGCTAGGTTGCGGGCAATACTGCGACGCGGCAAAGGCCTCACCGAGCCCGCTGACAAAGATCTCTGCGTAGGTCAAACCCGCCTGAACAGTGCGCAGCGTAGCGCTACCTTCGCGGGCGACGATTTGATGCTTACTTCTGCGGAGTTTAATGTTCTCGAGATATTGCTAAGGCGTGCGGGCACGGTAGTCGACAAAGAATCGCTCAGCGAGCAGGCCTTAGGCCGGCCGCTGGCGGCATATGATCGGAGCGTCGATGTCCACATCAGCAAGTTACGCAAAAAGCTGGCAATAGCAGGTGGTGAAAAACTGATCGTGAGCGTTCGCGGAAGTGGCTATCAATTCGCCCTTCCGGCAGCTACAGAAGATCAGTAGTGCCTCGAGTGCGCCTGTTTAGCAAAATTTTTCTCGGTTTCTGGTTCGCCAGCGTAATGGTATTGCTCAGCTGGATGATCGCTAGTAATTACATCGACAATAGTCCGTCCCGTCACGCCATCGAACAGCGTCCACATGGTCCCCCGCATCGCTTTATGCTGCGGACAATTTATGAACTGCAGAATGCTGATCGAGCCGAATTGCCAACTTTGATTTCAAACGCGAATCAACAGCACCGAATCGATATTTTCTTGCTGAACGACGACGGTGAGGAGCTGCTTGGTCGAACAGTGCCACCTACCGTTCAATCCGTGGCTACGGAGTTGAAGGGCGGTCGTCAACGTGCTCTGCGTCGCGACGGAGGGGCATTATCACTTGCCCACAACATATACCGTCCGGATTTGGGAGAGATGCGGGCAGTGTTCGTCTTTCAAGGGCGGAACTATCGATGGCTAAACGCGCTGCGCAGTAATTTATGGTTGCGTCTGAGCCTCGCCGTCCTAATCAGCGGTGCGGTCTGTTACCTGCTATCCCGTCTTATGACGCGTCGGATCAAGGCACTGCAGTCTGCTTCCCGGCTGCTTGCGGATGGCGATTTGGAAACGCGGTTACAGGTGCGAAATCACGGTGGCGACGAAACTGATGATCTTGCGCGAGACTTTAATAGCATGGCCCAGCAGCTTCAGGAGCGCATACAGTCCCAGGAGAGGCTGCTTACAGACGTGTCTCATGAGCTACGCTCTCCACTGGCTCGCTTGCGCATTGCCTCAGCTCTCGCTCTGGAAGACAGCGAGCGAGCTAACGATCATTTACGCCGGGTCGAACTGGAGACCCAGCGCCTGGAGGATTTGATAACCCAGCTACTGACCACACAAATTAACCCGCCCGAATGGGACTCCCATATCGATCTTGTATCCCTACTCGATCACCTGTGTGCCGACGCCAATTTTGAAGGTCAGCCGGAAGGGAAGCGCTTTACGTTGCGCACCCATTGTCCCGAGGCACTGGTAGCAAGCACCGGCGATCTACTGCACAAAAGCTTTGACAATATCTTGCGCAACGCGCTGTTTCATACACCGAAAGATTCTGAAGTCATTACTGAAATCAATGAAAACGAGGGATACTATGTTGTTACGATCACCGATCATGGCGAGGGTGTATCGCCGTCGGAACTCAAGCATATCTTCGACGCTTTTTATCGCACCGATACGGCACGCGCCCGAGATACCGGTGGCTACGGACTAGGCCTATCGATCACACGCAGGGCGATCGCACAACACGGCGGCAGCATCGCGGCACAGAATACAGAAACAGGTTTTCAAGTCGTCGTACACCTTCCCTGTTAACCGGACACAGCTTGATCCGTACTTTAAATCCGATAGCATCATAGGCCGTAAACTGTACATTTAGCTTCCAACACTACAAATCTGTCCCTACAGGTTTGAGTCCGAAACCTATCAAGGAGCCACAGCTTGCCTGAGACTTATCGCCTGCCGCATGTCATGAACGATATGTTTGGCAACTCGCGACTGGCTGGTTTTGAGTTTGAG
>JBCDFM010000243.1:0-6613 GCA_039178015.1 Pseudomonadota bacterium
CCGCTGATCGAATTGATATTCACAGCGGTGCGCAGCGCAACCGCATCAAACCAGCCACAGCGCCTGGCTCTGCCCGTCGTAGCGCCAAACTCATGACCTTTATCGGCCAGGTGCTTGCCGGTGTCGTCAAACAGCTCCGTTGGGAACGGCCCGGAGCCCACACGGGTGGTGTAGGCTTTGGTGATGCCCAGTATGTAGTCGAGATACAGCGGCCCAAAGCCCGAACCGGTGGCGGTACCCCCTGCGGTGGTATTGGAGCTGGTCACGAAGGGATAGGTGCCGTGATCAATATCCAGCAGCGAGCCCTGAGCGCCTTCAAATAAAATATTGCCCTCGGTTTTGCGGCGTTCGTGCAGCTCCCGCGTCACGTCTGCCATCATGGGCAACAGTTGCGGCGCCATGGCAAGGGTATCGGCCAGCACCTGCTGGTCATCCAGCGTGGGCATGCCGTAGTAGTGCTCCAGCGTAAAGTTATGGTACTCCATGACGTCTTTGAGCTTTTGCGTAAAGCGCGCCTCATCCTGCAGATCACCCAGGCGCAGGCCTCGGCGCGCCACCTTGTCTTCGTAAGCCGGGCCAATGCCCCTGCCGGTTGTGCCAATTTTCTGGCCGCCGCGCTTGGCCTCGCGGGCCTGATCGAGCGCGACGTGGTAGGGCAGAATCAGCGGGCAGGCGGCGGAGATTTTCAGCCGATCGCGCACGGGGACGCCGCTGCTTTCCAGTTCCGCCACCTCTTTCAGCAGGGCTTCTGGAGACAGCACCACACCGTTACCGATATAGCATTGAACATGCTCGCGCAAAATGCCCGAGGGAATCAGATGCAGTACGGTGGTGTGGCCGTCGATAACCAGGGTGTGGCCCGCGTTGTGGCCGCCCTGAAAGCGCACCACGGCATCGGCCTGGTCCGTCAGTAGGTCAACAATTTTTCCTTTGCCCTCATCACCCCACTGGGTGCCGAGCACGACAACGTTTTTGCTCATGGCATTACTAGCTCTTTGGTCATGGCGTTAGCGCAATTCAAGATTGGGATACGTCAACCTGCGATGGATCTGACTCGCTCAGCTGACTCACCACCCACCCGTTGTTCTGTTTGACTAATTCGCGATCACAGCGCGGATCGGGATCAGCCCCCAAACAATTAATCACCACCTCGCCCTGTTCGCGTAACGCCAGCACAGTCTCTGCAAGTGCCGGATCGTCAGAGTGAGGCATACTGATCGCGCCCTGACCGTCCGCGACAGCCGGCACCAGTCCAATCAGCGCCTTCAGATCGGTGGCAAAGCCGGTAGCCGCGCGAGCACGACCGAACACCGAGCCCACATTGTCGTAGCGACCGCCGTTGGCAAGCGCCTGCCCATGGCCAGGCACATAGGCGGCAAACACCACGCCCGTGTGGTAGTGATAGCCGCGCAACTCGGCAAGATCAAAGTAGATATCCAGCTCGGGTCGCTGGCGACGAATGTCGTTGGCAATGTCCTGCAGGGCATCCACGGCCGCAAGCGCATCGGGCGCGCTTTCAGCAAACAGCGCTCGGGCATCGCTGAGCACAGCGTCATCACCGTGCAGGTCAACCAGCGCCAGGATCAGCTCCTGGGAGGCGGCATCAACGCCAACCAGAGCCTCGCGCAGATCGGGTACAGACTTGCGCTGCAAGGCGTCAAACACGGTCTCTTCCTGCTCCTGCTCAAGGCCGGCACGGGCCAGGATGGCTGAATACACGCCAACATGACCCAGATCTAGCGTGATGGCACTGTCGATGCCCGCGGTTTCCAGGGTCGTCAACATCAATTGAATAATTTCGATATCGCCGGCGAGGCTGTCGTCACCGTAGAGTTCCGCACCGAGTTGAATGGGCGAGCGCGAGGCCATCAGCGTTTTCGGTCGGGTGTGCAGGGTAGAGCCCGCGTAGCAGAGCCGGCGAATACCGTCTCGCGCCAGGCTGTGGGCATCAATGCGCGCAACCTGTGGCGTGATATCGGCACGGATACCCATGGTGCGGCCGCTCAACTGATCGGTAAGCTTAAAGGTCAATAAATCCAGGTCATGGCCGAGGCCAATCAGCAGGGACTCGGTAAATTCCATCAGCGGCGGAATCACCAGCTGGTATCCCCAGCTGCGATAGAGGTCCAGCAGATGTCTGCGCAAACGCTCTGCAGTGGCAGCCTGTGCGGGCAGCACCTCCTCGATGCCATCCGGCAGCTGCCAGCGATCAACTGAAGTCATAACTTTACTCACCCAAGGTCCCGCGGATGCCTTAGTCGGGCCCTAATGCACTATGTAAAGCAGCACGACACCGAATGCCATGCTGCCAAGGCCGATGTTGCGGATAATCTTGTCATCCATCTGGTCGGCCATGACCAACAGTTTGCGGAATCGGTTGGGACTGATAAAAGGCAGCAGGCCCTCAATAATGAAGACCAAGGCAATGGCGACCGCTAACACGTGCCAAAAATCCAAATTGCATCCCCCGCAAACTACGAGCACAAAAAAACCGTGGGGCCTGCCTTTTTAATCGAAAGGCAGGAGGCCACGGTTGCAGAATACTACCACAGACGATGGGGTTAGCGCCTGTGATTATTGCCGCATTACTGGGTTACTGAGGCATCTCCTCTGGAGTTCTTCAGGTAGCGGAAGAATTCGCTATCTGGCTGGATCAGTAACATGTCGCCACCGCCGTTAAACGACTGCTGATAGGCCTGCAGGCTGCGCGTAAAGGCGTAAAATTCCTGGTCCTGATTGAAGGCCTCGGCGTAGATCTTGGTCGCCGCCGCATCACCCTCACCGCGAATCTGCTCCGCGTCACGATAGGCATTCGCTTGAATCACCGTCACCTCTCGGTCTGCGGCTGCGCGGATACCCTCAGCCAGTTCGCGCCCTTGGGAGCGGTGCTCTCGCGCTTCTTTTTCACGCTCTGCATTCATGCGCTGATAAACGGATTCGGACACGTCTTCCGGCAGGTCAATGCGTTTCACGCGGACATCAACCACTTCCACTCCCAGCGACTCTTGTGCTACCTGGGTCAGCTCCTGCGTCAGATCTTCCATTAACTGATCGCGTTCACCCGAGACCACCTCCTGAATCGTGCGGATCGCCACCTGGTTACGCAAACCGTTGTTGATACGCTGCGCCAGCAGATTCATAGCTCTGCCCATATCGCCACTGGTTGCGGTGTAAAACGTTTCCGTATCCTTGATCTTGAACTTGGCATAGCTGTCGACCATCAATGCCTTTTGCTCCTGGGTAAAGAATCGCTCGGGTTGCGAATCCACCGTGATCAGCCTGCCATCGAACTTGCGCACGTTGTTCACAAACGGAATCTTGATATGCAAACCCGGTTGCAGGTCTGGGTTCACCACCTCACCAAAACGCAGCAGCACGCCGCGCTCGGTTTGTTTAATCACATACAGCGAGTTGGCAAGGAGCAGTACGGCCACCGCCACGACGATAAGTAATACCAAACTTTTTCCAGACATGATTAGCGCCCTCCTCTGCGGGTAGACGAGGCAGCCGCATCGCGACGCAGCTGCTCGGTCACGGCATTAGTCAGTTCACGAATATTCGAGCTGTCGATCGTCACCTGTCGCGACGAGCTGCTGCCACTGGAGTTGCCCAGTCGGTCAAGCGGCAGGTACATCATATTGTTGCCGCCTTCCACGTCGATCATCACCTTGTTGTTGTTGCTCAACACACTCTGCAGCGACTCCAGGTACAATCGCTCGCGAGTCACCTCGGGGGCTTTTTCATATTCTGCCAGTAGCTGGGTGAAGCGTTCGGCCTCACCCTCGGCGTTTGCCATCACCTGCTCTTTATAGGCCAGGGCCTCCTCCAGAACACGCTGTGCAGAACCGCGAGCCTCCGGCACGATACCGTTGGCGTAGGCCTGTGCTTCGTTTTTCAGGCGTTCCTCGTCCTCGCGCGCTTTAATCACGTCGTCAAATGCCGCCTGAACCTGCGTCGGCGGCTTGGAGTCGTCCACCGTTACCTCGCTGACGCTGATGCCCGTTTGGTAAAGGTTAAGATATTCCTGTAAGCGCTCATCCACATCGACTGCAATCTGCGCACGGCCACCGGTCAAGACCTGATTCATACCCATGCCGCCAACCACGTGGCGCAGCGCACTCTGTGCGGCGTGCTGCAGTGAGATTTCAGGGTCGCGCACTTCGAGAACGAATGCATTCGGATCCTCAATGAAAAACTGTACCGACATCTTCACTTCGACGATGTTCTCGTCCTGCGTCAACATGATTTCGCGAAAGCTCACGGTGTTGATTCGGGTCACGTTGCGAACAATCACCTCATCGATCAGAGGGGGATTCCAATGCAGGCCGGGCTGCTTGGTTTCAAGATACTTACCAAAGCGCAGCACTACCGCCCGCTCCTGCTGGTCGAGCTGATAAAAACCCATCAGCGCCCATACCACAATCGCCACGCCGAAGACCACGGCGATGATGCCGCCGGGTATACCGCCGCCGCCAGAGCTGCCGCCGCTGCGACCTTTACCGCCACCAAACATACCGCCCAGTTTGTCCTGCAGCTTCTTTAAGGCCTCGTCCAGATCAGGCGGCCCCTGGTCTCCACCACCCCAAGGATCCTTGGGTTTGTTGTTGCCGCCACCCGGTTCATTCCAGGCCATATTCAACTCCTACTTAAACGGTCATGCAAAAAGGTGAGAGAGTGTACCAAATTTTATCAACTTTGAGTCATCGCCCCGGGTGCTGAAACCGCCCTCTCAAAACAGCGGTTCCGGGCCTTTTTTCATTAGCCGATCCCAGTCTGCCCGCGGCAGACGCACGCTCAAGTGCGCCACGCCGTCCTCCGAAAAATCCTCGGACTCGACCGCGCCCAGCCGATACAGCGCGGCCCGCAGACCGCCCTCGGCCGGACTGATCGCGAGCGTTTCACTGACCACATCGCCTGCGAGAATCTCGGCCATCGCCTGCAGGAGTAAATCAACGCCTTTGCCCGTCTCGGCGCTCAGCCAGACACGGGTCGCGCGCCCTTCAGCGTCCCGATCTATACGCGGTTCTTGCCCTAATAGGTCAAGTTTATTGAACACCGTTAGCTGTGGAATCTTGTCTGCGCCAATTTCCGCCAGCACGTCGTTAACGCGATACATATTGTCTTCGCGCTGCTCGGCTGCGGCATCCACCACGTGCAGCAATAGATCGGCGCTGATCGTTTCTTCCAATGTCGCCTTGAATGCAGCAACCAGGTCATGTGGCAGGTGTGAAATAAAGCCCACGGTATCCGCCATGACCACCGGGCCCAGGTTGTCTATCTCCAGACGGCGCAGGGTCGGGTCCAGGGTTGCGAACAGTTGATCTGCCGCGTAGACCTCGGCATTGGTCATACGATTGAACAAGGTGGACTTGCCCGCATTGGTGTATCCCACCAGGGACACCGAGGGCAGCTCTGCGCGACGCCTGGCCCGGCGCCCGTTATCGCGTTGCTTTCGGACCTTTTCTAATCGTGACAAAATCGACTTGATACGGGCGCGCAGCAGGCGGCGGTCTGTTTCCAGCTGGGTTTCACCCGGCCCTCTAAGCCCAATTCCGCCTTTTTGTCGTTCCAGGTGGGTCCAGCCTCGCACCAGTCGGGTACTGATGTGCTGCAGCTGCGCCAGCTCGACCTGCAGCTTGCCTTCGTGGGTGCGCGCGCGCTGCGCGAAAATGTCGAGTATGACGCCTGTGCGATCAACCACGCGACATTCCAATTCCTTTTCCAGATTCCGCTCCTGGCTGGGACTCAAAGCGTGATTGAACATCACCACGCTGGCCTCGTGTTCGCGCACGGCGCTGGCGATCTCGGAGAGTTTGCCGCTGCCGATAAAGGTGCGGGAATCCGGTGCACTGCGCGAGCCCATAATGTAAGCCACAGGATCACCCCCGGCGGACAGCACCAGCTCTTCGAATTCACGGGGATCTTCGCGCTCAACCTCACTGGCCAGGTTGAGATGAACGAGCACAGCCGCTTCACCCGACTCGGGACGATCAAAAAACACTATAGCCTCGGCGAATCAACAGGAATGGTCGTGGATGCCAGCGCTAAGGTTCAGGGCTGCAGGGCGCGACGGGGGTGAGACCGTTTAACTGTCTCCACCGCTTTCCTCGCCCTCGGGCGGGTTTTGCAGTGGCATGCGCACCACGCGCGATGGCACCACTGTTGAGATGGCGTGCTTGTAGACCATTTGGCTCACGGTGTTCTTGAGTAACACCACAAATTGGTCAAACGACTCGATCTGCCCCTGCAGCTTGATACCGTTAACCAGGTATATCGAAACTGGAACGCGTTCCTTACGTAAAATGTTCAAGTAAGGGTCTTGTAGCGTGTGCCCTTTTGACATAACTCCTCCTAAAAGACTCAAAATGAGTCGAAAAAGTGATAAATGTTCCTAACATCGCACTGTTAATATTGGCTTCCCTACCGCTGGCCGCAACACAGTTGTTGTTCTCAATTGCTGCCAATGTCCCAATAGTGCGCCATCAGCATACTACACTGGGACGTTATCAAGATAGTTCAAGGCCCACTGAATGGGCTTTTCTCCGATTAACGCTGCAGCTTCTTCTGACTCTTGTGACTTGTCCAGGTTCCCCTGAGCATCTGTCACAATCCA
>JBCDFM010000244.1:0-6611 GCA_039178015.1 Pseudomonadota bacterium
CTGCAATCATGGGGTTGGCGCATCCCCTTTTTCTGTGGGGTTTTTGTCGCTATCACGTCGTACTATATTCGAAGCGGTGTGACCGACCAGGCAGTGGACGGTCGAATCAAATTCCCACTGTCCGAGACCATCGTTAAACACTGGCGTTCGCTGCTTATCGTCATATTTCTCAACTCAGGCTTTGCAGTACTGCTGTATACGGGCTATGTCTACATCACGGGATGGCTTGTTGCTGATGTGGGAGAAAGCCACGCCGAGGCCATGACCATCAATTCAATTGGGATGTTAGCGCTTATCGCGCTGGTACCTATCTTTGCCATAGTGTCTGATCGAGTGGGGCGTAAACCACTAATGTTCGTTGGCTTTGGCGCGCTGGTCCTACTGGCGCACCCCCTTGCCTGGTCCATGTCGCACCCAAACGCGACTTACATCATTGCGGGGCAGCTGGTTTACTCGGTGTTTATGGCCCTCTTTATGGCGCCGTTACCGGCGACCTTAACAGAACTGTTTCCGAGCCATGTTCGCGTGACGGCGGTAGGGCTGGGTTACAACATTTCGTTTGGTTTATTCGGTGGAACGGCTCCCATGATCGCGACCTGGCTAGTCGGCACCACGAAAGACCCCACCTTTTTCGCGTGGTACGTCACAGTGATGGCGCTGCTATCGCTTATTACACTATTTTGCTTGAAAGAAACGGCATTTGGGACACCCAGGGAGAGGTCTGGTTAGGTCTGCAGGCAGGGCTATCCACACTCCTGCCTGTGTGTGCGAATAGGGATTCACATCGCCGTGAATCGGTTGACTCTGACGCTAAGAAGTCGGTTCAATCTCTCTCTACATGAATGCTAAGTGAGTTCTAACTCGAAAGGTCGTACCTTGCATCGCAAGCAATTTTTCAACCCCATTAACTGCTTTTTGTTCGTGTTTCTAATCTGTGCAGGTGATGGTTCACGTGCAGACGCATTGGATCCCTTTCGGTTGCAGCTGCTTTGGACGCCCCAGGCACAGTTCCTCGGCTACTATGTCGCGGACGTGCTGGGCTATTACGAGGAAGAGGGTCTGACGGTAGACATCATCCCCGGTGGCCCGACCACGCAAACAACCGAGCTGTTGCTAACGCGGGAGGTGGATGCCGTCAGTGAATGGCTCTCCACCGCGCTCATGGCGCGCGAGAGCGGCGTTCCAATCATCAACGTTGCACAATTATTCCAACACACGGGATTCGCGCTCATCTGCCATCGCGAAAGAGGCATTCGTCAGCCCCTGGATCTCAAGAGCAAAATCATCAGCGTCTGGAAAAATGGCACCCAAACGCCCGTCTCGACCTGGCTCGCGCAGAACAGTGTAAGCGTAAATACGGGTCCGTTGAGTGCGCGTCTCGTTGATCAACCCATGGACGTTCTTGAAGCATGGAATAATCCGGCCATCGACTGTGTATCGGCAATGTCTTACAACGAGTATTGGACCTTGCTTGAATATGCTGGCAATCCAACCGAACTCACAATTTTCGATTTTTCCGATCTGGGCTTCGATTTCCTCGAGGATGGCATCTACGTCGATGAGCGCAGACTCGACGAACCAGAGTTTAGAGATAGGCTCGCGAGGTTTCTGGAGGCCTCTTTACGCGGTTGGGAATACGCACTGCGGCGACCTGAGGAGTCGATCACCATGCTCACTGCGCTTTTTCCTGAATTGGACCGGCGTCACCAGCTGCATATGATCAAAGACATCGCGCGCCTTATTGATGCCGACGAGCTACCACTCGGATACATGCGGGTAGAAGCCTATGATCAGACCGTCGGCCTCTTTCTCCCCAATCATTCGCGTGTGCCCTTCTTAGCATCGCGCGAGAGTCGAGGCTGGACCCACGCTATCTGGTCACAACTCGAGGAAACCAGCGAGGGTGTGTACGATGCTGAGGTTCGGTATCGGCTTGATCAAGTGCTGAATTACAGAGCCTTCTATATTCTCGATCTCGTCGGCACCCTGGCTTTTGCAATTGCAGGACTGGCGCGAGCGCAGCTACGACGATATTCTGTTTGGGGCGCATTTGCACTCGCAGGGCTAGCAGCCACGGGCGGCGGCACACTGCGAGACTTGCTGGTCGGTGGAGATCGTCACCCGCCCTTTCTATTCCACGACCCTAACTACATCTATATCGTGGTAGGAATTGTAATGCTGGGCTCGATTGTAAACGCGCTCTCACGTCAACCCATGGCATTCCGTAATCGTTTTCCCAAAACCTTGTTGGTGATCGACACCGTCGGCCTGGCAGCGTTTTGCATCATCGGAGCCAAGGTCGCCATCGTCGCCCAGCTGGCCTGGTTCTGGATTCCACTTTTGGCCGCCCTGACCTGCGCAGGCGGCGGGGTGCTGTTAGATATCGTCTCTGGCAGAGAACCCCGCACCTTTCGCGGCATGATGTATGAAGAAATCGCGATCATCGGCGGTTTGTTCTTATTCTGCATGTTGTACTTTGCTAACTTTGTCTCCAACGTCGAGGACTATATCGAACTGTCCATTGCTGCGACCTTCGTGTTTGTTTTTGCGCTGCGCATGTTCGTTGTAGCCAAAGGAATCCGTTCCATCATGCTCCACTAGTGGGTACGCCCATGCGGGCTCCATACTGAGTGAGAACGCGTTGGCTGGCTCAACGAGGGCGCGATAGGATGCAAGGCCGGTTTACCGCCAGGTATAGCTGCGCGAGTCAGCGCCATGACGGAGCTCTTTGCGCTGAGTTTCCGCGACGAGCGCTTACGATAGCCTTTCTCGCCAAGCTTCGCATTCCCTTTAACCTTGTCCTTCAACATGGGCCTTCAACATGAGCCTTCAACACTCAACCTTGTTCTTGCGCTACACGGCGGACAGTCGAATCAGCCCGCAACTTTGCCCTCAAACATGAGGCAACAGTAAGCGCTTTGCACAGGCTATCGAAATCAATCCTGCGACATCGGCCCGGGATTTTCGTACCAGATCAAACCCAGGCCACGGCTGCTGACGCCGGGTAACAGGCGATGCCAAAACCCGCTGGAACCATTTTCTTCAGTAGTGACAATGTCCAGATCGCCGTCGCCGTCCATATCTTCGAGCAACACATTGTCGTGTTTAATTCCCTTATGAGAGTTGTTCCGGGAAGCTGAAATTACCTGCAGATCGAGGGTTTGGTTCTCCAGGGCATCGCCCAGGTTCATCAGAGCAAACACACCGTGTCCGTAGCCGCTGGTGGATACGACGATATCCGGGCGTTCATCATCATCAAGGTTCGCGCAATAAATGCCTTTAATCTGATAATCGGTTTCACCTTCCTCTCGTGGCAATGCCTGTCGCGCTCTCACCTCTCGCTGCAGCCATTGGCCATTCCAGCTGCCCTGCGCATCAAGCTGTTTCGCGACGAGGTAGAGCACCACATCTCCCGCCCCAGCCTCAGTAATATCAGCACCGACGACCAAACGACTACTGACTGCGTCATCGGCATTAATCGGGCATGCTGCGAAATACGCTTTCGTGGTGTCACTGATCAGATGCTTAATCCAGCCGGGTGCCTGGTGAGCCTCTGAGTCCGTGGTGGGAACATTTTCATACCAGACCAGGTTGTCCGTATAGTTAATCAGTATGTCCTGGTGACCGTCCTCGTTAATATCAACGATGAGTATGCTATCTATCCAATCGATCTCATCGATGACGTGGGCGCGCCACTGGTCAGCCGTTTCGGGCCCAACATCCACAGGTGCCTGAAACCATACCAATGCACCGGGTTCATCATCTGCTTTCGATCCAGCCACGATGTCATTTGCGCCAATACCGTCAATCTGGCCAATTGCCACTTTTAAATAGAGATACGGAGGCGAGGTCTGTAACCAGGTGCCCACCCATGCGTCCTCACGATGAGGTTGGTTGGCATCCTCGAGCCAGTGTATGCCCACGCGGCGACTGCGCTGTTCCGTGGCACTCACAACAGCATCTGCCAGCCCATCACCACTGAAATCTGCAATACGGGCGTCTTCTATCTTGCCAACCTCAAGGCCACCACTAAGTGAGGTGCGCTCCCACACTTCATGCACCCGATCAGCACCCGGATTGTCATACAACATCAGCTCGCCGCTCTCTTCCCACACCACGATCGCATCCTTGTCGCCGTCACCGTCGATATCGAATAGATCGACTCCGTCCGCACCCGACAGGCTGTCATCGATCACGTGCATGCGCCAGTGACGCTCATCGGGCTCTGGACCGCTGCAGCTAACGATCAGTGGTAGTAAAAAAAGAAGCGTGACTAATGCCGGCACGGGTGCATCTGCCTATATAGAGCATGTATTAGATGTCATAGCGTATGTTTACGCGACGCGCGACAATATAACGTCTGCGCCGCATTTAGTCGCCTGTTTAGGCAGCGAAGTTTCAGATTATGATTTTTTGCAAGCAGGTGGGTGAGCATTCATAAGCGCCATGGGATTATTCGAAGCCCTGTGTGATGAATCCGCTCGATCTGCTTTCGACTTTAACGGCAACCGATCACGCCTTGCCAGCAGCGCATAACGGTGCCCAGACCCATGCCGCAACGTTTAGCCGATAACAGGCTGCGTCAAGATCACGGCGTATACCAGATCGGCGAGGTATAAGCTCGCTCCTGTACCGTCATCGGCACTTTCTCTTCCATGACAACGCTGAAGCGTTTTGCTTCATACGCTGTCCAACGAGGTGTGGGAATCTCGATCACACGTGCGTAATAAAAAGCGGCTTCCTGCTCGTCAAAGTCCGGGTCTTGCCAGACGGCAATCAACTCAGGCTCGCCGATGCTGTTCTCCCAGATCGCTCTGCTTACATCAACGGTACTCCCGACAGCAGGTACTTTGCCGTCGCTACCAATCTTTCGATCACCTGACCACGCGACATCGTAAACGCGTTCGTGAGTCTCACCCTGAGTGTCGATCCAACCTTTGATAATTTGGATGCGATCCAGGTTGCCGCTGGCAGGGTCCTTGGCTGCCGCGACCATAAAGGAAGGCGCTACGGATGCCGCCTTACCCAACTCGCCACCCATGGGTACGCCTTTTTCGTAACCTGTGTAAGCCGGTAGACGACTTTGGATATCGCTATCGCTGAAGTCCCAGCCACCGAAAAAGCGAACAATGATGCGCGGGCCCGTGGTGGAATACACCTCTTTTCGCTGCATGGCATCAAAAATGGACTCACGGGTGTTTTCTGTCGCCCACACACCGGTGTAACCGGCCGCCGCCTGCTGCCAGCCCAGTATCGCCAGGTTTGGATCGAGCTGGGCAGATATCACCGTGTGATGCCAGCGCAGGGCCTCCGGCTCTACCCCGGAGTGCTTGCCAAAAAAATTCTCTTCTTCCGCGCTCGTCATCGAAGTGTGAGAATCTGTGCCACTGACAAGGCCAAACTGATACGGATTGACCCCCAGCTCACGCTGCAGTTTCAAACCATTTTTAAGCGCGGCCCGCGCGTATTCGTATTGCAGCATAGCGTTCGTTTTGAGCTCTGTGCCATCGAGATTCGCAACATCCCAGGTTTCAAAATCAGCAAACTCATCCTCAGGCGAGAGAAACGGGTGCGTTTCACCATCGCCCTTGATTTGCGTGGCCTCGATGATAGGCTCCATTTTGATTCGCAGCGCTGCTAACTCTTTGGTCAGAGGCGTGCCATCAAAATTTTCCACAGTGAACATGCGCCCGTTGCTGAGGTTGCCGTTATGCGGTATCGCCAGAACGGGTGAGCCGGTTTCTGCAGCAAAGGCATCCAAGGCACGCCAGAGATCTTCCGGGTTTTTGCTGTCGAACTGAGAGAATGGGAGCGTTTTTCTCGCGTCCGAACCATCGCCACGAAACACCACGTTGCGATGCAGATTGTATCCGCCTATCGCCGTCCATTCATAACCAATGATCGCGCTGAAGCGGCCCGGTTCGTTGTATTCATCGGCAATCTCGGTAAAACGATTCCAAGCCTTACGGGTAATCTCTGGGTCATCAATGGGCGGTGTGTCTGTGGACAGAGACGCAACGATTTCCATGGCGGTATCAAAGATCGTGTCATGATCGCCCGACATCAGCTGGTCGTACCAGATTTTGCCTTGATCGATGGCGAGAATCGCCGGATCACCCGCCAACAGTTGCGGCATGAGTCCATACATTTCAGCGTGGTCAGTCAACACAAGAAAATCCAGTGGTCGCCCGAGGCGAGCGCGCAAACCATGCGTCGTGGTAATGGTGTCGCCTCGCGCAAAACGAAACGCATCTTCCTGCCCGATTGTATTCATGGTGCCGGCATCCACAGACACGGCGGTGTGCAAATGGGTATCACCCCAAAAAACTTTGGTTGGGAACTCCCTGCCGGCATACGGTGAAAAGTCACTTTGCCCTATACCCTCTGTAATGCCGCGCTCATTGAGCAGAACTTTATCTTTATCAGGGATAACATCAGTCGCGTAGGCGGGAGCCGCAACATGGATTGTGATTACGATTACTAACAACGAGTACAGCTGGATAAATTTATGCATTTTTATTCTTCCTGGCTGTGAACAGGTACCACTGAAGATAGCCTAGCCACGACAACCCTGCAATGATGCGGTGGCGTCGCTACACACAACTTTTGGC
>JBCDFM010000245.1:0-6494 GCA_039178015.1 Pseudomonadota bacterium
AATAATGTCAATGACTATTCACTGCGATATCGTCAGCGCTGAAGAAGAAATCTTTTCCGGCCTGGTCGAAATGTTGGTCGCAACGGGAGACATCGGCGAGCTGGGTGTGACCTACGGACACGCACCACTGTTGACTGCTCTGAAGCCTGGCCCTATCCGTGTGGTCACCCAAAATGGAGAGGAACACCTGTACTACGTCTCCGGAGGCTTTCTTGAGGTACAGCCTGGCATAGTCTCCGTGCTTGCCGACACCGCGTTGCGCGCAGCTGATGTTGATGAAGCAGCGATGGAAGAAGCTCGGAAAGAGGCTGAACATGCCTTGGCTAACCAGACCGGTGACTTTGACTATGGGCGTGCGTCTTCCCAGCTAGCTGAGGCCGCGGCTCAATTAGCTACTCTCCGAAAGATGCGAAATCGAGCTGGTCGCGGCTAGCGCACTCTAGACTGCCCAAGCGCTATCGGGCTGTGACCATCTCCGACCGAAACAAACACTCCACTTCATTTTCCATATAGGTATCTGTCTAATCAGATGGCGGTGAGCGCGACCTGCTGCAAAGGCAGGTACTAAGTTCACAGTTTCGGTAAAAATCCGGAGAAATAATCTACTAATGACGCCCTAGCTGTTTATCATATTCCTGTCCAAGTCAGCAGAATAGCGTTCAAGAACGAAAGTGGGCGCTTACAACATAGTATCCGGTAGTTTTAGTATGCAGTTAGAAGTCATCATCCTTGCCGCAGGGCAGGGCACTAGAATGAAATCCAGCCTTCCGAAAGTACTGCATCCACTGGCGGGTAGAGCATTGCTTGAGCATGTTTTGTGGGCGGCACAGTCACTTGAACCCAGGGAAATCCATGTGGTGATAGGCCACGGCTCAGAGCTTGTTCAGCAGCAGCTGAGTTCCTATTCCGTCAACTGGGTAATACAACAAGAACAGCTGGGTACTGGGCATGGTGTCTTGCAAGCACTCCCCTCGGTGTCCGCGGATAGTACGGTGCTAGTGCTTTATGGGGATGTGCCGCTGATTCGCACCGAAACGCTAAGGTCACTCACGTCGCTAGCCGAGTGCGGGCCGGCACTTATATCGGCCCAGGTAGCGGACCCGGAAGGTTACGGCAGAATACTGCGGGACGAAAACGGAGCGCTGCGAGGCGTCGTAGAGCACAAGGACGCGACTGAAGAGCAACGCACTATTAGTGAGGTCAACACTGGCCTTCTGGCCGCACCCGCTGCAGATCTTTTCGAGTACCTGCCCCAAGTTCGCAACGATAATCAGCAAGGCGAGTATTACTTGCCCGACATTTTGAGCCTGTCGGTGGCCGCCGGAAAACCTGTAGCAAACGTTTTAGTGGAGTCTGAGCTAGAGGTGCTGGGTGTCAATGATCGACAGCAGCTCAATGTCCTGGAGCGTGAGTATCAGCGTTTGCAGGCTGAACATTTGATGCGCGCCGGGGTTACGCTGGCGGATGCGAGTAGACTCGATATTCGCGGAAATCTTAGCTGTGCTACTGATGTCAGTATTGATGTTAACGTGGTAATCGAGGGCGAGGTCAGCCTTGCTGCAGGCGCGATCATAGGCGCCAACTGTGTGCTGCGGGATGTCAGAATCGGCACAGGCACTATTGTTCACCCAATGAGCCATCTTGAAGGTGTGGTTGTGGGCGACAACTGTCACGTGGGTCCTTATGCCCGGCTGCGTCCGGGAACTGTACTGGCAGAAGGCGCGAAGATTGGTAACTTTGTAGAGACTAAAAAAACCCAGGTGGGTGCAGGCAGTAAGATCAATCACCTGAGCTATGTGGGAGATAGCAAGCTGGGTGAGAGAGTCAATGTCGGCGCCGGCACCATTACCTGCAACTACGACGGGGTGAACAAACACGAAACGAATCTGGGCGATGGCGTATTTGTAGGGTCTAACAGTACCTTAGTGGCCCCACTAAGCGTTGAAGCGCAAGGCTTTGTGGCGGCCGGGTCTACCGTTACCAAGGATGTGAAAGAAGATGAACTAGCCGTGGGCCGTGGCCGCCAGCGTAATATCAGCGGGTGGCAAAGGCCCGGCAAGCAGGGCGAGGACTGAATATGTGTGGCATTGTGGCTGCCGCGGCGCGGCGAGAGGTATCAGAAATATTACTCGAGGGACTACGTCGCCTTGAGTATCGCGGCTACGACTCTGCTGGCATGGCGCTTATCGACAATGAGAATAACCTTCAGCTACACAAGCAATTGGGAAAGGTCTGCGAGCTTGAGCGAGCACAACAGTTGCAGCCCTATTTTGGTTGCACGGGCATCGCACATACACGCTGGGCTACACACGGTGAACCCTCGGGTGTAAACGCGCACCCCCACATCTCAAGCCAGCGGGTAGCACTGGTTCATAACGGTATCATCGAAAACCATGGCCCCTTGCGTGACGAGTTGGTCTGCGCAGGTTATGAGTTTGCCTCGGCGACCGATACCGAGGTAGTTGTACATCTGCTGCATCAGGCCCTGGTCGAAGGAAAAACCTTATTGCAGGCCATGCGACGGGCTGTAGATCAGCTGGAGGGTGCCTACGCGATAGCGGCGGTGGATGCGGAACATCCGGATACAGTCGTCGCGGCTAGAAGGGGTAGCCCACTGGTGCTTGGCGTTGGCATTGGCGAAAACTTTTTGGCCTCTGATCAAATGGCTCTGCGCCAGGTAACAGACCGTTTCATCTTCCTTGAAGAGGGAGATGTAGTAGAGATGACCCCCTCGTCCATGCAGATCTATGATGAAGCGGGCCACCCGGTAGATCGTAAAGGCACACTGATTTCCGAGGCCGTCGAAGTGGCCGAGCTAGGTGGTTTCGACCACTATATGATTAAGGAAATTCATGAACAGCCGCGAGCGTTGGCGGCAACATTTGCCCAGGCCAGCTCTCAAGCAAGCCTCGATGAATGTTTTGGCGCGGGTGCACAAGCGATATTCGATAAGGTCGAGAGTGTGCAAATTGTCGCCTGTGGCACCAGCTATCATGCGGGAATGGTGGCACGGTACTGGTTGGAAGAATTGGCCGGCATTCCCTGTGAAGTCGAAGTCGCCTCCGAATTTCGCTATCGCAAGCGCGTGTCCCACACCGGCACGTTACTGCTGACCATTTCCCAGTCAGGAGAAACCGCCGATAGTCTGGCAGCACTGCGAAATGCAGCCGAAGACGAGTTTATTGCCAGCTTGGTGGTGTCGAATGTTGCTAATAGCTCATTAGTGCGCGAAAGCGATTTGGTATTTCTTACCCGAGCGGGAATCGAGATAGGTGTGGCCTCAACCAAAGCATTTACCACACAGCTGGCTGCGCTGCTGATGTTGACCGTCGCACTAGGCAGGCGCAAAGGCATGCCCGAAACAAGACAGCAGGAGCTAATGGCTGCGCTGCAGGGTTTGCCCGATTATGTGCAGCAAACCTTAGAAATGGATGCTGCCATCGAAGCGCTATCAGAAGAGTTTATCCCCAAGCGACATGCCTTGTTTCTCGGTCGAGGTATTCAGTATCCGATTGCTATGGAGGGAGCGCTCAAGCTCAAGGAAATCTCCTATATACATGCTGAAGCCTACCCTGCGGGAGAGCTGAAACACGGGCCACTGGCGCTAGTTGACGACGATATGCCCGTCGTTGCTGTTGCACCTAACGATGAGTTGCTGGAAAAGCTCAAGTCTAATTTGGAAGAAGTCCGTTCCCGTGGTGGCGAGCTGTATGTATTTGCCGATAAACAGGCGGGATTCGTGAGTGAGCCCCGCGTTAAAGTATTGCCTATGCCACACTGCCCCGAGGTGATTAAGCCCATGGTCTACACCGTGGCCTTGCAGCTGTTGTCCTATCACGTCGCCTTACAAAAGGGCACGGATGTCGATAAACCGCGCAACCTGGCGAAGTCGGTTACGGTGGAGTAGAGGCTTTTCTTAGGCGCTGCCGTGCTGGTTGTGAATGACCCTATGGCACGAGAAAGGAATGGCTCAGGCTAAGCAACTCGGCGCAACGCTCTCGCCTTTGCGGCACAAATCTCTCACACATTATCTAGCGCGCGCAGTAATGGGAACTGTTTGTGCTCTAAATGGCATACGCAGTGTGCTCAACAACAGACGCTATCCTCCCTGATCGATGTGACGGCGGGCGTACTCGAAGGGTGCTTGGTCGCCTATATGGCGATTTTTCTTGGGGACTGCTATACACAATAGTTTCAGGCCAATTACGGTAAGCCTGTCTAGTTTTTGCCTAGCCCTGCAAGGCTAGGCACCCGATGAGCTGGTTCGCGCGAGCGCGGGCTTCATAAAAGACTGGATCACCGAATTCAGAAACCAGCACTAAAAGGCTAAATGTGATGGAAGATCAGTTTGCGAAGGTAGGTGATCTGAAAATCGCTTACAGGATTTATGGTTCTGATCAACCCGATGTGTTGATGCTTGTCGGTGGGCTCGACACGACGCTCGCCACCTGGGACCCTGAAATGATCGAGATGCTGATTAAGAGCGGCTTTCGTGTGGTCGTAGCCGACAACCGCGATTCGGGCCTTTCAACGCAGCTTACAGAGGCCCGTATGAGTAAGCTCGGCTTCTTTGTGCGATCGCTAAAAGGACAACTCGGCTCTCTACAGCCAGCAGATGTGCCTTATACCTTTGTCGAGATGGCGCGCGACTGGCTGGGACTGCTAGATGCGCTTGGCATCGGCCGGGTACATGTCTGCGGCCACTCCCTAGGCGGAATGGTTGCACAGGAGATTGCAATCGCCGCACCTGAGCGAGTTGCTAGCCTGACGTGTATTTCATCCAGCACCGGAGAGCGTCATGTGGGCAGGCCTCGGCCCAAGGCTGCGCTGCTTG
Organism: Pseudomonadota bacterium; assembly: GCA_039178015.1. Lineage (GTDB taxonomy): Bacteria > Pseudomonadota > Gammaproteobacteria > Pseudomonadales > Halieaceae > JARRPM01. The sequence goes on from JBCDFM010000245.1 coordinate 4,835, forward strand.
TTGCAAGAGCGACAGGCAAGCAGCCCGATTTAGCTGTGGAGCGACTGGTAAAAAAGTACGCGTTCACCTCGGGGCCGGACGGTACGCTGTCCTATGCACGCGCCCGCGCTGAGGCCAGCCTGCTTCGCAGTAACACGCCAGAAGGCAGACTGCGCAGACTGCTTGCGGGTCCGGCAACTCGCAGTCGCACAGCGCTACTGAAATCGCTGTCGATGCCCGTTGTGGTTTTGCACGGCGCTCTTGACCCGACGATCCAGGTTGATGGAGGCCGTCGCCTTGCCGCGTTAGCTCCGCGAAGCGAGTTCAACGAGGTGGCACGTATGGGCCATGAGCTGATACCGCCTTTTTTTGGCGATGTAATAGAGTCGATTAAACGCGCGCGCCAGCTTTCCGAGAAGCATTAGCTATCCACTTGTGCCGGCGCTTGGCTAACGAAACAACTCGCGCACTTGTAGCGAGATTCTGCATGCTCTCGCTGTAGCCTAAGGTGTTAGCAAATCTCGACTTTGACTCATTAATTTCTGGCGAAACCGTTTCGGGCTTTCACCGAATTCCGACTTGAAGGCACTACAGAATTGCGCGGGATCGGAAAATGCCCAACGATAAGCGATATGTGTGATTGATAAATGATCTATGGCGGCGGGGTTGGATAGGTCTTCTCTCGCCTTCTGCAGTCTCTTTTTCCGTATCGTTGCCATGACGGAATAATCTGAGCCTCGGAAAAGATAGTGGAGTTTTCGGACAGAGATTCCCAGGTGCGAAGCGATAAAATGGGGTGTGAGATCAAAACACTTCAGGTTTCTGTCGATAATGCGCAGTGCATCGTTTAGTGTCGAAATGCGTTTCTCGTTACTATAGTTTAGTCTGCCATGGGTATGGAGCAGGTTTAGTAGCATCGACGTTGCGGCAGTTTCGATATGGCTCTCGTCGCTGTCTGTGAGCATACTCGCGTTCTCCGCTAGGGACGTAAAATACGCCTCAGCCAGGTTGCGCGAAGCACAGTCTTTATCGAAACGGTGAAAGCTGCTATCGAAGTTAGGCAGGTGATCCTCCAAAACCCGTTTGGGGAAAAGCAAGTTTGCAAAATCGCAACCTTGCTCTACTTCGAAAGAGACATCGTCTCGGGATGACCAAAACAGCATCTGATTTTGTGCTAATTGGAACTCCGTGCCATTGCAGCGCATACTCAAAGGCTGTGACGGCGCAAAGGTGAGGCTAAAAAAATCGCTGTTGCGGCTCTTTTGGGCAGTGTGATCCCGAGCTCCGCTGGCTGATTCAAAGACAAGCTTTGTAAATAACAAACTCTGAAACTTGCGGCTGCCAATCATGATCGAGCCGGTGGGTACTCGTTGGCTATCCACGCGCCAGGCGCCATTGAACTCGCTCAAAAAAGATTCAACTTCAGAGTCAGGGCGATTACCTGGGAGCGAGCTTTCAGTCCAGTTGGTAGAACGTGGCTGGTCCATTTCTTGATCACTAAAGGTCGTTTAATCCAAGGGCATCCGATAGGAGCTTATGACTCACCCGCGATACGGCGCTCTTAATTTGGCACGATCTTCTCCTTTTATTGTTAACCCTACAATTCCTAAGGAAAAGCCGGCAATTGTCAAGGCTTTTCCTTTGCTTGCTTGTGTAGGGCGCGGCTATAGGGTGCCCTATC
>JBCDFM010000246.1:0-6477 GCA_039178015.1 Pseudomonadota bacterium
CCGATAGCGCCATGCTAGGCCGCAGGATGGCCTGCCAATAAGGAGAATTGGGTGCAGGTGGTACACGACAAGGCGATATCCAGCGCTGACGGTGTGGTTTATGCCCGCGCTTTGAAAGGTTTTATGGATCTGGCGGAAGCTCTGGGTGCCAGTTCAGAGCGGGTGGCACGAAAAGCTGGGCTGGATTTGAGTTTGCTAAAGGTGCCCGACGCGCTAATTCCTGTCGCCACGTTTTATCGAATACACGAGGAAATTTTGTCTGAAACGGGCAATACCGATTTTGGCTTATTGAGTGGGCGTATTTCTTATATGGAAAGCGCACAGCTATTTCTTTATTTGGCCTCTGCCAGTCAAACGCTCAGAGACTGGCTTAACATGTTGCCCAGCGTCTCCAGTCTGCTGGGTGATTTGGGTGAGGTGAGAGTCGCCAGATTGCGAGACCACTTCGCACTGCAATGGTACCCGGTACAGGCGCCTGACCCGGTACGCTGCCTGGTCACAGATGGACTATTGTCGGCGACGGCGTTGCAGATGGATAGCTATTGCCTGTTGCCTGTGCGGCCTGACCGTGTGGATTTCACCTATCCCAAGCCTGACGACACAAAGATGTTGGAAAACACCTTTCGTGCGCCGCTGTATTTTGAACAGGAAGTGAGCGCGCTCTACTACGACTGGAAGCTGTTGGATAATCCTCAACAACATATCAGTACACCCTTCCATGAAAAAGTAGTGGAAGAGTTCTCAACTTATTTCAGCCAGGACGCCTCTGCGACTGATCAGTTCTCGCTGAGTTTGCACACTGCAATCAGACGACAACTACCGGCCGGGGGATGTTCCATAGACAGCATTGCCAGCGACTTGAATGTGTCACGCAGAACGCTGCAGCGGCGACTAAAAGAACGAAACAATAATTTTCAGCAGCTGTTGCAACATGTGAAGTCCGATCTCGCAGAGAAATATTTAAATGATGACAATCTCAGTATTATCGAAATTGCACTGCTGCTGGGATACGGTGACCCGTCTTCATTTTCGTCTGCCTTCAAATCCTGGAAGGGTGTTACACCATCAGAATATCGGCGGCAATAAAAGTGAATGTTAGATCGAGAGTCTTTACTGTTTTTTTTCCGGCGACACTGCTTTGCGCCATGCTCGCTCTTGTCGAAGGGGCACTAGCAGAAGAAGAGCCATTAATTCGTAGACTCACGCAGCAGTTCGAAGACAGCGATATTATTTTTCAGCGCAGTCAAACCAATGCACCCTTTATACCCCTGGCCTTTTTCGGTGCAACGGCTTATGGCGATGCCGAGGTAGAGGGCACGCGCTTCGGTGATGTGGATTACAGCGTATCAACCGTGTCCCAGGCGGCGGGCCTACCGATTCTGTTGAGTGATCGGGATGCCCTGGTGGTAGGTGAATATGTGAGTTGGTCTGAGTTTGATGTGGATGGAGCTCAAAACGAAAACTTCTCGGTGGGTAGTGTGGGTGTGCCGGTGGGATGGCTCAGACAGGTTAACGATGCTTGGCAAAGTGTTGCCTTTGTTATGCCCTTAGGGCATCGGGATAATCTGAAAGGGTCTGACTGGAGCTGGCAAACTTTGGGCGGGATGTTTGCGCGATACACACAGCATGACCGGCTTTGGTGGGCCTTCGGGTTTTATGCGGATGTAGCTCCCGGCGAAGATTTTTATATCCCTTATGTGGGCGCATCCTGGGCGATTGATGAACGCTGGACGATCAGCGCGATCATGCCCTGGCCGGGCATCATCTTCGCTCCAAGCGAAAATTGGTTCTTGCGTCTCGGCGTTTCACCTTCGGGTGCTTCCTGGTCGTTTAATCCCCAGGGTGGTGGCGACACCACCGTTAACCTGGATGCCTGGGATTTTGGCTTGTCCATAGAGCGACGTGTATACAAAAACGTATGGTTCTCCGCCGAGGCGGGTGTAGGCGGTTTTCGTGGACTGCGCCTGGATGGTACCGATGTGGAATCCCCAGAACTTGACGTGAGCACCAGCCCTTTCGTTGGCATTAATCTAAACTTTCGACCTTCGCTAAACTGAACACACCCGGTCAAGGTTTGAACCGGAATATTATGGCCTGTGTTGCAGTAAACGGTTGCTGCATGACCTTTTCGGTAAGTCCCGGCGATAGTTGATCGAAATAACCGCTGTTTAAAGCGTTTTCCTGCCAACACCGACTCAGGTGCGATCAAGAGTAATCGATTTTCAGGTTAAATCGGACTACTGTTTGAGGAAGTAAACAGCTCTCACTCTCTAAGTAGTTGTTTCCACGGAGGTGCTGCTAGAATGCGACGGCTCCTATATCCTATGACAAGAGCCACGGTCTTGTATTGGGCAGGGCGAGTTATTTGGCTGTTATGGGAGATTATGAAGTTTGAGTGGGGGCCAAAAGTGGCTCACTATGCCGCTAGAACGGTGAACATTAAGAGTGTTCCAGGTATAGAGAGTATAGCGGCGGAGATTCTCGTAGTATTTCTGCTGATCATCTTCGCGGTGAGGGCGTGGGAGATCCAATTACTGCTTCTTCTTGTGCCCTGCGCATTGGGTGTGCTGCTTGTCTCAGTGACTTTAGTACCCCAAATCTGCTTAGAAATCTCAAACGGGCGGCACACGAAGGCCAAGACAAAAGAAAGTGAAGAAACATAGCCCGCACTCGCAGTGCAGACACCCACTTCGTGGCTGTCCTTGCCTGGGGTGTTAGGTGTCATAGGTCTTGGCACGAGAACGAGGTATGGACAGAATGAAGATCACGATTATTTACTGCGCACAGTGAAACTATAAACCCCAGGCGACCAGTTTGGCTGCCAAATTCAAGCATGCTATTGGTGTAGACTCTCGCCTAATTCCAGAGGGGAGAGGCATTTTTGACGTGGTCATAGACGATGAATTGGTGTTCTCGAAGTTTAAAACTGGGACCTTTCCAGACGAGACTGAGTTAGTGAAAATTGCGGCCCAGAAGTTTGAGCGCTCGAACAAGTGAATCTGTCGTCTAATAAGCATCAGCTGGTTGGCATTGGTGATTAAGTCTTGCGAATCTGTCGAGCAACCTGGCTGGTTGACTTTACGAGAGATCCTTTGGCCAGACAGTGATCGAATAAGGCATCTCCAAGAAATGTCTAGCCAGCTGGCTTCACCCAATCGATATGCACAATTCGTCGACTACAGTGATTCCGAGGAACCACAAGGTTTTTTGGAGGTGTCGATCAGAACTGACTATGTAAACGGCACCAGAAATTCTCCAGTAGCGTTTCTTGAGGGAATTTTTGTAACGCCAGCTGCGCGTAGAAAGGGCGTGGCTAGCCGCCTTGTTGCAGAAGCAGAGAATTGGGCGAGAGGACGAGGTTGCCTTGAGCTAGCGTCGGATGCTTTCCTCGCCAATACCTTAAGCCAGGCTGTCCATGAAAAACTAGGTTTTGAAGAGACAGAGCGAGTGATCTTTTTTCGCAAGGATGTCCGGTGAGTTGGTCAATCAACAGGCGCAGGTTGGTTGGGAGGTCAAACGGCGCTGCGGCCTGCAGCCCCATTTGCATACGTTATTCAACTTGCCGTTGTGGATAGAGCGTTGATCGGGCTATCGGTGATACCCGGCACAATTCTGGTCGCGTTACTTTTTGTCTTTTTACCAATTTTTAGCAGTGCCAAGGGTTTATTTGCGACAGCTCTTTTTATTCGACTGTTGGCGCTCGCGGGTGTCCTAGGCCTCGGCCTTGCGAGCTTTAAAAGCACTTATTCAACTCATCGAAAGCGGTGGAGCGCAGGTGTTCTGATATGTTGCGGCTATACGTCTTTGATACTGGGGTTTTTGGTTTTGCTCAAGCCGCTTACGGTTGTAGACGGGCGTACGATATTGGGCATCGTGCTGTTATTGGGCGTTCTGTCTTGGCCTGCAATAGCCGGCCTATTTGCGCTGCGCAAATTGTGGGTTGGCTATGCATAACAAGTGGTGTGATGGCGCCCCATTTCATTGGCGACAGCGCGAGATGCTCCTGATGAATAGCCTACCTCAAAACATCTCAGCTCCTGTTCAGATAGCGTTGTGAATTTTAGAGAATTAGACATAGCAGAAAGAGACAAGGTAGTTGCGTTCTACGAACTCACAAGCTATCGGCGGCCAATTTCGAATTCTGATAGGGTTTTTGTAGCAGACAATGCCGATAGGATTCTTGGAGTCGCGCGCATTGAAGGTGCCAGCGGTGTACAAGTTCTGCGTGGTATGTATATTCATCCTGATTTCACTAGGCAAGGAATCGGCACGAGATTGCTGAAAGCGACTGTACCTACCTTGTCCGAAACCAACTCCTTCTGTATTCCTCGAGATCATCTCTGTGATTTTTACAGTGGTGCCGGCTTCAGAGTAATTGATCCTGATGATGCGCCAGATTTCCTGTCCGAGCGTTTGGCGACTTATCTCAAGGAGGGTTTGTCTGTTGCTATCATGCAGCGTACGCCGGGAGCAGGCCAATCAATGAGCATCGACCCCGCGGTTTGATGAGGTGAAGCGCATATACTGCTATGTGTTGGCTTTGCTACTTTTGCATCTGTTAGCAAACCAATGAAGCCATGGACTCTCATGTTGACAATGCAAAGGCCTATGACCAAATTTGTACTTGGTACGAAGCGGTCACGAAAGACTCAGAGTACGGCGTCGCGTATGTCGTTAAGGCGATCGGAAAAGACACAGACAGGAGTCGAGCACTGGATGTTGGCTGCGGTGTCGGTGGAGCCATCCTCACACAGTTAATTACCAGTGGCTACAAAGTCACGGCCCTTGACTTCTCGCCTCAGATGCTCAGCATCGCAAAGCGTCGATATCCTCATGTTCACTTTATTGGGTCAGATTTTAATGACTGGGTGTCTGATGAAAAATTCAACCTGGTCGTAGCCTGGGATAGTCTGATTCATACACCTACAGCTGAGCAGCGCGCCGCCATCACCAAGTTATGTCATCATCTAGAAGAAAGCGGAGTTCTCATCTTTACAGGCGGTGGCGTGGAGGGCGATATCAGTGGCGAAATGAATGGTGTGACATTTAGCTATGGATCTCTCTCCTATACTGAATGCGTGGAAATCATTGAGAGATGTCACTGTGAGGTTCTTGCGATGGAAAAAGATCAGGAAGGTCAGCATGTGGTATACATCTGTCGAAAGTTGGCCAACGAGTAGCGTAGCCAGGAAACAGGCCAGGTCTACTTGCATTTTTCTTATGGACTAAGCGCGTGGCGACATGAGCACTTTGCTTTACTATTTAGGTATATCGCTCCTACTCACACACGAGATGGATGCAGTGGCACATGCAGAGTGGAGACTGCTTTTCGTGCTTCGCGATATGAGTGATCAAGCTGCCTATCCTGTATTTATAGCGCTTCATATTCCATTGATTTTTTTGTTCTTTTGGCTTGGACATAGCTCGAAGCACACGGTACGCGGGGTATTTCGCGCAATAGCGGCCGTTTTCCTAATCATGCACGCGCTCATCCACTTCAGTCTGTCTAATGCGCCTGAATATACGTTCCATGGTGTGTTGTCGAATGCGTTAATCTACGGAGCCGCGCTCTGTGGAATTGCTTATCTCGCCGTGTTGTTCTTAGAACGCTCGTCGGATGCCAACCAGTAACAACGGTTGGCCTGGCATGCGCATCCACCATGGCGTCCACCGCAATAAGCGAGGCTGCTTTCCAGACTAATACCCATGGATGTTTTAACTGTCAGTAAAGATCGTTATTCGGAACTAATCGATGTCTGGGAAGCATCTGTGCGTGCTACGCACCATTTCTTGCCGGAGCACTATATTAATGAGCTAAAGCCGTTGATCTTGCATCGCTATTTTGACGCTGTTGAGCTTTGCTATGTTTCTGTAGCAGGCGAAGCTGTTGGCTTTATCGGCGTTGCCGATGGAACGATCGAAATGCTTTTTGTCAGACCTGACTACTTTGGCAAGGGCGTTGGTACGACCCTCGCTAAGTATGCGATTGAGTATTTTGGCGCGACAAAAGTTGATGTTAATGAGCAGAACCCGGACGCCATCGCGTTTTACACACGAATGGGTTTCTCTCTTGTTGGACGATCAGCGCTTGATGGTCAGGGCAATCCTTTTCCTCTGGTGCATATGGTTCGGGACGCAAAGCCATGAGCTTTAACCTAGAGCCAGTGCGCCAGTAGAACCACTGCCTTGCGTCGGTTCTCCCAGATGAAGTGCCGCGGCCGACCATTTGACCAGGCTAGCGATGAGGCCATGCAGACGGTAGCCATATTTTGTGCTGCGTTGATTACGTATCTTGGCGCTGCTGTTGCGACAGATTCCCAGTGTGTCCGCAGAACATATATCCTGATACCGGATACGAGCCAGACCTTTTAGGTAAATAGGAGTGAGAACAAATGAATGCGAACAAGCTGTTTGAAACTCTCGAGGTGAGCGCCGATGGCGCCATCGGCTTTTTGTGGCTGAACCGTCCTGAGCGGC
>JBCDFM010000247.1:0-6475 GCA_039178015.1 Pseudomonadota bacterium
GACTACGACTCCTGGAAATCGCTCTACTCGCAGACTTGGATGCGCATTTATAGTTTATTAGCATTACTGTCGATGGGTGTGCATGCGTGGGTAGGTTTGTGGGCTGTGTTCTCTGACTACTTAACCGAGCGGTTACTGGGGGCAACGGGCAATGTACTGCGATTTATCGCGCAAGCCGTCTGTGCACTAACAATGTTTACTTACCTGGTCTGGGGCGTCCAGATTTTGTGGGGCTTTTGATGAGCGCATTAAGAACAATTTCATTTGATGGTCTGATTGTTGGAGGCGGCGGAGCTGGTATGCGCGCCGCTTTGCAGTTATCCGAGTCCGGCTACAAAACCGCCGTGATTTCCAAAGTATTTCCGACGCGCTCTCACACCGTTTCGGCACAGGGCGGCATTACATGCGCGATTGCCAGTGCAGACCCTCAGGACGATTGGCGCTGGCATATGTATGACACCGTCAAAGGTTCAGATTACATCGGTGATCAGGACGCCATAGAGTATATGTGCAGTGTAGGTCCAGAGGCTGTGTTTGAACTCGAACACATGGGCCTGCCGTTTTCACGCACTGATGAAGGCCGCATTTACCAGCGACCATTCGGCGGTCAGTCAAAAAATTACGGTGAGGGCGGTCAGGCTGCCCGAACCTGTGCCGCGGCCGATCGCACAGGGCATGCGCTGCTACATACGCTCTACCAGGGCAACATGAAGCATGAAACCGTGTTCTTTAATGAATGGTACGCAACAGACCTGGTGAAGAATCAGGATGGCGCGGTTGTCGGTGTCATCGCCATTTGCATGGAAACTGGCGAGACCGTTTACGTGAAAGCCAAGGCTACAGTCTTCGCCACAGGTGGAGCGGGGCGCATTTATGCTTCTACGACCAACGCGCACATCAATACTGGCGACGGCATCGGAATGGCGTTGCGAGCCGGTGTACCGGTTCAGGATATGGAAATGTGGCAGTTTCATCCCACCGGCATTTATGGCGCTGGGGTGCTGGTTACCGAAGGTTGTCGGGGCGAGGGCGGTTACCTTATCAACAAAGATGGAGAGCGCTTTATGGAGCGCTACGCGCCCAATGCAAAGGATCTTGCGGGGCGCGACGTGGTGGCGCGGTCTATGGTCCTTGAAATCATTGAAGGACGTGGCTGCGGTCCAGAGGCCGATCACGTCTTCCTAAAGCTGGATCATCTGGGCGAGGAGGTTCTCGAGAGTCGTCTGCCGGGGATTCTGGAGCTATCAAAAACCTTTGCCCATGCTGATCCTGTTAAAGAGCCCATACCGGTGGTGCCGACTTGCCATTATATGATGGGCGGCATTGCAACCAACGTTCACGGCCAGGCTCTCACCGTCGATGAGAATGGAGAGGATAAAATTATCCCCGGATTATTCGCCTGTGGAGAGGTGGCCTGCGTATCCGTGCATGGCGCGAATCGCCTGGGCGGCAATTCATTGCTGGATTTGGTCGTATTTGGACGTGCCGCTGGGCTTTATATCGAAAAGGCGTTGCGAGACGGCATCGATGTGCGCGATGCATCTGACAGTGATATCGAGCAGGCCATGTCGCGGCTAGACAAACTCAACAACTCCAGCGGTGGCGAGAATGTCTCAAGCCTACGCAAAGAGCTCCAGTCTACCATGCAGAATCACTTTGGCGTGTTCCGCAACGGCGAGTTTATGCAGGAAGGCATCGTCAAATTGGAAGAGTTGCGTGGTCGCATCGAGAATGCCGAGCTTAGCGACAAGAGTCACGCCTTTAATACGGCGCGCATAGAAGCGCTTGAGTTACACAATCTTTTTGAGGTCGCAGAGGCCACTGCGATCGCTGCCGAAGCTCGCGATGAGAGCCGTGGCGCGCACGCCCGTGAGGATTGTCAGAAAAGAGACGATGTAAATTGGTTGTGTCACTCCATGTACTACCCAGACGACAAGAGGATCGGCAAACGCGCCGTGAATTTTAAACCGAAGACGGTCGATACTTTTCAACCGAAAGAACGCCATTATTAAGGGGCACCAATATGTTGCAAGTGAGTCTCTATCGATATAACCCTGAGGCGGATGACGAGCCCTATATGCAGGATGTGCAGGTCGATACCGGTGGCAAGGACCTTATGGTCTTGGATGTGCTGGAGATGATCAAAGGGCAGGACACCACGGTCACCTATCGCAGAAGTTGTCGAGAAGGGGTATGTGGCTCTGACGGCATGAATATGAACGGTAAAAACGGCCTTGCCTGCATTACCCCGCTGTCTGAGACGGTGCGCGACAACAGACTGGTGCTCAGGCCGCTTCCGGGTCTACCTGTGATCCGAGATCTGATCGTCGACATGACCATGTTCTACGAGCAATATGAAAAGATTCAGCCGTATCTGCAGAATCATACGCCAGCGCCTGCCATCGAGCGTTTGCAGTCGCCGGAGGACCGGGAAAAGCTCGACGGTCTATACGAGTGTATTTTGTGCGCATGTTGCTCGACCTCTTGTCCTTCGTTCTGGTGGAATCCCGATCGTTTCATCGGCCCAGCCGGCCTGCTACAGGCATACCGATTTTTAGCCGATACACGAGACACTGCCACCGATGAGCGGCTATCCAGGCTAGATGATCCATTCAGTGTGTTTCGCTGCCACGGCATTCAGAACTGCGTGAACGTTTGTCCAAAAGGGTTGAACCCTACGCGCGCCATCGGCCATATCCGCAATATGCTTCTCAGTCGCGCGACTTAGCATGAAGTAGCGGCTTCAAGCGCCTGATATTAGTGTAAAACGCGCTCTTAGAGCGCGTGCTCAACCAATCCGTGCAAATTCGACAAACGCGGCGCTTCTGTCCTGTCCCCTCCGCCTGCTACACTGACGCACCCAATTCGCCGTAAGACCGGTACGGATCTGCGGTGCATCGTCGGTTTAGAAGGACATTCAGATATGCAAGAACGTTCGATGGAACGCCTGTGGCGCAGTTCCCATATAGCAGGTGGCAATGCATCATATGTTGAAGATCTTTATGAAGCCTACCTGAAAAACCCCAACGACGTACCTGAACAGTGGCGTGTGTACTTCGACAAGCTGCCGCGCGTTGAATCGCCCGTTGTGCAACTGGAAGACCTGCCGCATTCGGTTATTCGAGATCGTTTTGCAAAAATTAGTAAGATGCGCGTGCGCACCGAGGCTACGGTGCAGCATGACTCCCAGGCGACGGAATACGAGCGCAAGCAGGTTCGCGTAGTTCAACTTATCTCTGCTTACCGCCAGCGTGGCCATCAAAAGGCATCCCTTGACCCGCTGGGTCTTATTGAGCGGGAAGACGTTGCTGACCTGGATCTCTCTTTTCACCAGCTCTCTGCTGCAGATTTTGACACGGTATTCCAGACCGGCAGTCTCTATATCGGTAAGGCAGATGCGACCCTTGGGGAGATCGTCCAGACTCTGGAACAGACCTACTGCAACACGGTGGGTGCCGAGTTTATGCATATCGTCAACACAGAGCAGCGGCACTGGATCATGCAGCGTATGGAGTCGGTACGATCGGCGCCAGATTTCGGCAGAGACGTGCGCTTGCAGCTTCTGGGTAGCCTGATTCAGGCCGAAGGGTTGGAAAAGTCGTTAGGTACGAAGTATCCCGGGACCAAACGATTCGGCCTGGAAGGCGGCGAAAGCATGATTCCCATGCTCAACGAGATGATACAGCGCTGCGGCAGTGAAGGTGCTAAAGAAGTTGTAATTGGCATGGCGCATCGCGGACGCCTGAACGTCCTGATCAATATACTGGGAAAAAACCCCTCAGAGCTGTTCGCGGAATTTGAAGGGCGTGTTCAGTACGAGAGCTCTGGAGACGTCAAATATCACCAGGGCTTCTCCTCGAACGTCATGACGCCAGGTGGCGAGCTCCATCTCGCGCTATCTTTTAATCCTTCTCATCTGGAAATCGTATCACCGGTTGTGGAGGGCTCAGTGCGCGCTCGACAGGAGAGGCGTAATGATAAGGAAGGAGACGTCGTCGTGCCCATAGTGATTCATGGCGATGCGGCTTTCGCTGGTCAAGGTGTGGTGATGGAAACCTTCCAGATGTCCCAGACACGCGCCTACAAGACCGGCGGCACGATACACGTTGTGCTGAATAATCAGGTCGGATTTACAACCAGCCGCCGGGAAGATGCGCGCTCTACAGAATATTGCACCGACATAGCGAAGATGGTTCAGGCACCCATCTTTCATGTGAATAGCGATGACCCGGAAGCAGTGTTGTTTGTGACGCAAATGGCGGTGGACTATCGACGCGAGTTTAAATGCGATGTGGTCATTGATCTTATGTGCTATCGGCGACGAGGTCACAATGAGGCGGACGAGCCGTCGGTGACGCAGCCTTTGATGTACGAGAAAATCCGTCAACATAAAACGACCCGAGATTTGTATGCCGCACGCCTCATCTCGGAAGGCATTTTAAGTGAGCCGGAAGATCATTTTATGGTCGAGCGTTATCGCGACTCGCTCGATCGCGGCGAGCCCATGGTGAGCTCGCTTGTCTCAGAGCCGAATGCCTCTTTGTTTGTGGACTGGTCTCCCTACCTCGATCATCACTGGACGATGGAGGTCGACACCACGGTCGATATTAACGAACTGCAAGAGCTGGGCTACCGGTCCAATGTGCCACCCGATAATTTTCCGCTGCAAAGACAGGTAGCGAAAATTCTCGAAGACCGTCGCAAGATGGCCAGAGGTGCTATGCCATTAAATTGGGGATTCGCCGAAACCTTAGCCTACGCTACCTTACTAAAACAAGGGTATCCCGTGCGTCTTACGGGTCAGGACGTAGGGCGGGGCACGTTTTCTCATCGACACGCCGTACTGCACAACAAGAAAACCGGTAAGACCTATCGACCTCTGCAGAATCTTGACAGCCAGCAGGCACGCTTCAAAATCTATGACTCGCTTCTGTCTGAAGAAGCTGTACTCGCATTCGAATACGGTTATTCGACAACCATGCCTCAGGGACTGGTGATTTGGGAAGCCCAGTTCGGCGATTTTGCCAATGGTGCACAGGTCGTGATTGACCAGTTCATTACCAGCGGCGAGCACAAATGGCAGCGCCTCAGTGGCTTGACCATGCTATTGCCACATGGCTACGAAGGCCAGGGGCCGGAGCATTCATCGGCGCGTCTGGAACGCTTCATGCAGCTGTGTGCCGAGCACAATATCCAGATTTGCATACCGACGACACCGGCGCAGGTTTTTCACATGTTGCGACGTCAGGCGATTCGACCGCTACGCAAACCATTGATTGTGATGTCGCCAAAAAGTTTACTGCGTCATAAAGAAGCAGTATCCACGATCGATGAACTCGCCGGCGGCAGATTTTACAATGTGCTCGACGAAACAGATGACCTGGACAAGGCCGCCGTGAAACGCGTTATTTTGTGCAGCGGCAAAGTGTTTTATGATCTGCGCGCAGCCAGACGAGACCGTGCTATTGAGGATATTGCTATCTTGCGTTTAGAGCAGCTCTATCCCTTTCCTGAAGAGGAACTGCAGGCGATTCTCGCAGCCTATACAGGACTCAACGACGTCGTCTGGTGTCAGGAAGAGCCGATGAACCAGGGAGCATGGTACTCCAGCCAACATCATATGCGCCGCATGATTTATCAGCATAAAAAAGATGTCTATCTGCGTTACGTAGGTCGAGACTCATCCGCTGCACCCGCAGCCGGCTATACGGCGCTGCATGTCGCACAGCAGGAAGCATTCATCAACACCGCCCTGGCAGAGACCAGCGAAAGCGGAAATTAAGTAAACAAGGACGCACAATGGGTACTGAAATTAAAGCGCCAGCATTCCCGGAATCGGTGGCCGACGGGGAAATTGCCGCCTGGCATAAAGGGGTAGGGGACAACGTTGCTCGCGATGAGCTAATTGTCGAGATCGAAACCGACAAGGTTGTGATGGAAGTGTTAGCGCCGGAGGATGGCGTTATCGTGGAAATACTAGCCAATGAGGGTGACACGGTAGAGAGTGAGCAACTGCTAGCGACACTAAAAGAGGGTGCTGGCGTGCCCACTGCTGAGCCGGCGCCTGCACACGCTCCTGCGCCCGCTCCCTCAGACATCCCGAGCGCGGATACTGCCCCTCAGCTTGGACCTGCTGCGAGGCAGCTGATTGAAGAGCACCAGCTGGACGCGAATCGTATTCAGGGTTCGGGAAAAGGTGGTCGCATTACCAAAGAAGATGTTCTCAGGCATGTTGAAGATAAAGAGGATACCGCAGTGCCGGCTGGTCCTGCCCCTGTCGCGAGCATAACTGAAGCACCCCTGGGGCCGTCGAGTGAGCGTGTGGAAAAGCGTGTTCCGATGACGCGAATGCGAGCCAAAATCGCTGAGCGGCTGTTAGATGCCACCCAGGAAACCGCCATGCTCACGACTTTTAACGAGGTCAACATGGCTCCGGTGATGGCATTGCGCGCAAAGTATAAAGATCAATTTGAGC
>JBCDFM010000248.1:0-6453 GCA_039178015.1 Pseudomonadota bacterium
CCGTCGTCCGCTGCCACCAGCAGCATGCCCATATCAATGCCGCTGATGCCTGCAATCATAGTGTTGATAAAGCGCCTGTGACCTGGCACATCGATGAAGCCGAGCGGCATGCCGTCGGGCGTTGGCAAATAGGCGTAGCCGAGGTTAATCGAGAGTCCGCGCCGTTGTTCTTCTGCCAGTCTATCGGTATCGACGCCAGTGAGCTGCTTGATTAAAGCAGTCTTTCCGTGATCAACATGCCCTGCGGTGGCTATGATCATGCTATTTCCGCTCCTGCGTAACAACCATGGGCGTGCAGCTCGCGTTGGGTTTGTTCACGTTGAGGCTTTGGCTACCGACATTCGTTATTCCCTCTATAATGACGAACACGCTGGGGTTTGCCCAGTGCGAATCTTGGCAGGACATGCAAAGGGCAATCTCTAAAGCAGAAGAGGACAAGTCGTGGTACTAAGCACACTCTCAGGTGACGCCGTGAGCCGCTACAGCTTTGGCACCATGCAGTTTGGAGAGGGCGCCGATGAGAGCGCCAGCGCAACTATGTACGCGGCCTGCCGTGAAGCGGGGATCAATTTTTTTGATACTGCCAATGTTTATACCGGCGGTAAATCGGAGACCATCCTCGGGCGTCTAGTGGCGAAGGAGAGAGAGGACATATTTATCGCGACCAAGACGGGTTCACACAAGCGTCTGTTACCTGAAGTCGTCGATGAGGAAGTGCCGCAAAGTCTCCGGCGACTGGGCCTTGATCGGGTTGATCTGTTGTATGTTCATCAGTGGGATCCGGTGACCCCGCTACAACTGCAAATTGAAGCCGTTGGAAAATATATTCATTCTGGCCAGGCTCGCATGCTCGGCTTGTCTAACTTTGCAGCGTGGAAAGTCATGAAAGCGCGACACATTGCTTACGAGATGGAGATCGATATCCGCGTCCTACAGCCGATGTACAACCTGGTGAAGCGGCAGGTAGAGGTTGAGGTACTGCCCATGGCAATCAGCGAAGAGTTAATCGTCTGCCCTTATTCTCCTCTTGGCGGAGGTCTGCTGACGGGTAAATACAGTCGCGGAGAGACGGGTCGGCTGCAAGAGAACAAAATGTATGCCAGTCGCTATGCGCCCCGATGGATGTATGAAACCGCCGAGGCGCTGGTCGCCCTGGCCGCAGAAACCGGGGTTCACCCTGCAACGCTCGCAGTGGCGTGGACAGCGCGACATGCCGGCGTTTGGGGTCCGATTATCTCAGCGAAATCCTTAGAACAACTCAAGCCATCGCTGCAGGCGATTGACTTTGATATGGACGATTCGCTGTACGCGCGCATCGCAGCGCTGTCGTCCGCACCTGCGCCCGATAATGATCGCCTCGAGGAGGCTAGCCTTTAGTTCCCATTTTGGCACGGTTTTTGATAGGACTGCGCAACGCAGTGCTACCCAT
The DNA here is from genome assembly GCA_039178015.1 of Pseudomonadota bacterium. Taxonomy (GTDB): domain Bacteria; phylum Pseudomonadota; class Gammaproteobacteria; order Pseudomonadales; family Halieaceae; genus JARRPM01. The sequence goes on from JBCDFM010000248.1 coordinate 1,430, forward strand.
AGCCAATAGGAATGATTCGCGTTAGTATTTGATTCCGAGCGGTTTTGGACCCCCTTTATGACTACAAATACGCTATCCGTGTGGTCAAGTTTGTTAGCCCACCGACCCAAACTGCAGCGACTTGTGGGTTCCCGAGAGTTAGCCGATGAGAGCATGCAAGCCGTTTCCGAAAAATTGGCCAAAGCGGATACGGTTCCTTCGGACGGATACCTGTTTGCGATGCTGCGTAATGCCGCAATCGACAGCGTTCGTGCGCAGGCAACGCGGTGTGAGTATGAACAGGCATTTGCCGAGCAGGCGTCGACGGTGGAGCACCTCGATCCGGAGCGCATGCTAGCGGGGCAGCAGGCACTTATGGCATTGCAGCAGGCGATCAATGAGCTCAACTCGATTGATCAAGAGCTATTCGTTAGAGCCTACATTGAGCAGTGTCCACGGGCGGACATTGCGACTGAGTTCAACCTTAAACTGTCAACCGTGGAAAAGCGATTGGCAAAAGCCCGGCGCTACTGCCTGCGACAGATTGAGCCCTTCTTTGCAGCTGACTAGCTGGCGATCTTACGGTCGCGTAGCATGCTACCCGTCTATTATATAAAAGCGGAAAAGCTGTATCGGGCAACCCATGGTAAACACCCCATCTGATCCTGATCAATTTGCACTGGAGCGCGAAGCCTTTGCGCTATTGGAGGCCTTCCCTGCGCTTAACAGCAGTGATAGCGTTTCAGCGCAAAACGCCTTTCGTGCCCGGTCACCCGCGCATGCAGCTGCACTGGAATCGGCAATCAAGCTGGTCGCATTATCACGTCAGGCCCAGCGTCCACACACGGGCAGTGTGAGGCGTGCTGCATTGAAGCTGCAGCTAATGTGGCTACAAGTGGCCGAGCGACCTGCTGCTCTGGCGTCAGTTGTGCTGTTGGTAGGGCTGGCCGCGTTGGGGTTATTAGTCTCTACACCCGTTACAGATTCCCCCGCTTCTGTTGTGCGTCTTACCGAAGCAAACACCATGGAAACACTGTTACAAACTCGGTTGCGGGAACAGCGAGAGGAGACCTTGAGCGATGGCTCTACCCTCTGGCTGGGCTGGGACAGCGCGATAGAAATACGATTTACAGCCACCACCAGACGTATGGTGTTAACTCGGGGTGTTGCTGCTTTCAAGGTAATCTCTGATGCAGGCCGGCCGTTTATTGTCAGCGCTAACGGCACTGAGACGCGCGTTACTGGCACAGAGTTTGTGGTGGACATGCAGCAGCGAGATTCTGTTGAAATTGCAGTAATTGAAGGCCAGGTAATCGTAAGCAATCAAATCGCAGAATCCGTTGTTTTGAAGGGTGCTCAAGCCGTTGGTATCGAGGATAACGTCATTGGTTCTGTACTGCAGAGGCCGGTGAACGCGATGGGTCGATGGCGTGACGGTATGCTGGTATTTGACGATAGGCCGTTGCTTGATGCACTGGCTGACATTGAACCGTATAGCCAGTTTGAGCTCGATACGAGTGCGATCAGCGGGCACTTGGGGCGCGTATCTGGCATTTTCTTTATTGAGCGGGCAGATGATGCGCTGCTGTCCATCGCGCATACTCATCAGTTAGACGCGAACTTGATCGGCAAACGCACGCTGCGTTTATCCCCAACGTTACAAATACCTCTCCCGTAAGAAAATCGGCGGTTATCTACCGTGGCGCCCGTCTAACAATTGAGGGAGCCGGTAATGGCGCAATTACGGTAATGGGAGCGGTAGTGTGATTGGGGCGATTAGACGTATTTTCTGTAGGGATAATTGGAGCTGCCTGACAGTGGGACTGCTTACCGCCACATTGGCGCAGGCGCAGACCAGCGATCAGACTAGTACCTATGAGTTTGATATTGCTGCTCAACCCCTGTCAGATGCATTGGTCGAATTCAGTGAGACTACGCGCAAGCAGGTATCCGCCGATGCCAATGCGATTCGCGGTATAGGCAGCAATGCGGTCAGTGGCACCCGTGACGCCGGCGCTGCGCTGCGTGAGATGCTGCGCGGTACGGGCCTGGTGTTGGAGCTTGTCAATGGCGATAACTTTGTAATACGCGCGAGTGGCAACCCTGAGCGCCCTGAATCCAGCGCCCGCCGGATTGAAGAAATTATCGTGACTGCCCGCAAACGAGAAGAGCTATTGCAGGAGATACCCATGAGCGTCACTGTGTTCAATGATAAGGACATCTTGCGCTCCAACATCGAACGCCTGTCCGACTACGCCGTACAAACCCCTAATTTCAGCTTTCAGAATAACGGCAACCGCTCTCGTACGATACTGTCCCTTCGCGGTGTATCAGACGAAAACGTCGGGGGTACAGGCACCGCGGTCGGGTACTACATGGATCAAATCAGCCTGAATCCCACGGGGGGTTTACGGCAAAACGATATGGCTCTGATAGAGCTGGAGCGAATCGAAGTGCTGCGCGGTCCGCAAGGTACGCTCTTTGGTCGCAATACCATTGGCGGTGCTATTAATCTCGTGTCGCGAAAACCCCAAACAGACGAGTTCGGTGCTCGGGTCACTCTGGGTGTCGAGCGGTACGATACCTACTACGGTCATGGCCATCTCAATATTCCGGTCTCGGAGCGAGTGGCATTACTTGTATCAGGTATAGGAAGGGAGTCTGACGGGTTCATAGACAATCCGCATCTGAATGACAGCTTTGGTAATAACGCAGTTGGCGGCAGAGTCGCCTTGCGAGCTCAGCCCGTGGACGATTTGCTGCTCGATATCGCCGCCATGCGCAATGTCACCAAATTCGACGGCTTGCAAAGCATTGGCGAGTCCGACTTCGATGCTGGCAATCTGGTCAGTTCGCTGGGCTACATGCCGACCAACAAGATCGATAGTGAACTCTATAGTATGAAACTGGCTTATACTCTTGGGAGCATCGATCTGATTTCGCTTTCCGCTTATAACCGATTTGATCGACCCGAAGGGTTCGACAGCGACGGCAGCCCCTTTGATATCGTCACAGTCGATGCCGTGACAAAGCAAGACACGTTTTCACAAGAGCTCCGCCTGCAGTCCAACGATCAGTCGGCCACCTGGATGTGGACAGTTGGCCTCTATTACGCGGAGACGGAAGACGACAATGATTTTAGTATTCTGTTTGGTCCTCGAGACAATCCTTCACTTACCCAGCGCACCGTTTCCAACGGCAAAATTAAAAATAGTGCCGTATTTGGCGAGACGGATATTGATCTGACAGACGCTCTAACGCTTACCTTGGGCGCTCGCTACAGTGAAGATGATGTGAAACTTGTGAACCCAGCGGGCGAATCCTTTGAAGGTGATTTTGATGAGTTCACACCCAAGATTGGCCTGAGCTACCAAATTAACGCGTCGACTCTCTGGTATGCAACCGCAGCGAAGGGGTATAAGCCCGGGGGCTTCGACATTTTCTTTATCGATGACATGACCGAGCAACAGTCCACCAGCGAGTATGGCGCTGAAACCGCGTGGACGTATGAGACAGGTGTAAATGCGGGCTTTTTTGACGACAGCCTGCTTGCACGTGCGACCGTGTTCTACACCGAGTGGGAGGATATCCAGTCTGTGTTTTTTTTGCCGCCTCTGAATCTGAATACACTCGTCCAAAACGCGGGGGCCGCTGAAATCTCTGGCGCCGAGCTCGAGTTGATCTGGTATCCACTCGATGGCTTAACGTTAGATTGGCGCCTTGGGCTGCTTGATTCTGAGTACACCGATTTCAAGAATACACCTGAAGGGGATCTCACAGGGAATACGCTGCCTTACGCCCCCGAGCTGTCATTCAGCTGGATAGGCGATTACCGGCTGCCGGTATGGCGCGACTACGATGTGTTTTTTCGTGCGGAATACAGCTATCGCAGCAGTCAGGAGGGTCGCAACGACAACAATGTGATCGAGCGACAGCCTTCCTATGAGTTATTAAATCTGAGAACGGGGCTGGAAAATACGCGCTACACATTTACGGTTTATGCTCAGAACGCGCTGGACGAAGAGTATTTTACCAATCGTCGGGAAAATCCGATTGAGAATACAGTTACACCCGGCCAACCCTTTACCTGGGGTGTTAGCTTAACCGCACGATTCTGAAGCGGACTTCTTGTTTTTGCTGCTGCGAATAAACTAGCTCACTGTCTCCTTCTTTGGTGCAAGCTGGTCTCGATTGACCGCGTAGCGCAGACAGATCGGCCCAGACACGCTCGAGATGCCGGCCCGCTTGTTCGATTGTGGCTGAGCTGTAGTATAAATTTCATCCAACTTTTATAATGTATGCAATGGAGCAAGGTTGCAGGAAGCAATGAGCAGGGCGCAATCCAAACCAATACCCTTTGGCGTAGCAGGTGATCAAGCGGAGGAACTGGCCGAAGAGAGACGGCAGCGCCGCCGGCTGATCGCGCGTTGGATACTTGCGGGCCCGCTAGCATTTATCGTCTCTGTACTGATCATGGCGAGCATGCCAATGTGGATGCCCAAGGGCGCAGGCAATGTAAATCACCTTGCATTTTCGGTGCTTCTCTTTCCCGCCATTTGGGTTGCTCTCGTCACGTATGTCTTGCTCGAAGAGAACCTAAAGCGAGCTTCTGTTCTGTTTCTTATCTTATTTTTTGCCAACGGCGTTCCTGTGGTGCTGGGCATTATGAAAATGCTCTCAGCGATGCAGTCAGGAGGGGCAGCATGATCGAATTGTCGCAGGCACGCACCCAGCGTCTACTTGCTGTGCACGGCTGGTCTGGCACGGTGCTAGGGTTGTTTCTTTACGTCGTGGTGCTCACTGGCACCATCGCCGTGCTGGCCCATGAGATAGGCGCGTGGTCCGCCGGCGGTCAGACATTGGATGAGCCCTTTTCCGTGCCGGTAGACGAGATAGTGCGGGAGCAGGTTGTATCTACAAACGAAGCGTGGCGAGAGGAGATCGGTATTTTCGGCAGCATCTCGGGGAATATTCGCGTCTGGCTGCACGAGCATGACACCAACCCTGAGTCTGGCAATGTGGAAGACTATGGGCGCCTTGTAGAG
>JBCDFM010000249.1:0-6444 GCA_039178015.1 Pseudomonadota bacterium
TCACGCATAGACTTCTGGAGTCTGCCAACACCTACCCGGGTGGATTCGCTGAACGTGCCTATCTCTTCGTTACGCTCTCGCATCTGTGTCATGGAACTATTCATGTGAAGAGCGCTAACAGCCGACTTGCCTGCAGCCTCATCAACTGATCGAATAATGGAACTGATCGCTGCAGAGCCTGAGTTGATTTCCTCCAGGGAGCTATCGAGTCGCTCGATGTACTCCAATATCGTCACCACGGTTCCCACCGTGTTTTCCATGCTAGAGAGATTTTCTGCTGACATATTCTGTAGCATGCGAACCTCGGAGATAATCTTACGGCCCTCATCCTGCGCCTCACGCAGCAGATCGGCGATAGCCTCCGCAATCCCCAGAAACGGCCGACCGTACTCACCTGCTTTCTCCGCTTCAATACGGGTGTTGATGGCTACGACAGAAATCTTGGTATTCAGCGCTTGAATGTACTCAGCAGCGGCTGTAACGGACTGGATGAGTTCGCTTTGCCGTTTGGCTGATTTAGAGGTCGACTGTACAGACTCCCGTACATCCACAGACGCTTTCGACATATCCTTAGTCAACCCGTAACCCTGAGCAACCTCCTGGCAGTTTCGATCTGACGTTCTGGCCGCTTCGCCAGTGGACTTCTTGATCTCCTCACTTGTTCTCACCATCTCCGTTGTCGCTGAGATGGATTCGCTAACGGACTGGGTAAGTTCTTTTCCTTTCTCGACCAGCCCTTTCGCCGAGATACCAATCTTATTGATCTCGTCAACCGACTGCTCAAACGGTCCGTAGATATCTTTGACAAGCTCACGCTGCCGTTTACAGGAGGAGTTAAATTGTCGGGCAAAATCAGCGGTCGCGGCATTGTCTTCAGATACCGTCACATTGAAATTACCCTGGGACATCTCGTACAAAGCGGTTTTTATCTCAACAAGCCCTTCCTTAGTCTGCTGCGTTCTGCGTCGCCCCAACAGAAACTGAGCGATTAACAACGCGATCGCCAGTGCAGCGACGCCAAAAGCAATATAAGTCATCATGATGTTTTCCCCTTCCCCGGCTACTGCAAACTGATCCGCAGCGTTTTTAAGTTCAATAAGAGATGCCTGTAGCGCTCCCGCTGATTCTGCTAGATTCGATCTCGCGATGGTCGCTTCTTGCAACTGATCGGCTGCGCGCGCTAGTTTTTCGATAGATCCCGACAGCGTGGCCAGCCTGCGCGATGCAGAACCCAGTGCTTCAACTGCGATGCGTTGCTCCACTTGTGCTATCCCGCGGAGCAGATCACCAGCCTGTAATGCATTGATGTTGCCTAGCAGCGCAGCAGTATCGGATAAAAGCTCATCTGCGAGCTGTTCAGAACCCGCCGCTCCCACTACAAGAGCGTTGATGTTCTGCTGGATATTTTCATTCAGCGTAAGATTTTCTTGCGCCGCTTCTTCAGTGGCCCCTACGTACTCATAATCCTCTATGATTCTGGCAACCGCAGAGAACTCGCGCTGCATCACTGGCATACCTTCGTTGTACAACACTGCTGTGCGATAGGCTTCGGCCACAGGCTGTTCGAGCTCTATCAGTTTTTGGGCAGCGCGTTTCACTGGTTGCCAGGCCACATTGACGCGACTTAGCTGGTCAGCCAACAAATTAGCATTGACCATTTCCCGCTCTCGATCAAAGTCGCTGATCTCGCTCGCCAGCGCGGAAAAACTGGAAGCCTCGCCACTGGCGGTGAGCTCTGCGCTGTTTTCGATCTGCCCCGCGATAAGTGCCAGCGCGGCGATGGCCTTCTGGCTTTGCTCGTCAATCTTGCCAACACTCGCTGCAGCATTGGCTTCGCTGCCTATCACAGCCAGGGATGTTGCAAAGGGCAGTAATATGCATAGCAGCGATCGGCGGATTATCATGGCGACGCTAGTCATTTGCCGCGCCCTCAGCTGCAATCGCCGCAGCACTCGCCAGCTCGCTATCGGCTACCCATTTTTCTATGTCAAGCACCGCTAAAAACCGCTCTCCATCTCTAAAACCGCCCAGCGTGTAATCAATAAAGTCTTCATCGACAGGGTGCTCCATGTCTCGCTCTTCCAGCGGAAATTTCATATCTCGCTCGACATCGCTCAGGGTGACACCAAAGTAAAAGCCGGGCTTCCTGATCACCATGCAAAAATCCCGTACGCGACCGGCGTAAGGTCGGCCACGAAAGAAGGCGTCGCCGCTAATAATGGGCAGCAAACCGCCCATGTACGATGCCACCCCCATCACCCAGTGTTTAGCACCTGGAATCGCGGTGACCGCTGGCGTCTCTACAATTTCGTCAATCTCACCATCACCGACCAGCAGGGGAACGCCAGCAATACTCAGTGATGTACCCATCCACGTCATGGGAGCGCTGGCAAGCTCCGGGGTATCAACGCCATGTTTCGCGTAGTCCCGCTGCAGCGACAAAATAGCCTGACTGGCAATGCTGGACATGGTCTATGCAGCCTTGCGCTTACTGGTGTGTTTATGTATCAGCTGGCGCAGCACAGATTCTGGGGGAATCTTGGTGACGTGGGCGGTAGCGCCACGAGCCTGGCCTTTAGCGATATCAAAAATACCGTCGGATGAAGAAAGCATAACCACCGGCGTGTTGCGAGTATCTTCCGCGTTGCGGATCAATGTGCAGGTCTGGTAGCCGTCCAGCTCTGGCATAGTGATATCCAGAAAAATCAAATCGGGCTTGAAGCGACGCAGCATGCCCAGGGCCTTGTAGCCATCTTCCGCACATTCCACCTCACATCCCATCCCCTTCAGCGTGTGAGACATCATCATGCGGATCGTTTTTGCATCGTCCACTATCGCGATTTTCACACCCGAAATATCGAGCTCTTCATGTTGATCAGTCATTTTCTTCCCCAGCTAATGTCCAGTCTCGTGACGCGCATCACGACTTGTTTGCAGCGACAGTATTTCCGCCAAGGGCTTGAGCCAGCAAGGAAAAACTGGACATTTCTGGAGAAACTGAAGTTTTTCCCGGCATAGGGAAATGAATCAGCTTGAGCGTCGTATATTTGGCTTTCTCAGACTGGTCATCACGCGGTGGTCATGGGGGAGCAGGAAGAGTCTCAGGGGACTCAATGAGGGCCGCAGAAAGCGCCCAGGGAGCGGCTATTTAGCTGGAAACATATAGTTGCGAAATGGCTCCAAGTGGCCAGGCTGAAAATCCTGTAGTTCGTAAATATTGAACTTTTGCATCAGAGTCAAACAGCGCTGAAATACCTTGTCTGCGTCATAGGCAGACGGCGCAATCGCATATTCTGCGGTGAGCTGTGCAAAAATCATTGACGCGATTTCACGGCGGGTTTTATCCTCCCGGTACATACTATCGCTGATCGGCGAGGCGACGATGGGCGAACCGTAAATTAAGAACGCCTCCCATCGACGTGGATCTTGCTTGTGATCTAGCTGCGCGACCAGAAACTTCACCATATTGTGCAAGTCTTGCCTGGGTGGCAGGACATCCTTTTGCAGCCAGTTGCGCACGTCAGATTCCCGCCAATCGCTGTTAATGCCCATCACACCCAACACTCGCCCGTCGGTTTGCGAAGGCGCTGCACCGGCCAAATCCCACAGCATATTCAGGCGGGCAGAGAACCCCAAACACAGGGGCGGTTGACTATCTGCCATACGCTCATATTCTTCAGCATATTGCTGCACGGTTTTCTTGCGCACCAGTGCATCATCTTCCCTGCTATCGTTCATGGTTAGCCCTTTCTCCTTACACTATTGGGACAATTCTTGGACACGCTTTTGGTAAGTTGGTGTCGATACGGCCATAATTCCTGCCCGCTCTGCAACACCCAAGTCCGCACATTGGCTCACGACATGTGATAGCAAAATGTCCTGCACCTGCCGTTGCGGCGACTTTTCCATCGGCGGCGCCTCCCTAAGCCAGCGTCGAATCAACTTCTGCGGAGATTGCCAGAGCGAGCTCTCGTCTCGATCGCGCTCTCTGGATTGGATTTTTGGCAGCCATCGGCTCAGGTTGCGCGGCTTGGTATGCAGAAAATCTGCCGCCGCACGCATATTTTCCCGATAGCGATCGTATACCGCCAACACAACTTCGTCATCCAGCCAGGCACCAAGCGGCAGCACCGCGTCCATCTCGCGCAGGCGATGCAATGCTTCACCCAACGCAACGCTTAGTTCTTCCAGCGTGGTGGGTACGTATTGCGCATCCTCCGCGGGAGACTCTACCGCGACCTGCAGATAGGCCCGCTTTTCGGTATCGCCACCGCCAGCCGGTGACAGGCCTTTGAATAACCCCAGATCCACAGGGGTAAGCCACTCTTTGTCTGTGCGATCCAAGGCAGTTACGATGCACTGGCGCATCTCGCTGATGTTCCCCGGCCATTCATGGCCCAACAAGGCCTGTTCGGCATCCGGAGTGAAGCCAGTCAGTTTCCGATCGCGACGTTCGCCCTCCTGAGAGAGAATTTTATAGGCCCAACGCAATACAGCTCGCTTGCGATCTTTTATCGGAGGCACTCTGATCGGAAAAGCACCGAATGCGCTTGCCAGTTTTTCGTGCAGTTCGCCGCGCCTGACCAGGTCTTCAAGACTGTCGGGAAACAGTCCAATAATTCGACTGGCAGGAAGATAGCGTGGCGGGTTACTGTCCGCTAGCACGCGCGTGGCGACCTGCCGAGCCAGTTTTAGCTGTACTTCTGAGTTCATTAGGTGGGGCGACTTGAACACCAGAGTTTTTCCCCTCGAACGTTCCAGCTCTCGTGAGATACGCGACAATGCATCTTTCTTGCCACGAAACTCCCGACAGTCAATGGCTGTCAGCTTCTCTGGCAGGGCGCCCGACTCCTGGTGTATCACCTTTGCTACGTAGAGTTTGCCGGTACCTCGAGGTCCGATTATCGCGACGGGTACGTCCAGTTGCGCCAAGAAGATCGCCTGATCAATGGCACCTTCCATGTTGTCGCCCACATAGCCGTCTATGCGCTGCTCGATGGGTTTCAGCGGAACAACCGAGCCTGTCTGTGAAGTGCCCTCTCCGCTCTGTCGCCAATCCGCCGCGAGTGACAACTCGGTGCTTAGGTGGTGCAGCGCAGTTACACCAAGGGCAAACCCGTCTTCGACAGACGTGCACTCCGGTGCGTACTGCAATACGACAAAGCCCAGTACCCGTTCATAGAAACGCAACGCAAAAACCGCGCATTTGAACCGATCAAAAGGCATATGATCCAGTGACTGCAACTTGTCCAGAACAACTTTTTGCGCAGCCTGTCGCAACGCCCGGGGTAGCTGCCTGTCGCTGCGCGCCGTGCTCGTAGTGCCTCCTGCATTGTGCAGTCCACCGGTGACATACTCATAGCTGTCATCAAAACGTCTCCGATAAACTGCGGCAGCAATCACGTCTTTCTGTTGCAGCGTGATCTCAACTACGTTGTTGAGATACTGAAGACTGTGCAGGGGGTCAAAATCGAGTTCCGAGAGAGCGCCGAGATAATCTTGAGCACCTGGTGCGTCGTCTTCACTGAATATGCCATCCGTGGAAATGGCGGTTGTGCCTAAAAACAAGACATCGTCTTGACTCGAGGTTGCGACAAAGTCATCCGTCGCGGTTCTCTGCATACGCAGCAGCGCGTTATTAGCAGCGATGAGAGCAAGCATGGGGCTCGACTTCTCATCACCCTGCGCTAACCCGATGCGGATTTTAGCCTGGCCTCGTAATAGTGGAGTCAGGTGGGAAAGGATTGCGGCACTGATGTCATGACTATCCTCCAACAGCACGTCCCTTAGGGCGATAGGGATGGTCGAACCGCGCGGCATGCCTACGTCCTCCTTCACAGGAACAATCTGCTGCAGACCAAAGCGAATGTCGACCATTCGCCTCGCCATATCGGCGGCTTGCCACTGCTCGTCTCCGGAGCTTTCCAGTCCGAGAACGGCAAGTACATCCGAGTTACCCACTGGTCTCGAAAACAACTGATCTCGATCCACGCCGAGGCGAAAAAGCAACATCACAAGTTGTTTCTGGCCGGCGTCCTGCTCCGGGTAAAAATAACCGCCTACCACCATTTCCGTGGCAGAACTGGGCCGAAGTAAAGTAGGGGGGATAACGGAACGCACTCCAGCGCTGATCACCCGACTCAGGGCCTGCTCCGGTTGACTCACGACGCCGAGCGCTTGACGCCAGTGAGCACCGATCAGATCACTTTCCGTGCTTCCCAATAAAGCACATGTTGCTGCATTGCTAAAAACAATTTTCTGATCAGCGGCATTCAGTTTAACAAAAGCAGCTGCACTGGTTTCAGGGGTGTGCTGGGTAATCATTACGTCGACTGACACTGGCTTAATGGCTTAGAACTCTCGCGACATAAAATCGTTAGTATAAGCTCAGCGCGCATTATACAAGGCCCAATGTACGCAAGTACGCGCCCGAGCACAGCTGCA
>JBCDFM010000250.1:0-6424 GCA_039178015.1 Pseudomonadota bacterium
ACAAGCCGCAAATTATACGGAATATGGGCAGATATCACCATTATTTTGGGGGAATTCGCTACTAACAGGACTGCTCCCAGGTGTTTGGGGTTATACTTCGGCGCTGGCCGAGAAACGAGCGCTGCACGCGCGTTTCGCGGCACTCGCTATCGAATTACGTTACTCTCACGCGCAGATGCATCTGCGCAGGGCATGGTATGAACAGCGATACAGAAAGTCACGACATTATCCTGCACCCGGATTGGATAGTACCCGTTGTCCCTGAAGGCGCCGTGCTGGAAAAACATAGTCTGGCAATAACCGGCAGCAAGATCAGCGCGATCCTGCCACGCGAAGAGGCAATAAATCTCACCGCAACTGACGCGCTTGAACTGCCCGGGCACGTGCTTTTGCCCGGACTTATAAACGGCCATGGCCACGCAGCGATGACACTGTTGCGGGGTTATGCTGACGACCTGCCGCTTATGCCATGGCTGGAAGAACATATCTGGCCGGCAGAGGCCGCGCACGTCAATGTCGACTTTATTCGAGATGGCGTAGAACTGGCTATCGCTGAAATGCTGCGCAGCGGCACTACCACATTCAGCGATATGTACTTCTTTCCCGAGACCTGTGCAGAGGTCGCGCAAACAAGCGGTATGCGCTGCCAAATCACCTTTCCCGTATTCGACTTCCCAACAGCCTGGGCAAGCGATGGAGACGAGTACATCAGCAAAGGCCTCGCTTTGCGAGATGAGGTCAAACACAGCGATCTGATTCAGGTCTGCTTCGGTCCTCACGCTACCTATACTGTCTCAGAACCCAATCTTGAAAAAATTTCGACCTTGGCCGCCGAGTTGGATATTGGTGTTCACATACACCTGCATGAAACCCGCGGCGAAGTATTACTTGCAGTCGAGCAGCATGGTGAGCGTCCGTTAACCACGCTTAACCGTCTCGGCTTATTAGGCCCCAGAACCCAGTGTGTCCATATGACAGATCTGGCTGAACAGGATATTGAATTGCTGTCTGCCACGGGAGCTAACGTCGTACACTGCCCGCAATCGAACATGAAGCTCGCCTCGGGGACCTGCCCGGTTGCTCGACTACTGGATGAAGGTATCAATGTGTCCCTGGGAACAGACAGTGCCGCGAGTAATAACGATCTGAACATGTTCGGTGAAATGCAGACAGCCGTATTATTGCAGAAGCTCAAACAAGAGGATGCTTCGGTGCTGCCCGCCGCCAGCGCGCTATCGATGGCTACGATCAATGGCGCTAAGGCGATGAGTTTGGAAGAAGAGATTGGCAGTCTGGAGCCCGGCAAGCTTGCCGACATTATCGCAGTCGATTTAAGCCGACCAGAAACACAACCTGTTTACAACCCAATATCGCAACTCGTATACGCCTGCAACGGCAGTCAGGTTAGCCACAGTTGGATTGGTGGACGACCGGTGATGCAAAATCGCGAACTCACCTACATTGATTTGCCCGCACTTTCCACCAGAACCAGAGCCTGGCGGGACCGAATTGCGGTACAGGATCAGCTTGCTAAATGAGTAACAGCGTCAATGTTGACAGTGGCGAGATCGCCAAGTTTGCGTCCCTAGCCTCTCGATGGTGGGATCGCAATGGCGAATTTGCTCCACTGCATGAAATTAATCCATTGCGTGCAAATTTCATAGACAGTCACTCTGCCGTAGCGGGTCAAAAACTGCTGGATGTTGGCTGCGGCGGCGGAATCCTAACCGAGGCTATGTCGCAGCGTGGCGCCACGGTCATGGGTATCGATATGGGCGAAGCACCTCTGGCTGTTGCTCGCCAGCACGCGCAGGAATCTGAACTTGATATTCACTACCAACAAACGACCGCTGAATCGCTGGCGGCTGAACAGCCGGAGGGCTTTGATATCGTCTGCGCGCTGGAGATGCTGGAGCACGTGCCAGACCCTGGCTCGGTGGTGCGCGCCTGTGCGGCCCTCACCAAACCAGGCGGCAGTCTGTATTTTTCGACCATCAATCGCAACCCAAAGGCCTATCTGTTTGCCATAGTGGGTGCCGAGCATATTCTCAATTTATTGCCCGCAGGTACGCACGACTACAACAAATTTATCAAGCCTTCGGAACTGGCCAGGTGGATTCGCGAGGCTGGACTCGTGATGCAGGAAATGACTGGACTGACCTACAACCCAATAACGCAACAATATCGGTTAAACGAGCGCGACGTTAGCGTGAACTACATGCTGCGCGCGATCAAGCCCGAGTGAACAATCACAGCTACCCGTCTGTTGCCGTGATCTTTGACTTGGACGGCACTCTGGTTGATACGGCCGCGGAATTCGTACTGATCGTGCAAACACTGCGAGCCGAGCACGGACTACCGCCGATGGATGCGCAGCGGATTCGAGCCTCTGTATCCAATGGGGCGCGCAGTCTAGTCGCACTGGGACTAAAGCTTGAAGAGGGCAGCGAAGAGTTTGAGCAACAGCGCCTGCGTCTTCTGGACTTGTACAGTGAGGTGATCGGTACCGTTGCCCGCCCGTATGATGGTATCACCGAACTGTTGGCAGAGCTGGAGACCATGGGTATTGCTTGGGGTATTGCCACCAATAAACCGCGCTATCTCACCGAAGCGCTGTTAGCGCACTTGGCAATCCATCCACCCCCAGGCAGTGTGGTATGTCCGGAAGATGTCGAAGCGCGAAAGCCCCATCCGGAATCTTTAATCCGAAACTGTCAGGAATTAGACAGAACACCGCAACACTCTATTTTCGTGGGAGATCATGCGCGAGATATCGAAGCCGGGCGACGGGCGGGGATGCATACAATTGCCGCTCTCTATGGCTATATTGAACCCGAGGACGATCCGCAGACCTGGGATGCAGATGCCTATGTAGAGCACAGTACGCAGCTGCGGGATGCTATCGTGAAGCACATAAGCAGGCATAACTATGGGGTCTAGAGTCATAACCAGTCGCACACCTGATGGTTATCGGGCACCGCAAGACTTACTGCAAGATAAAGTTATCCTCGTGACAGGTGCCGGCGACGGAATTGGGCGCGCGGCGGCTCTGGCCTATGCGGCACACGGTGCCACCCTCGTGCTACTGGGGCGCACCCAGAGCAAACTAGATCAGCTTTACGACGACATTGAGGCCTCAGGCGGCGCGAAACCGGCGGCTGTAACGCTGGATCTGCGCGAAGCCAGTGAGGACAACTATGCGGTCCTCGCCAAGGAGCTGACTAACGAATTCGCGAGCCTGGATGGATTACTGCACAACGCCGGCGTATTAGGCGAGCGGCGGCCAATAGACTGCGCTCGCTATGATGCCTGGATGGATGTCATGCAGGTTAATGTTAATGCCCAGTTTCTGTTAACACGCCATATGCTACCGCTATTACAAAAAGCGAATGCGGCTTCCATTATTTTCACTTCATCGGGTGTCGGGCGCATAGGAAAAGCATATTGGGGCGCATACGCAGTATCCAAATTTGCGACAGAAGGACTCATGCAGGTATTGGCGAGCGAGCTCGAAAATACATCTGCTATACGAGTGAACAGTTTAAACCCAGGCGCGACCAATACCGCGATGCGACGAGCAGCTTACCCAGGCGAAGTTCCCAGCACAAATCCCGCCCCCGAGGCCATCATGTCAGCCTATCTATACCTGATGGGTGACGATAGCAAGGGTGTGACCGGACAGGCCTTTGACGCGCAATAGTTATCGGCGCGAGGACAACTAATGGGTTCTATTGGAACGCGAACCCGTCGCTTTCGGCCTGGCGGTGCGGTCGCGATTGCCAGCCTTCGATCGGTTAGCCTGTCGACTTGCGGATGTAGAACGCTTGCCGGCTTTGGGTTGAGTACCGCTACGCTTGCGAAACTGCCTGTCCATACTCTCGCGCTCTTTAGGGGTGGTGCCCTGCACTGCTTTCATGGGTAGGCCGGCCTGTCGGTAGAGGCTTTTCACTTCGGCGCGTTGCAACTCTATCCATTGGCCTTGCTTAACCTTTGAGGGGATGACTACGTCGCCATAGCGCACTCGTTTCAGGCGCGATACCGTCACGCCCTGGGATTCCCAGAGGCGTCTCACCTCTCGGTTACGCCCTTCCATCAGTACGACGTAAAACCAATGATTGATGCCCTCCCCCCCAGCGTCGGTAATGTCGGTAAATCGCGCCATACCATCATCGAGCATTACTCCCTCGACCATGCGTTCTAACATGCCCATATCGACCCGACCCATCACCCGCACCATATACTCTCGCTCGATGTTGGAGGAAGGGTGCATAAGGGCGTTAGCAAGCTCACCATCTGTTGTGAACAACAGCAGGCCAGAGGTATTGAAATCGAGTCTGCCAATGGAGATCCAGCGACCGCTTTTTACCCTGGGCAGGCGATCAAATACCGTGGGGCGTCCTTCCGGATCTTTGCGCGAACACACTTGTCCGGTGGGTTTATGGTAGAGAATACAGCGAGTCTTGTGCGCCGGCGCAGGGTCTACAGCACGGCCATCCACCGTGATACTCGAGCGTTCATCGACTCTATCACCCAATGATGCTGGCTTACCGTCAACCGCTACCCGACCCTGCTCAATCCAGCGTTCCATCTCACGGCGAGATCCCAAACCGGCCCGGGCCAGCACTTTCTGCAGTTTTTCACCGTCTGGGGGGAGCGCAGCAGACCGATTTTTTTCCAAGGCGAGTCTCTCTGTCGCCGGGGGTCAAGCTCGAGAGTCGGGGCCGGCGGCAATCGAGTCAGTATCGTCTAGCGCGTTTGAACTGCTGTCACTTGCCTCGCTTGAGCCTGCATCTATCGATTCGCTGTCGGGATCAATGCCGGCGCCCTCTTCGATCATATCAGCCGCCGTATTGGCTAAATCCGTAGCAGTTGCGGCGAGCACCTCGATATCCTGTTCACGCGCTGAGAGATCCTCTTCTGACTGCACAACGTGGTCCGTGCCACCAACTACCGTCAGCCCTGGGCCAACAGCCAGACTGCCGTTTTCGACCTGCGCGCCTTGCTCAGAAAAGCCGAGTTCTGCATTCAAGCTCTCAACATCTCGTATGTCGGCCAGTGCCGGCAATTGATCCAAGGTTTTCAGGTTGAAGTAATCCAAAAACTGACGGGTAGTAGCATACATTGCCGGCCGACCGGGCACGTCGCGATGGCCAACAACGCGAATCCACTCTCGCTCATGCAGTGTTTTAATAATGTTTGAGCTGACCGCTACGCCTCGAATCTCTTCGATTTCGCCACGGGTGATCGGCTGCCGGTAAGCTATCAATGCCAGGGTTTCCAACAGGGCTCGGGAATACCGCTGTGGGCGCTCCTGCCACAACCGCGCCACCCAGGGGCTTAAGCTCTGCCGCACCTGGTACCTGAACCCGCTGGACACCTCCTGGAGCTCAAAGCCGCGCTCCTCACACCGAGCCGACACTTCATCGAGCGCACTGCGCAAGGTGGCGTTGTCGGGTCGCTCATTCTCCTCAAATAGTTGACCTATCTGGGCAACAGTCAAAGGCTTGCCAGCCGCAAGTAAAGCGCCTTCTATGATCTGTACTAAACCGATCTCAGACATAACTTCGCCTCATTACTCCGCTCGAGCTTTTACATGAATGGGGCCAAAACCCTCTGTCTGCACTATCTCAACAAGAGACTCTTTCATAAGTTCCATCACAGCCAGAAAGGTCACTACCACGCCCAAACGCCCCTCTTTGGCTGAAAACAGCGCGACGAAGGGTACAAATTGCTGACCTGAGATCTGCTCCAATACCTGGGACATCCTCTCTCTAGTTGAAAGCGCTTCCCGCTGCACATGATGGCTTTCGAACATATCGGCCCGCCGCAATACTTCACCCAGGGCCACCAGCAGCTCGCGCATGTCTACTTCCGGGTCAGGTCGCGAGCGCTTCAAATCTGGGACCTTGGCACTGCCTACCCAGGTATCGCGCTCCAGCCTGGGCAGCTCTTCAATGTCTTCTGCGGCTTTCTTGAATCGCTCATACTCCTGTAGACGGCGAATCAATTGAGCGCGCGGATCTTCTTCATCCTGCTCGATCTCGCTGGATCGCGGCAGCAGCATTCGAGATTTGATCTCAGCCAGCATGGCCGCCATCAGCAGGTATTCCGCGGCGAGCTCAAACTGCATCGCATCCATGAGCTCCACGTAATGCATATACTGATCAGTGATTTTCGATACGTCGATATCGAGAATATCGAGGTTTTGGCGTTTGATCAGATAAAGCAGCAGATCCAACGGCCCCTCGAACGCCTCGAGAAACACTTCCAGCGCCTGCGGAGGGATGTACAGATCTTTTGGCAGCTCCGTGACCGCCTGCCCCATCACGACAGCAAACGGCATTTCGCCCTGCTCGGGTCGCAGCAAGTTGTCTGATGACTCGGTGGTGGCTGGAGGGGGGTCGGTGGGCTGGGCCGACTCATC
>JBCDFM010000251.1:0-6393 GCA_039178015.1 Pseudomonadota bacterium
CGTGATTGTGGTGCCGTTTGCTGAGGGTGCTAGTGTTATGGTCCACACGGCCTGTACTGCCAGCCCCTGCAGTGGACCGAAGGGTGCTGACAGTCGAAGCAGTTCGCCGTCCTGGACGGTCAGCACCCTGCCGTGCTGAACAGAACCACCCTCCCATTCTTCCCGCCAGATTCCGCCTGCGACGGGATTTAGGCCTAGGTTGCCTGCGCTGCCAGAGTAGGTGTGTTCCGATTGCCACCAGGTTGAGGGCTCGATCAAGCGAGCCCAGATCTGCTCAGAGGGAAGCTCAGATTCAACGACCAACCGCAATGTGAAGTGATCTGGTGCGCTATCTACAACCTCAGCGCCAATTTCGAAACTGATAATGACGCACACTGCCATCACCGTGCGGATTGCGAAATCTGTCATTTGTTCATGTCCTCCCTTTACGTAAACTCGCGTCTACGTGTGACCTGATAGCGATTCGATGCAGTCTCGTCAAAAGCTATTAAAGACCAGGCTGTCTAAGATATCTTCTAACCCTGAACCCTGAACCCTGAACCCTGAACCCTGAACCCTGAACCCTGAACCCTGAACCCTGAACCCTGAACCCTGAACCCTGAACCCTGAACCCTTAAACTGCGAATTGCACCCCGCAACTAGTTGGTAGGTTATGTTGAGTAGGTTCGGTTGGCCAGTGTCAGTCACAGGAAGACCGGGATACGGCAGCGAGTCAATTACGCAGCGTCAGCATTTGCTGCCTCAGTCTTTCCAGCTTGATGGCGTGATTGCTGAATATCCAGTCGATACCCCGATTGAGCTCGCGTCTCAAGCAGTTTTGTGAGTTTGGGAATCCTGTCCCCAGCGCCTGGCCGGCTGTCGCGTGGCGCTCTCTGAGACGCTCGCTCAATAACAGGTAGTGACCGCTTAAGCCTGCATAGCCACGCTGCAAGGCCATCTCACTCATCTGTCGGATGTTGGTTTCAGCGACTGGCAGCATACATTCAGGCGGTAGAAAGCTAAAACGTTGGAACATGTCCTGATCAAGGCTCAATAGATGAAAATCATCCACCGGTTGAAGTGCATTCAGTAGCGAGCTTAAAACTGCCTGACGGCGTTGCTCTCTGGGCCAGGCCTCCGACTTGGTTTCCAACATTAGATGTAGATGACCACCAAATTCATCAATCACTGCTGCTAGTGTTGGCACCTGCGAGCACTGCAGCTGCAGCTCCGCGAGAGAGTGTTCCGCCACCGCAAACCGCAGGCCGAATACGCGATAGAGATCCGGATCATGACAAATAACGGGAACATCATCCGCGGTAAAACGGATATCCAACTCGATGCCCCAAACGCCTGCTGCATGAGCGCGCCGGAAGGCAGCAAGGGTGTTTTCTTTAATGCCGTGCCCATCATGCTCCCCGCGGTGCGAAACAATGCGGCAGGCATGCAGTTGTTCCCGCTGTGGCAGAGGTCTTGGAATAGCAGCCATGGCGCCGTCGGTGATAGCCATAACGATATCGAGTGGATTCATTGCGTCAATCCTGCCACGTTGGGCGTAGGTTGCTGGCGCCAGGCCAGACCTATCATAACAGTCAGGGTAGCCGAAATACGACGATCCCAGGTCTTGGGTTGTACCCCGGTACTTGCCATGGAAATCGATACGCGGCCACGCTGACAATCACGGCAAGTCGATAGCGGAAGCTCACTGACGCTATAATTGCCACTTCTGAGCCCGCTGCCTCGTCGCAGTCGAGCACGACATGAGTTTGATGCAGGTACTGGTGCGACCATAACGCCGGTCATAGAGTGGCAACGATACCTGTGCCGGTAACTTAGGTGACGCCTACTGGCTTGATTATCGTTATGGCAGAGCAGGATATATTGAATTCACATAGACAGTGGATGGAGCACGCCCTTGAGCTGGCGGACAAAGCGGCACAGCAAAATGAAGTGCCGGTAGGCGCAGTTGTCGTACACGATGGCGAGTTGCTGGGTGAAGGCTGGAACCAGATGATTGCGACGGCAGATCCCACCGCGCACGCTGAGATGATCGCGCTGCGCGCGGCGGCCCGTCGCGTCGGCAATTATCGCTTACCCGGTGTCTCGCTTTATGTAACGCTCGAGCCATGTGCTATGTGTGCCGGTGCCATGGTGCATGCTCGTATTGCGCAACTTGTATTCGCCGCTGAGGAGCCCAAGGCTGGCGTTATCTGCAGCCGAGAGCGGTTTTTCGACGAACCCTGGCTCAACCATCGGGTGAGCTGGCAAGGGGGCCTATTAGCCGACGATAGCCGCGATCGCTTGCAGGCTTTTTTTCGCGCGAGGCGCTAGCTAGCCGTTAGTGGGCAATTCGATAGCCGAATCGCATGCCTAAGAACCACGACGCATGCCGCCCCAAACACTATAGTGCTGAGAGGTCACTCGCGCGCAGTACTTCAGGCAGATAGTCATCTACGTTTAATGGCGGGGGTGGTTTGTTGTCGGAAATGTCCTGCCAACGTAGCGCGTTCAAGTAGTGACGGATATTTTTGACGTAGGTGGCCGCTTCAACCCCTCGAGCATAGCCATAGCGAGTATTGCTGTAGTAAGCGCTTTTCTGCAGCAGGGGCAGACGCTCTGAGACATCCTCCCAGGAGCTGGGGTTTCCCCCTTCGCGCTGGGTTATTACCCTGGCGTCTTCCAGATGACCCATACCGATGTTGTAGGCGGCCAACGCAAACCACGTGCGGTCTGGCTCTTCAATACTCTTTGGCAAGCGGCGTTTTAAGTCTTTGAAATAGCGAGAGCCACCGCGCAGGCTTTGCAGTGGATCGAGACGGTTCTCGACACCGATTTCTTGAGCGGTAGGTATCGTCAACATCATGATACCGCGCACTCCAGTTGGCGAAGTAGCATGGGGGTCCCAATGAGACTCTTGATACGCTATCGCCGCAAGTAGACGCCAATCCAGCTGGTATTCCGCGGCCACCTTTTGGATGAGTTCTTTATACTGGGGCAGTCGGTTGCGTACGTTGAGATTAAACGTATAGGAGCTGGTTCGGGAAAACCCCGCGTTATGTCTAAAGAACTGATTGCGTAATTGCTCCAAGGTGCCATCCTCCTCGAGTCGGAGAAAGAACGCATCCACGACAGCTTCTAGTGCGGTATTGTCTGCTGCGGGGGCAAAGTACCAAACCATCTGCTGCTCCTGCCCTTGATCCAGGTCGAAGGCAACCTTCAGCCGCGGGTACAGGCTGCGCTGAGCTTCAAACTCGTGTTCGTCAATCAGCGCAAGTTCCGCTTGTCCGGTCGCCAGCAATTCCAATATCTCCATCGAGTCTGCGCTAGCTATCTCGCGCCACTCAAGATCGGGCAGTGAGTCCGTCTTGAGTGCCTTTAAAGCCGCAGCGTGACTGGAGTTAGCCAATACCACAATATCCCGGCCCAGCAACTGGCGAGCTTTAATTGGTCGCTTTGTACCGGCGACATAAACGACCTGCCCAAGAAAATTGTTATACGATGATGAATGCGGGTATACGTTTACGCGCTGGTCCGTTAACGTGAGGCCTGCAGCGGCGATGTCCGCTTCATTGCGCCGCAAAGCCTCGAACAATCCGCTGAGGGTGTAAGCCGTGTCGATTTTTAGTTCGACGCCGATTTCGTCCGCAAGCATGCCCGCGAGCACGTATTCGATACCGTTAGGCCCGTTGCGGTCAAAAAAATAGGTCGTTGGACTGTTGCGCGTGATGACCGTCAATTCGCCCAGCTCTTTTATTCGCTGTAGGGAATCAGAGGTTTCGCTGCAGCCTTGCATTCCAGAGAGTCCCCAGCAAACAAGCAGCGCAGGGATAGCTTTAACAAGTGGGCTTGCCATAGGGTAATTTTAGCGTGGCAAAGCGCATGCCTCATGCTTTTTTAAGCCAAATTGCAATCTACGCAAGGCATCGAGCTTAACCTTGCCGGCGTTGTAGCGCTGCATATCAATTCTGACAGGTTTGCAGCTCTCGACCGAATTCTCTTCAGCATACCTTAAACTACAACAATCAAATGCAGTACAATACCCGTCCTCCTATCCCTCCTTCTGGAGTTTGCAGTAGCATGCTGACCTTGCGCGGCGCCCCGTTTTTATCAGGCTTTCGGCTCGATAAAATGGCGCAGAAACTCGCTTCCATCCACCCTGAAATCCGCCTCCTACACGCCGAACATGTCCATTTCGCGGACCTGAACTCCCCGCTCAATGCGTCGCGCGCTCAGGTGTTGGAACGCTTGTTGGAATACGGGCCGCAGCTGACTAACCTCGCGGGCGAAAAACTCGCAGGCGCCTGGCTGCGACTGGTGGTCCCGCGTCCGGGAACGATTTCGCCCTGGTCGAGCAAGGCTACTGATATTGCTCACAACTGCGGGCTGGCTGAGGTGACCAGACTGGAGCGTGGCGTGGCGTGGTATTTGCTGATGCCTGCAGAGACGGATGATGCAGCCAAGTCCACTGTCGATGCACTGCTCCACGATCGCATGACAGAAGCTGTGCTCAATCACCTTGATGAGGCGCAGGCACTCTTTTCACGATCTGAGCCACGGTCTTTGAGTCAGGTCGACGTTATCGGTGGCGGTCGCGATGCACTGGTGGCAGCTGACAAGACGCTGGGCCTCGCCCTGGCAGAGGATGAAATCGATTATTTGGTGGACAGTTTCTTGCAGCTGGCGCGCAATCCCACGGATGTGGAGTTGATGATGTTCGCCCAGGCCAACTCGGAGCACTGTCGGCATAAGATCTTCAATGCCAGCTGGACTATCGATGGTCAACCGCAGCCTCATTCCCTGTTTGACATGATTCGCAATACGCATGAGCAGGGCGGTGAGAGTGTACTGTCAGCATACTCAGATAACGCCGCAGTAGTTGAAGGTCATTTTGGGGGGCGCTTTTACCCCGACCCCAACACCGGAGAATACGGTTTCAACCATGAGAAGATTCATCTGCTTATGAAAGTGGAAACGCATAATCATCCCACGGCGATAGCACCGTTTCCTGGAGCGGGAACGGGCTCTGGGGGAGAAATTCGCGATGAGGGAGCAGTGGGGCGTGGCTCAAAACCCAAGGTCGGACTCACCGGTTTTTCCGTCTCCAATCTGAATATCCCGAACTTCACTCATCCCTGGGAGCAACCCTACGGTAAGCCTGAAAGAATCGTATCCGCTCTGGATATCATGCTGGAAGGGCCGATAGGCGGTGCCGCCTTCAACAACGAATACGGGCGACCCAATCTGTGCGGATACTTTCGCAGCTTGGAAATTCAAGCGCCGGGCACCGACGGTATGGAAGTGCGCGGCTACCATAAGCCCATCATGATCGCGGGTGGCTACGGCAATGTAAAAGAAGAACACGTTGAAAAAGGCGAGTTTCAGGCGGGTGCGAAGCTTATAGTGCTTGGCGGACCAGCCATGTTGATTGGGCTAGGCGGTGGGGCTGCGTCTTCCATGTCCAGCGGCGAAAGCCACGAAGATTTAGATTTTGCTTCTGTCCAGCGCCAGAACCCCGAGATTGAACGCCGCTGCCAGGAAGTGATAGACCAGTGCTGGCAACTCGGTGACGACAACCCCATCGCGTTTATACACGACGTGGGAGCAGGTGGTCTATCCAATGCGCTACCTGAGTTGGTAAAGGATGGAGCGCGTGGCGGACGCTTTGAGCTCAGGGATGTACCCAATGCGGAGCCGGGAATGTCGCCGCTGGAAATCTGGTGCAATGAAAGCCAGGAGCGCTATGTTCTGGCGGTAGAGCCGCAAGCGTTTGAACGCTTTGCAGCGATTTGTCATCGAGAGCGCTGCCCTTTCGCAGTAGTTGGCGAGGCGACCGAACAGCCGCATTTGCATGTCAGCGATCGAGTGTTTGGCGACGCGCCTGTAGACTTACCTATGTCTGTTCTGTTTGGCAAACCGCCTCGTATGCAGCGCGATACCCAGCGACAGCGTATCGATCACGCTGGACTGGATTTATCGATGCCTTTGGATGAGGCCATCGACAGGATACTGAAACTACCTGCGGTGGCGGCGAAGCACTTCTTGATCACCATAGGCGACAGAACCATTACCGGCCTTGTCGCCAGGGATCAGATGGTTGGCCCCTGGCAGGTGCCGGTGGCCGATTGCGCAGTGACCACCGTATCCTATGACTCTTTTCAGGGCGAGGCCATGGCGATGGGTGAGCGCACACCCCTGGCTCTGATTGACGGCCCGGCTTCCGGGCGAATGGCCATTGCTGAGGCGATTACCAATATCGCCGCATCACCGATTGCCGCCCTGCATGATGTGAAACTCTCTGCCAACTGGATGTGTGCCGCCGGCTATGGCGTGGAAGATGTCACCCTGTTCGACACGGTCCGCGCAGTGGGTATGGAATTTTGTCCGGCGCTGGGTATGACCATTCCGGTGGGGAAA
>JBCDFM010000252.1:0-6377 GCA_039178015.1 Pseudomonadota bacterium
CGTTCCAAGTTCGCATGAATTGTGGTGTCCACCTCTACAGGGTCATTCGATACTGCAACAGGCTCTTGCGTCGCGTCTATAACAATGCAGCCCGCCTCGCCGAAGTCCAGTTTGATACTGGCATTAAGCGCACTGGCGGCAGGTGCAACGGCGCAAAAAAAATCGGTTAACTCACCCAGTGTCACGTTTGTTGCCTTCTATTCTCTCAAGCTTGTGTGTGTGTGGATTGTATACGTCGACCAAGCTAATGTATGCACTGGCGAGAATCACAGAAAAACCGCGCAAGGATACCTATGCATATTTATATCTCGGCCGACATAGAAGGTGTTGCAGGAGTGGTCAGTCCCTCTCAAACGGTACAGTCGGGCTTTGAATATCAGCAGGCCCGCCAGTGGATGACCGACGAGGTACTCGCCGCCTGCGAAGGCGCAATGGCCGGTGGCGCAACCAGCGTGACCGTGAGCGATTCCCATGGCAACGGCCAAAACCTGCTGTTGGAGCGCTTTCCCGTAAACGTGCGTATTGTTCGCAATTGGCCAAGGCCGCTCGGCATGATGCAAGGGGTGGAGCAGGATACGCCCGCGGGCGTTTTTCTGCTCGGCTACCACACCGGCGCTCATCACGCCGAAGGCGTGCTCGCTCACACGATCTCAGGCAGGCTGATAAAGTCGCTGCGTATCAATGATCAACCGGCGACCGAAACGCAGCTAAGCCTCTACATCGCGGCGCACTACGAGGTACCGGTGATTTTTGCATCGGGTGACAATCAATTTATTGCGTATGCCAAAGCCGCGCTGGGTGATCACGCATTCACCGTCGAAACCAAACGTGCTACGGGTCGATACTCGGCAAACACGCTAAGTCCTATCGCAAGTTGCGCGGCTATTCGCAGCGCCGCGCAGGCGGCTGTAGAGGGCTTGCCACAACAACCTGCAAAACCTGCGGTAACACCTGTGAAGCTGGAGGTCGAGTTTCAGCGACATCTTCCCGCAGAACTGCTAGCGTTTTTGCCCCACTTTGAGCGAGCCGGATCAACCAGTATCGTATCGGTGGCTGACGATATTGTAGCAGCCTCCGCGCTCCTGCAATTCATTAGCGGAGTAACCTTCGACGAGCAGCTGCCTTGACCGCCAGCTTTTCCTTTACCGTAGATACCGTATCCTGGCCGATGCGTGACCCTTTTACGATCGCGAACTATCAGTGGACGGAGATTGCAGCTGTCAGGGTAACGCTGATCGATCAGGGGCATAGGGGTCGTGGAGAAGGCGTGCCGCTGTTTTATCACAAAGAGTCACCACAATCCGTTGCAGCATCCATCGAAACTTGGCTCAGCCGTTTCGATACCTTACCCAGCCATGACGATATCGCCGCCTGCACTTTAGCGGGAGCCGCACGCAATGCCATGGATGCCGCGCTATGGGATCTGCGTGCAAAATGCTCCGGGACCTCTGTCTCCCACCTGCTAAATCAATCACCGGCTAAGCCTCTGCCCGCTCTGATTACACTGGTCCTGGATACCCCGGATAAAATGGCAGCTCAAGCCGAATCACTGACTGACTTTCCGATTCTCAAGCTCAAACTGGACGCAGAACTGATCAATGAACGCGTGTCAGTGATTCGCGCCGCAAGACCAGACGCCGTATTGGTTATCGACGCAAACTGCTCTTGGAATAAGCCGGTACTGGAAGCCTCCATGCTTGCGCTAATCGATGCTCAGGTTGCCATGCTTGAGCAACCATTGCCGCCGCAAGACGACGCCGCACTGGACTCCCTTGGAAGTCCAGTTGCGCTGTGTGCAGATGAGTCCTGCCAAACTCTGGATGATCTGAATCGGCTACGTTCTTGCTACGACATGATCAATATCAAGCTAGACAAGTGCGGTGGACTGACCAGAGCGCTGCAACTGGCAGAAGCGGCCCGCGGCATGGGCTTTGAGATCATGGTCGGGAATATGCTGGGCTCGTCTCTGGCCATGGCGCCCGCATTCTATCTCGCCCAGGCGTCGCGCTATGCAGACCTGGACGGCCCGCTTTTCATCAGTGAAGACTACGAAAATCCCTTACGATTCGAGGGCGGCAGCGTGTTTGCCCCCAATAGTGAGCTTTGGGGCTAGGGTCAACCACGCTTCATGAGTGATCGCGATTGTCGATTTTCTTTCCCTGGCCTGCGCAAGTCTTGATTCACTTTTTTCCTTTTTTCTTTGAAGACTTATCGCCCTTATTTTTTTTCGACGACTTACCGCCAGACTTCTTTGCTTTATTACTGCCTTTGTCTTTTTTCTTCTTGTTCTTCTTACTCGACGATTTCTCTGCCTTAGATCCCTTCTTGCCCTTCGAGCCGCTCTTTTTATCGTCGTTTTTCTTGCCTTTACCTTTCTTGCGTTTGTCTTTCTTGCGTTTGTCTTTTTCGTGTTTGTCTTTCTTGCCTTTTCGGCCTTTCTTTTTTCGACCTTTCTTTTTATCGCTCATCTTCACACTTTTAGCGCAGGCCTTCTCCTGGTCGTCAGTTCCTCCCGACTTTGCGGCACTTTCATCCGCGCGCGTGGCTACAGATGTCCTGTTGCCCTGAGTACCTACGGGCAGGCTGACTCCGGCAGACTCGCCGCCCACCAGAGACCTGGCGGCGGTGATACATCGCCGGGCACGCAGTGCAGCGAAGCCCTTTACACTGACGACCTGGTCGATACTGGCGACAGCCAGGTCTTCGGCACATGCAATACCGATGGTCTTCAACAATTCTTCTGCTTTCGGGCCTACTCCCGCGACCCGTTGTATCGGTGTGCTCATCGATGAATTCCCTCCCTGCACGGACTTCCGTGAAATCCCGAACCAGACAACAGGTATACAATGTATATACAGCATACGCTTACGCCATATCGGCTGCAACAGCGATCCCTGTATGCGTAAGAATGCTGATTTATCACTAGGACAATTTGAACCGCCGAGTCCAGTCGTCGCATCACCCTGTTCAGACCATCGAACCTGTCTGACCTGGCCTGGCCGGGCCTGGAATGGAATGGCTTAATCGAAGCGCACCACTCTCGCCGCTCAGTAATCACCTCGGATTGCATTGAATTTGCCTTGCGGTGCGCTAGATTAGTAGGAGCTTGGATTGCTCATCGATTGCAGATTTCAGATCAGACCCTCACAGGAAAGATAAGGACGCGAACATGAACCTTGAAGACTATGTACAGCAGGACGCGACCGGCCTCGCCGAACTGCTGACGCGGGGAGACGTATCTGCTATCGAGCTTGCGCAGTGTGCAGGCCAAATCGCAAACACTATCAATCCCAAATTCAATGCCATTGTTGAATGGCTAGAAGAACCACAGCCCGCACCCGAGTCGGCACTTCCAGGCCCGTTTTCTGGCGTGCCTTTTTTAATCAAAGACTCGGTGATTAACGCCGCCAACGTGAAGAGTGAGGTAGGCAGTCGTCTGGGTGAAGGCATGATCGCACCGCACGATTCCGATTTGATGATTCGCTTTAAACAGGCGGGCCTGGTAACACTGGGTAGAACGACCACACCAGAATTTAGCTTCAACGTCACCGGCGAATCCCTATTCAATGGCCCCACCCGAAACCCCTGGAACGATCAGCGCATCACGGGCGGTTCAAGTAGCGGTTCCAGTGCCGCAGTCGCCGCCGGTGTTGTACCCATTGCTCACGCCAATGATGGCGGTGGTTCTATCCGCATCCCTGCGGCCTGCTGTGGCCTGGTCGGTTTGAAGCCCACCCGGGGGCGCACACCAATGGGGCCTAATGCAGCCGACGGACTCAACGGCATGGGCATCGAGTTTGTGGTGAGTCGTTCGATAAGAGACACCGCTGCGCTGCTGGATTGCGTATCGGGTCCTGGCGTCGGCGACCCCTATGAGATTGCCAAGCCGGACACTCGCTATACAGATTGCATCAAAGACCCGTGCCCACGCTTGAACATCGGGTTGATCGACAGCGCCTGGTCGGGAGATCCCGTAGATGATGCACATAAAGGGAAGCTGCACGATACCGCCAAACTCTGCGAGACGTTGGGACACCGCGTAGAGCCTTTCGACCTAGATCTGGATTACCCGCAATTTGAGCTCGCCAAAGCCAATATCTGGGCGGTGCATATCGCGCATTGGGCCGAAGGCATCGCTCAGGCCACTGGTCGTGCAATAGACGACTCAACCCTGGAAGCCACATCTCTGGCAGTACACGGCTACGGGATGGCACTCAACGCGCAAGCGCTGTTGGCCGCTTTTGATGTGGTCAACCTAGTTAGCCGCTCATTCGCCCGCCAGTTTCAGGACTACGACCTGCTTCTCACACCAACAACGGCGAGAGTGGTACCCGAGCTGGGGATCTACAACGCAAATGATAAACGTCTGGACGCACTGGCGTGGACTAGACACATTTTTTCCTTCGCACCGTTTACATCACTGTTCAACATGACAGGCAATCCAGCAATTTCTTTACCACTACACATGAGCGACGACGGCCTGCCGATCGGTATGCAATTTGCCGCCAAGCTTGGACGGGAGGATCTGCTGTTGCAGCTGGCGCAAGAGCTGGAGCAGGCACTGCCATGGGAAGCGCGACTGGTTGAGAACGCACTCTCAAACCTGTGATTTTACTGAGCACAGAGACACCGCAGGCCAGCATGGCGCAAGTTCAGCGCGGCAAGCTCCGTTCAGAGGTACCAGTGTGCCGCCATGCAAGCGAGTATGGCAGATCGATTCAATTGTGCTATCCGGGTTCGCATCTCGGGCACTACAGCAACGAGTGCCAGCCCTCTAATCGACAAGAGTAGAGTATCGGGGTTTAAAAACTGCACACAGCTGGATTAGCAATACGCCACCGCAAGGTAAACCAATATGAAACTCAGTCAGTTCTTGCTCAATCAATTCGCTTCTCTGGGAGTGGATACCGTATTCGGTGTGCCCGGTGACTACAATTTGCGCTTTCTGGATTATATCGACGATCACGACAGCCTGAATTGGGTGGGCAACTGCAACGAGCTCAACGCGGCCTATGCCACTGACGGCTACGCACGCATCAAAGGCATGGGCCTGTTGGTCACTACCTACGGCGTTGGCGAACTCAGCGCCATGAACGGCGTGGCAGGCGCATACGCCGAGAACGTACCACTTGTGCACCTGATTGGCATGCCAGCAACCGGTACCCAGCTGGCCGGGCTACCCGTGCACCACAGCCTGGCCAACGGCCGCTTTGACGATTTTCTTTCCATGTGGCAACACATCAGCTGTGTCGCGACGCAGCTCAGTCACGAGAATTGGCTCACCGAGTTGGAACGCGTGATATCCAGCGCACTAAAAACCAGTAAACCCGCCTGCATGGCGGTGCCGGCTGATTTATTTGATCTGGACATTCCCGACAACATCGACCTGCATTTCAGCTCCAGTCCAAGTGGCAGCGAAGACCCCATCAGCGATATCGTCCAGCTTATCATTGATACACTCGGCGCCAGTAAAAGTCCGGTGGCGTGGCTAGGCTGTAATACGCGTCAATTCGCAGCGGTTGCCTTAACCAGCGAATTAATGAACTGCCTGCAAATACCGTTCGCTCAAACGCTGATGTCAAAGTCGCTGTATGACGAGTCTAGCCCCCATTATCTCGGTCTGTACGTAGGAGACAGCAGCCCGGGTAGCGCCAGAGACGCCTTTGCGACCGCAGATTGCCTACTTCAGATCGGGGTGCGCGTTACGGATTTCAACTCTGGCGGATTCACCCAAAAACCGTTCAGCCACCACATTGTCATCACCGACAACAGCGTCAGCGTCAATGAGAAAACCTTTATCGGCATCAACACCCACAAGCTTATGCAGGCATTGCTCGATACCTCCCGGTCACAACAGTGGTCCTGGTCACACAGCGCTGCAGTGGCAGCTGGCAGGACTACGACAACAAATCCGGCTGTTTGGTCAGCAGACCAGTTTTGGGATCGGCTGGTTGCGCACTTCGAAGATGGCGATATTTTTTTGGCGGACGCGGGCACCAGTTTTTTTTGCATGTGGGAGCGTCAGGTTGTCGTTAAGCACCGTCTTCTGACACAGGTTCTGTGGTCATCCATCGGCTATACCCTACCCGCCGCTTTAGGAGCAAGCTGCGCCGCACCGGCGGCAAGGACAATCGTCTTTATTGGCGATGGCGCGCTGCAGATGACCATACAGGAGATCTCGACCATCGCCAGGCAGCGATGCCCTGTCACGGTGTTTGTACTCAACAATCAGGGTTATTCGGCCGAGCGTTTTATTCACGGAATGGACCGGGCATACAACGATATCGTCAACTGGGACTACCCTAAGGTCGCCAGCGCGTTCCACCCCGATATTGGCACTCATTACGTGGATTCGATGGAAACGCTGGAACAGGCAC
>JBCDFM010000253.1:0-6366 GCA_039178015.1 Pseudomonadota bacterium
ATAGTTCAGAACGCTTCCTCAGAGACTCGATATCCGAAGGCGACCGCCAGTCCAGAGAACGGGTCAGGACTTCGCCACCCGATTCTGGTATTCACCGCTGCGTGTGTCTACTCGGATCACCTCGCCCTGATTAATGAATAGGGGCACCTTTACCACTGCACCGGTACTGAGCTTTGCGGGTTTGCTGCCACCCTGAGCGGTGTCGCCCTTGAGACCAGGATCTGTCTCAACAATTTCCAACTCGACAAAATTCGGGGGCGTGACAGCCAGCGGCGCGCCGTTATACAGGGTAACCTCACACCTGTCCTGCTCCTTTAACCAGTCCAAGGCATCGGCTACTGCCTTAGAATCTGCCTGATGCTGTTCAAATGTATCCGGCTCCATGAAGTACCAAAATTCGCCGTCTGTATAGAGATATTCCATTGTCAGCTCAATGACATCGGCACCCTCGAGAGTCTCGCCAGAGCGAAAGGTGCGCTCCCAAACCCTGCCTGTATTCAGGTTCCGCAGCTTCACGCGATTGAACGCTTGCCCTTTGCCCGGTTTTACAAACTCATTGTCGAGGATGCTGCAGGGTTCGCCATCCAGTATTACCTTAAGCCCCGAGCGGAAATCGTTGGTGGAATAATTGGCCATGATGTTCTCTGGTATTCAATAAAAAGCAGCCAATGATAACGCAGGCGACGGGTCGCTGTCAGACCGCGATTTTCGTATTGGCCACCGGTCACGTTATATACGATACTCTGCCCATGCACATCGAATCCTGCAAACATCTAAGAGGCTTCGGCGAATGACCGGAACCGAGCCAGTGAAGCTTCGTGTTCCACACCAGGATCTGGAACACTTTTCGCTGTTTCAGCTCAATGTCCTAGACGCTCAACGCTGGGCTTGTGCACTACCGGTCACAAGCTCCAGCGAGGTTGCGAGTCAACTACACACAGCATTGGAGCGGCTAAACCGGGTAGAGCTAGCACCCAAAACTCGCTACGACATACTGGAAGCACTGCGAAGACCAATGCTGGTTGCGGCAACCAGTCTTTCGCGGCGTTTTCTGAAGCAACCGTTAATTATGCCCGAGCAGTCTCGGGCTATGGCGGAACTAACCGAAGATCTTTACAGTCTGACGGGCACCGCATACACCATCGTGGCGGTTGAGACTATCCAGCAAAAAGATCGTATCACTGAGGTGAATCCTGCACGGCTGGTCTGTGAAGCTACCCATCGAGCGATTCGCTGCAACGCGTACCGCTTATTGCAAACGTTTCAGCTGTATAAGCCGGTCGCAAGCCATACCTGGCTGACACTGCATCAACTCTACGCGCTGGCCGAAGAGCAGGGCCTTACGGAACTGACTATTGAAGATGAGCTGGCTGGTAGCGGCACGATCAATACGGCTTACATGCAGGCTGTGGTGCTGGGCTGTTGTAAACCAAATCAATTGCGCCAAAACGATATGAGCGCAATCTATAGGGGACTGCAAGAATGGGGTTCGCTAGCCAGAATTCACCCCGGGCCAGAGGTCGATGCACTCTACCGGGTGGAGCTAGACAGTGATAGTCCACCCGTATACAGCCAACGTGTAGAACAGACTCCTGGCCCGAGAACGAGATTCTTAAACACTGAGATGTTGGAACGACATCTGCAACAGCTGATCGATACGCATGATAAAGGTATCGTCTTCGACAGAGATATCGTCGTTGGACCGCATCTTCTGAAACATCTGCGCAATTCCTTCAGCAAAATGAGCATGCGTAACTTCACGCGCAAAAGCGAGAGCAGGCCCATGCAGGTCGCGCTGGGACTGAGCGCATGTCACTTTTATATGGGCGCGCAGCTGCATTTTGATCAAGTGATGTATGGCCCAGATTATCGACCCCCCCCTTCGCAACGCCTGGAAAGCAATCCATTTATCGAGTCAAAGGACGAGGGGGATCTCTGGCAACAGGCAAACCCCCGAAAAGACTACGCAACGAGTGAGCACACATATATCGAGCCGGCTGCTTTGCCCGATGTCACGGTAGACGAGGATACACTCTCTCGTCTGGGCATCAGCAGTGAAGAGCAGCAGGAGAGGCCGGAGTTTCTACCCTATTCAGTCACGGTGGTGGATGCCAGTCCGGGGGGTTACTGCTTCCAGTGGGGCCTGGATCGAGGCGGCGAAATCAAGACTGGAGACCTCATCTGTGTGCGCGAGAGTGAGAGCGACGCATGGACGCTGGCCGCCACCCGCTGGGTCAGCCAATTTGGTGCTGATTCCGTCTTGCTTGGCGTTGAACTGCTCAGCCCAAAAGCAAAAGCATACAGTGCTAAAACACCGGTGCTCAAAAGAGGAGACGAGACAGAACCGCAACGCGTGCTACTGCTGCCAGAGATTAAGCTAGTAGGCCAACCACCGACCTTAATTACGCCAAAGACGGCGTTTCGAGAGGGTCAAAAAATCGTTGTCGCCCGCCACGACGAAGAATTTTTTATCCAGCTGGTTAAGCAGGTCGCGGTGACCGGCTCATTTACCCAGTTCGAGTTTCGCCACATCAAGCAGCTGGATGAAGTACTCGCTGAAGACAAGGCGCGACCTGTAAATTCAAGCTTCGACTCCCTGTGGGCCAATATCTAGGGGTGCCGATTCAGGTCATCCATTGTCGTCGTCTCGAGGGTTCTGATCTCTGTCCGAGAAACCCAACAAATACAGAATCGCATCGAGCCCAAGTGTCGAGATGGACTGTTCAGCGGATTGCTTGACCAGTGGCTTCGCTCGATAGGCAATTCCCAATCCCGCTATGCTCAGCATTGGAAGGTCGTTTGCGCCATCACCTACGGCGATCACCTGCTGCAGATCTATGTCTAGTTCGCCGGCGAGTTGACGCAGAAGCTCGGCCTTACGAGCACCGTCTACAATCGTGTCACCGACTTTACCGGTCACCACGCCGCCAACGATGTCCAGTTCATTAGCAAAAACATAATCAATACCCAGTAGCTGTTGCAGCCGTCTCGCAAAATACATAAAACCGCCAGAGACGATCGCCGTCTTATAGCCCAACGTATGCAGCGTTGAAATCAGATGTTCAGCGCCTTCGGTTACCTTCAGTGATGCGGCAACTTTCGTCAGCGCGTCTTCAGACAGGCCTTGCAAGAGCGCAACGCGGGCTCGGAAGCTCTCATTAAAATCAATCTCGCCACGCATGGCCTGCTCGGTAATGGTGCTCACCTGATCGCCAACTCCTATGGCACGCGCGAGTTCATCGATTACTTCTGCTTCAATCAGTGTGGAATCCATATCGAACACGACAAGGCGCCTGTTTCTTCGATAGACATTGTCCTCCTGGAAAGCAAGGTCGACATCCAGCGCGCTCGATACCTTAAGCAGATCGCGCCGAAACAGTTTTGGATCTTGAAGCGGTCCACGAACTGAAAACTCAACACAGGCACGGCTCAGCGGGGGAAGCTGGCCAAGGGGTATGCGTCCCGATAATCGAGTAATATCGTCGATATTCAACTGGTGCCGCGACACAACCGCGGTCACGCTGGCCAGTTGCTTGGCGGTAATCTTGCGCGCAAGTAGCGTGATGATATAGCGCGATCTTCCCTGCGCGCTCACCCATTCATGATAATCAGAGGACGCTACGACCTTTATACGCGCCTGTAACTCATGCCTGTGAGCGTAGTCTGTCAACTCGTCTCGTAGAGCACTGGCGTCGTGACCTGCCGGCACTTCAACCAATACGCCCATGGACAGCGTCGCGTGGATCACAGCCTGACCTATATCCAAGACGTTTACGGCATGGCGCTCCATGAGCGCAGTCACTCCTGACGTAATGCCAGGTTGATCTTGTCCTGAGAAACTGATCAGTAAAATATCGCTCACTACGGATTTCCGGGTGGCTTCCAGGCGCGTATTCTACCTGTTGCTCACAGGCACGCCAAAGCGACTTCACATCAATTAACTTTAACGCGGGCATGATTTACGCCCGCGCCATCTAAAAAGTCTGCCAGCTGAAGCTCTCTGGTTTATACTGGCGCCCACCCGGGTATGGCAGATCCGCATCGACTCGTGAAAAGTCTCCTATTTAACCGTGGCCTTGGCCAACAGTTGGCGGTCGTTAGCGCTGCGCTGTGTCTGTTCGCAAGTCTGGCGCTGGTTACTCTCGCCGGCATCTCAACCCGGCATATGCAGCTTCAGCAGCAGAATGAGTATGGATCGGCACTGGCACGGCAAATAGCCAGTCGAATCAGTATTGCGCTAGAGACAGGCGATTTGTTGAGCGCCTCCGCATCACTACAGCGCTTCGTCGAAACCTCCTCAGCGCAACAGGTAGCTATCTTCGATGTAGAGGGTAAAGCCCTTGGACAGGCGGGCGATGCATCGAGCCCAAACCAGTATGAGTATCGAGCTCCCGTTCGCATCGACAACGATATCGCAGGCCAGGTTGTCATTACGTTGGGTACCGAAAGTGCCAGGGCAGCTCGCTGGCAATTTGTATTGAGCCTGATCGGGCTGGCAATTCTGCTCAGCCTGACGGTCTATATCACCACTCGTCACTTCGCTCAGCGTCTGGCAGGCAGGCTCAACGAATTATCCAAAGCAATTGCCCTGGATGACACTCAAAACACTGCGGCCTCACCCAATGAGCTGGATACGCTGACACGCAATATCGAAGCATTGCCTATGGACCTGCTGCGCACACGCAGCAAAACAAATCCACGTGACGAAAACTATCGCACTACCGCCGTGCTTTATTTGCACTTAGTCAGCCTAGCCGATTATATCGATACTCTTGATGAGCAAGCACTGCATCGATATACCGACCGACTTCATCATCTGGTGCTAGCGGCAGGGGATTTTTACGCGGGAGAGCTGCGTGTTGCACGCCAGTTTGGTCTCGCGATGTACTTTAGCGGCCCAAACAATGCTGGCAGCGCTGCTTTTCGCGCCGCTTCTTGTGCATGGTTGATCGAAGCCGCCGCGCAAGAGCTGGAAAAAACCATGCGCCGTAATCTCGGCATTGTGATGGCCATTTCTCAGAGTGAACTAGGCGCCGGCGACGAAGCGGATATCTACCCAGGCCTCTACATGCAACACACCCTTGACGAGCTAGAAAGTATTTGCATGAATCGGCCACCCAGAGTCCTACTGTCACCTTCCACCTGCAAAGATACCGACGTGTCATCGCGTCTGCAGCTCAGAGAAACAGAAGTGCAGGAGTTCGCGATTATGGAAGGTTTCGAGGAACCCTATCACGATCTGCTGGAGCGCCAGCTGCAACTAATCATCAAGAGACTGGCTGACGTTTGAACGGCCGCCGAAAGGCTGATCAGGTTCTCTATTCCACAGAGATGGCATCGACCTTTTGAAAACCTCGAGGAAGTTTATTACCACGCCTTCCCCGTTCCCCCCGGTAGTGCTCCAATTCCGAAAATCTAAGCTTAATATGTCGCTTGCCCGCGATCACGGTCAGATTTTGCTGCGCCTGAATCACCTGAACCGCGACTACAAACTCCTCGCGATTTTGCACCCGGGCTGAGGGGATTCCTATAATCTTATTGCCTTTGCCGCGAGCCAGCTGAGGCAGATCCGCGAGTGGAAACATCAAAAGTCGTCCTTCGTTGGTGACCGCAACCACCCACGCATCTTCTCTGCCCATGATCGGAGAAGGTTGCAATACTCTACCTCCCTTAGGCAGGCTAATCGCCGCCTTGCCGGCACGGTTTTTGGTTTGCAAATCGCCCAGCTTTGCTACAAATCCATAGCCAGCATCACTTGCCAGAAGGTATAGCTGATCTTCCGTACCCATCATCATGCCTTCAAAGGTCGCCCCTGAGGGTGGATTGATGCGGCCAGTAACAGGCTCTCCCTGCCCCCGTGCTGATGGCAGGTTATGGCTGGCGACTGTATAAGCGCGGCCGGTTGAATCGAGAATGACCACAGGTTGGTTGCTGCGGCCTCTTACTGCCATTTTGAAATCATCGCCCGATTTATAGCTCAGGCTGGTAGCGTCGATCTCGTGACCCTTTGCGGCCCTGATCCAGCCCTTATCGGACATCACTACGGTGATGGGATCAGCACCAACCATGTCTAACTCGCTGAACGCCTTTGCTTCATCACGCAACTGAAGTGGTGAGCGTCGGGCGTCGCCGAACTTCTCTGCAACCGCTTTCAACTCATTTTTGATAAGGGTTTTCAGTCGAGCTGCACTACCCAGCGTTTTCTTCAGCTGATCGCGTTCACTGGAGAGCTCGTCTTGTTCGCCCCGAATATTCATTTCTTCGAGCTTCGCCAAGTTCCGGAGTTTCAGCTCCAACACGGCTTCAGCCTGTACGTCACTGAGTCCAAATCGGGCCATCAATGCAGGCTTGGGTTTATCTTCCGCG
>JBCDFM010000254.1:0-6347 GCA_039178015.1 Pseudomonadota bacterium
AACCGCGTGTGCACGAGGTCGTATGTATCTGGCTGGTATTGGAAGTCCTGCGCACTGGCGTGCACAAACGTGATGTTACTGATCCCAAGATCTGCAGCCGTGCGGCGCCCGCAGTCAACTAACTCTTCGGCGACATCGAAGGCAGTCACGTGACCATCGGGGACAATCTCACGCGCCATATAGCAGGCAGTCGCCCCAATACCACACCCAAGCTCCAGCACCTGCGAGTTCGATGGTAGTTGTAGCCATGAAAAAACCTGTTCAGTACCAGGCTGGTAAGCTCGATTAAATAACTGATAGCGCTCAAACGCATCGTCGTGCTGGCCTAAATAGTAGCTTGTGTCCTGGTCAGCGCCTGTCATCTGTGTTGCTACTCAATGTAAGCGAATAAATGCACCGACTGCTATCATACCACTAGCTAAAACATCATGGCGAAGCAAAAGCAAACGATACGAACGCAATGGATTTCCTGAAGCCAGGAAAGAAAAATCTCCTGCGAAGACACCGAATGACCCGACCAAGCACAAGCTATGAATCCCCTACCAGGGAGCTCCGCAACAGTGAATAAACAGCTGTTTCGATTGATCAATCCCATAGTCCGAGCGCTGCTACGTTCTCCCCTACACGGCGTGATGAGCAGCAATACCGTGCTGCTAGAGTTCAAAGGACGAAAATCCGGTAGAGTTTTCGTTCTACCAGTGAGCTACTTTAAGCAACAGGAGCAGATAGTTTGCTGCACTGACAAACAGAACATTTGGTGGCGAAACTTGCTACAGGTAGAAGACATTCATCTCGTGCTTTGTGGCAGGCGCAGACAAGGTCGCGTTCACATCGTACGAGACGACAAAGCGAAAACCTTGCCTTTACTGCGAGACTTTTTGATCCATGTCCCAAGAGACGCGAGCCATGCAGGCGTTAGTCTAGATCGCGAAGGTAAGCCAGTGGAATCAGATCTTCGCTCTCGTGCCGATCAATTCGTATTTCTTACGATTGATGTCAGCTAGCAGCAATCTCTGCATGCATACGTGAGAGTCAACTAATTGTGGATATGAATCTGGATCAATCTGGAATCGCACTACTGGTCGGATATCTGTGTTCGCTTCTATTCGTCGGGTATTTCGCTAATCGCGCCCGACGCGAGGCCAGCCTGAAGGACTACTACCTCGCCGGAGGCTCGCTGGGCGTTGTCGGTATGTTCTTCACACTTTATGCCACGCAGTACAGCGGTAATAGCTTTTTTGCTCTACCAGGCAAGGCCTACCGCGAGGGCATTATGGCCACCGCCTTTATTGTGGGGATCATGAGCGTTGTTCTGGTGTATCTCACGTACGCACCACGCTTACATCGCATTGCGAAGCAGCAGCAGTTTATCTCAGTAGGTGATTTTATTCGCTGGCGCTACGACAACACCGCATTACTGGTAAGCGTGAACACCATCTTTCTGGTCACACTGGTCACCTTCATTCTGGGCAATCTCAAAGCTGTTGGCCTGCTGCTAGACACGGCCACCGCAGGCGTCATACCACCCGCGGCCGGAATTATTCTAGTCTGTCTGATCATGGCAATCTACGAGACGCTAGGTGGCATGCGCAGTGTGGTGTGGACCGATATTATTCAGGGTTTGATGCTCATGAGCGGTAGCCTGTTGATATTCGTCTGTCTGCTGTTCACTCGAGACGACGGCGTCATGAATCAGCCCGTGCAGTTGCTTGCCGCCACTGGCAATTTTTTTGCGCAACCTTTGCTTACCATGGAACTTATCAGCCTAATCGCGCTGTTTGCTTTTGGCGCAGGTGTTTACCCACAGGCGATACAGCGCGTCTATGCAGCACGCAGCGTGGGTGTTCTCAAACGCTCCTATTTGTTTATGTTCTTCATGCCACTTATCACCACTGCGCCCTTGTTTTTGATAGGCATGAGTGCAACAGACTGGTTCCCCGGCCTGCGGGGCAGTGACACCGAGCAGGTGGTCATCTTCGCTATTGGCGACTTACTCGAGGGCGGCGGTTATTTGCGCTGGCTACTCCCGCTCTATCTGGGAGCCGCCATTGCGGCAATCATGTCGACAATCGACTCGGGGCTGCTGACGATGGGCTCCATCGTCAATAAAGACATCATTGCGTCTACGCGACCCGGATTGACCCAGTCACAGTTACATCAGCTGGGCATAGTCCTGACATGGACCATGATAGCCATGATGGCGTTTCTCGCGATCACACTACCGAATTCGATATGGTCACTGCTGGTGTTGAAGCTGGAGATCGTCATCCAGGTATTCCCAACTTTGATCGCAGGCGTGTACGGTATCGCGCTAAAACCACGCACGCTGGTAGCCGGCTTACTATGCGGCTGCGCTGCGGCCATATGCCTGCGCTGGTGGCCACAGTTATCCCCTCTGTCGGCAATCCACCCGGGGATATGGGCCTTTGGCCTCAATGTCTGCATCATTTTTATCGTGCACTTGCTGACGCTAACACGAAAGCCCATCGCGTCTTCACCCGGCTCGCTCTAAGACTCGCGAGGTCTTGAGCTGTGCGCACTGCGATCACTCGCTATGGTCTGCGCTGGGGTGCGAGTCACGGCGAGTGTATGACGCATATCTGCGTGCAACCTCAGCTCATAGTGAGTAAAGCTTGGATTGATGTCACCCGTTAAACGCTCGCGCGTCGATAGGCTACTTCAGCTGAGAAACCTCATAGCCCCGCTCACGCAGCTGATTAAGCATGCCATCGGGCCCGTTTAAGTGCATGGCCCCAACCAACACAAACATCACGTCATTCCTTGCCAGCAAGCCCGGAAGTTGCGCCATCCAAGCATCATTGCGTCTGCTGATAAGCGTTGCGTAGAGCTCGGGAGCATCGGCTTTCATTTGCTCCACCAAGCCGTACTCAGACAACGCCTCCAGATCGCCTGAACGCCAACTGGCCTTCATTAGATCAACGAATTCCGGCAATCGCTCTAGATCCTGCAGCGTATTTTTCACCATCATATTGGGATCAACTTCTCCCATGGAGGCGAGAAAACTCAGCTGCTCCTCGGCGGTTTCAAGCCCCAGGATTGGCTTATTATCGGCCAGCGCTCTGTTGTTAAAATGCAAATCGACCCCATAACCGGGCAGCAATCCCATGCGCTGATACTCCATCATCGTCACGAGGAGCATCACGCCCCACGGCTGAATCGCAAAAAAGCCCAGGGAGGGAATCTGTCGCGAGGCCATGAACTGCTCAAGATCCTTAAACACCTGTGGCTCAAGCACGCTAGCCAATGTGCGCTCATCGTCGTAGGACATAGCGGC
Source organism: Pseudomonadota bacterium (assembly GCA_039178015.1). GTDB lineage: Bacteria > Pseudomonadota > Gammaproteobacteria > Pseudomonadales > Halieaceae > JARRPM01. Next base: position 3,296 of record JBCDFM010000254.1, read on the forward strand.
CATTAGCTGGGCCTGAAAATCGGGGGAGTTGACTGCGGAAATGTCAGTCTCCAGTACGATGGTTTGCGCATCGTTATATGCAGAATCAAACTCTTTAGGTAGTGGATAATCGTCCGCGGCCAGCAAATGAATGGTTCCGCCCAGATAGAAGTAATCTGAACCGCTACTGACTTTCCAAACAGAGGACTCCGCAACAGCGAGCTGCGAAGCCCAGTAGAGGACTAAACTTAACAGCATGGTAGGGCAGATTTGATAGCGCATGTAAATCAGTCTTCTCGAAAGTGCCCGGGCTTAGTCGCCGGTGCCTATTTTGCGAGCATGTGGCCTGTCGATGAGCACGCCAGTCGGCCATTCAACTTCTGCTGCAGCTCAGCAATGAATGGTACAGACTACTCGCCTGCGTGAACAACTTAACACCAACGGAACCAAGTGTCTTTTGCGTCTTGCTGATTGCGCCAGGAAACAACCTGTCTCAGGTACGGCCTACAAGCCTTCCATTCCCTGCCAGCGCCTGGCAGGCGCGGCCAAACTGCGACTGGCGCGACTCACTCTCTCAGACTTCAGTAACGCAAAGAGCGCGCGGCTCAAGCGCGTGTTCAGTGTATTTTCCAGACTGCGTAGACCGGATGAGGAATAATTGCCGGGCTGTTCCATATGACGGCGTATGTCCTGCTCGTTCGGAATATCGTCTGCGAACGGTAGTAAGACATCAACAGCCTCAATCGCCTGTGCGTGTTGCTTTTCAAACACGTATGCGATGCAGCGCATAAAATCGTCGTCAATTCCGCGCGCATTCTCGCGATAGCACTGCAGCAGAAATTTAAACACCGACAATCCTCGGCTCGAAGTGAGGCTGACCAGCAAAGGAGACTCTCCGTGCCTGGTCTGGCAGAAAATATTTGCCCCCTCCTTGTACAGGAACGCTGTCACGGCCAACTCGCCACGCTGTGCCGCAACATGTATGGCACTGATACCCATCGGTGTTTGCGCGTTGACCTGCAGACCTTTGTCGAGCAGCCACTGGATGGTGACAATTTCGCAGTATAGGCAGGCATAGATTAACGGCGTGTAGCCATTATGGTTGTACGGTGTCGTCAGATCCAGACCAGCGCTGTGCAGCGCTTCTAGCAGCTCCAATCGATTGGTCTTGAGCGCATCGTATAGAACCGGAATGCCCAGGTGATTGAGGTCTTGTGGCGTATCGCCTTGAGCCAAACGCTCGCGCACCGCCACCAGATCTTCGTTTTGGGTGGCAATTTCCATTGGGGTGCGCAGCTCTAGCACAGGTCTATCACCGTACCGTCGCGGATCTCGGCCACTGTGGCAAACGAATCGACGCGGGCCTGAAACTGCTCAACAAAGGGACTGGGTGGACTCAGAAAGAGAATCTTGGGCATATCACCCGGCAGATCCTCACTGTCTGGTGGCCTGTCCAGCAAATCTGTGAAATACACAATTGCCTGAAGCTCGCCCTTCACCTGCTCCATTTGCTGATCGGCCCAGGACAGGGCTTCATTGATGACTCTGGCGATATCCGTACCGCCGCGACCATGGAGCAGCAATTTTTGAGGCACGTCCAATAAGTCGTGCTTTGAAAACGTGATCATGTCACCACGAAAGCTGGTATCGGCAGATGTCAAAAACACGCGATTAAGCTTATTGGCTTCCTGTTCGATCAAACCCGTCAACTCACCAACAAACATCTGCAGGGTCGTGTTTGAAATAGAGCCTGATGTGTCCACAATACAGAGCATATTGCCCGATGGTGAGGCGGGTGTGGGAGACCCGACGAACACAGGCGTCTCGAGGCCCATTTGCTCCGGAGAGACATAGTAGATGTCGCTGGGTACCTCATCACAATGCTCGTAGTGAATCCCCTCACCCACCACCAGATCGCGCAACAGGTTCTTCCATTCCAACTTACCGCGATAGCGGTTCTCAACCCAGTGGGACGATGCCGCCTCCAGGTGGTCACCAGCCATGGCGCTGCCCGTTGGATGCAGATCCCGAATCTCCTTTGCTTTGTCTAGATCGGCAAGCAACTGCAGCTCATTGACCGTCTGCAAATTCTGATAAGCCGGTTTATCGTGTGGATTCGGCAGCTTCAGATGTTCTCTAACGTGCTGTAAGCCATGCTCATTCAGAGATTTGGCTAAGGTTTCGGGCGACACCATGTGGTGGTGAACGTCCTGTCGCTGCCCCCGTCCGTCCAGCGCTTCTGGCGCTGCATCGTCGCCCTTTTCAGCCAGTGATTGCTTAAGTTGCTGGACGAAATCTGCGGCGTCGGCCTCCGGTTGCTCCCACAAACCGTGGAGAATATGTTCTTCACTCTGGCCGCGATAAAACAGTCGTTCCTCTGGCTTTGTACCCCAGGCGCCCTCGAAGAGCTCTCCGCCCTGGAGGTCTGGATAACTCTGCAGGAGCCGGCTGTTGATAGCAATATCGCAGGCGATCGCCCAAAGCAGCGGCGGTGCCATCGGCGGCAGGCGCGCGTGATGCCTGAACAAAATGTGGGCCAATTCATGGAGCAAAACCAGCACCATAGGCTGTTGCCTGGCAAGCAGACGATCAAACTGGGGCTCTTGCATAACTTCTGCAAAAAACGCCGTATTGATAAACACATGAATACCGTCAGTGAATGCCGTATCGCACAGACGCGTCAACGCGATGTGATCATAGAGATGGAACGGTACTCGCCTTGCCAAGATGGACAGCACGCCATAGCGTGGCAGCCCGCGCTCGTCACTTTGAATAATATGGCTGCGCAGCTTTTGTAGCGGCGCATTCCATTGCTGCTGTTCATTGAGCCGGTGCGTACTGGCGGCGGTGGACAACGGCGCCGGCCCGCCACTCAATTCGCTAGACAAGGTAAAACGACTCATGGGATGCTACAAATCTAAATAAGAATTGCTACGTATAGTACTACGTGACATTGAAGCAACCCAGATCAACTCGATTTTAGCCGATGATCAGTTCCCCAGACATTGCATTGCGAGAAGCGACCACAGACCAGATTGTCGAGCGCCTGGTGCTGGACATGCTGCAGTGCTTC
>JBCDFM010000255.1:0-6340 GCA_039178015.1 Pseudomonadota bacterium
ACTAGCGCCTGCCAGCAGGAGGTCCGCCCGGCTGTTGCGGCCAAATTTGACCTCTCGTTGAATCTCACTGTAGTGCTCAAAGCCAGATACGCGTCCCGCGGAGAATGCCTCGTGGACGACTTGATTTGCTCTGGCTGAATGCACGCAGGCGAGACCGTTGGTAGTTTCAACCAGTTCCCAGGTATGAGGATATTTGCGGGTTTTAACGGAACTGGTCGATAACCAGACCCGAGCGCCTGGCTCAGCACAACCTGTCATCGCCCCGGTGTTGGGGCAATGCACCGTTATCTGACTGCCATCCGCCAGTTCCACATCGGCCAGAAAGCGCTTGTAGCGCCGGATAAGCCGACCCTGGATCAATGCTCCCATCTCCATTGCGAGATGCCTCGTCGTCTCCGTGATCGCCCGCATTTGCGGACAAAACGCATCATTCTAGCAAAGCCGAAAGGGCGATCGGAGCGCTGTAAAAACTCCCGGAAACAGTGGCACCGCCGCTCGGAATCTGGTAGTTTCTCCGCCCTCAGAAATTGGGCTGCCCCACTGCTAAAGCTAGTAGCCCTCGGGTAGTGTCTTGTAACAGCCAAGTGTGGGAACAAAACCATGCCAAGAGCAGCCAAAAAAGCGGTTACTACTGAATTCAAAAACTTCCAGCCGTACAAGCCCAGGCGCGGCGAGAAGTATATGAATGATAAACAGCGGGACCATTTCCGACTCATTCTCTTGCATTGGAAATCCGAGCTGATGGAGGAAGTTGATCGCACGGTTACCCACATGAAGGATGAGGCGGCTAACTTCCCGGATCCTGCAGATCGCGCAACTCAGGAAGAAGAATTCAGTCTGGAACTGCGGACTCGCGATCGGGAACGAAAACTCATCAAAAAAATAGATTCGACCATGGAGCGTATCGAGCAGGACGACTACGGGTTTTGCGATGCCTGCGGAGTCGAAATTGGCATTCAACGCCTGGAAGCTCGCCCCACCGCAACCCTGTGCATCGATTGCAAAACGCTTGCTGAAATCAAAGAGAAACAGGAGCTGGGCTAACCGCTAGCCAGCGGCAATCGAGCTTGTCGGTTACTGCCTCAACCTACCGCGGACGCTTCGCACCCTCACCCACCGGCCCACTGCACATGGGTTCATTAATCGCCGCACTGGCGAGTTATCTGGATGCCCGACATCAGGCGGGCATCTGGCTGGTTCGAATGGAAGATCTGGACCCACCCCGAGAAGAGCCGGGCGCTGCAGATCGCATACTCAATAGCCTTCAGCTGCATGGCTTGCTATGGGACGAACAGGTACTGTTCCAGAGTCACCGCGCGAGCGCATACGAGGCAGTGCTGCAGCGTCTTCGGACAGGGCAGCATCTGTTTGAGTGCAACTGCAGCCGACGCAGCCTCGGGCCCAACGGCGCCTGCATTACCGATTGTCGCAATAAGCAGGATGTTCTGCGGCCTCCAACGGCGACCCGGCTGAACGTTGAAGCCGGCAGCCGTGTTACATTTCACGATCTGATCCAGGGACAGCAAGTCTGTGATTTTGGGTTGCAGTCCCCCGACTTCATTGTAAGGCGTAAAGACGGACTCAATGCCTACCAGTTGGCAGTGGTTGTGGACGACGCCTATCAGGCTGTTACCCATATCGTACGCGGATCTGATCTGCTGGATTCGACGGCGCGACAAATCTACCTCCAGCAGCTGTTGCATTACCCAACACCTAGCTACGCCCACATACCAGTGATCAGCGATGCGCATGGCAAAAAGTTCAGTAAGCAACATCACGCACCCGCGCTCAATGATCGCAATGCTCCGGCTAACTTGCGTCGGGCACTGCAATTCCTGGCGCAGCTATCACCTCCTTCGACGCTAACATCAGCCCAGGATATTTTGGCTTTCGCCGTGACCAACTGGACGCCCAAACGGATTCCTGCGCGCGCTTTCATCCCGGCCTGAGCTTCAGTAGTATCCGGTGACTTAGATGGCGACAAGGCTCGCATAGCGATGTATATCAATCGGGTTTTACTGTTGGCAGTGGGCGTGTTTCTGATTTTCTCGCCCGCCGTGGAGGATTGGGTATTTCGCACCGGCGCCGACTGGTACCGCCCGTTTCAGCTCTGGTTGTTGGTGATTGTTGCCGCGTATTGGAACCAGCGTTCGAGATACCCGGATGAGCTTTAGCGTCGCTCAAATCCTCCTGTTCATAGTCGCCTATCTGACCTGTCTGTTCAGTGTGGCCTACCTGGCCGATCGCGGATTGATTTCGGAACGTGTCACGCGCCATCCAGCGACCTATGTGCTGTCACTTGGCGTATTCGCGGGAGCCATGGCCAGTAACGGCGTCATCGAGCTGGCCTATCGCTATGGCTACAGTTTTCTACTGTACTACGGCGGCGTGGTGTTCATGTTTGTGGTCTCTGCCCTCTTGTTGCTGCCTCTACTGCGCCTGTGCCGGGTTTACCAGCTTGCGTCCCTCGCTGACGTCTTGACGTTTCGATTTCGCAGTCCCTGGGTAGGTGCTGCAATTACTGGAGCGATGTGCCTCACCATGTTGCCGCTACTGGCGCTACAGATTCAGGTAGTCGCAGACAGCATACAAATTATGGCGGGGGACGCTGACAATCTGTTTTCAAGAGAAAGTCGTCAGGACGGACTCGCGCTGCTGTTCTGCATCATCATCAGCGTATTTTCTATCCTGTTCGGTACACGACATCCGGCGAACCAACGTCGCAATACCGGGCTGGTGACGGCAATGGCGTTTGAGTCTCTGGTCAAGGTCGCCGCCATGTTAGGACTTCTGCTTGCTGCTGTTTACGGCGTGTTTGGCGGTTTCAATGAAATGGAGGCCTGGCTGCTTGACAACCCAGCCGTCCAGGCCGGCCTCACACAGTCGTTACACGACAACACCGCACGCACGCTGCTGGTGATATTTTTTGCCAGTGCGGTCTGCATGCCCCACATCTTCCATATGGCATTCGCAGAAAACACGGAGAGTCGGGATTTACGCACCGCGACCTGGGGCTTACCGCTTTATCTGCTGCTACTGAGCCTGCCTATTTTGCCCGTCACCTGGGCGGGTATACAGCTAGGGCATGACCTGCCCATAGACTACAGTGGTCTGGCCATGGGGCTGGAGGCCCGCTCACCCACTGTCAGTGCGTTCGCTTTTATAGCGAGCTTATCCGCCGCCAGTGCCACCATTATTATCGCGACGCTCGCCCTGGCGAACATGTGTCTCAACCATGTAGTCCTACCCTCGCGTCTGTTGCAATTGGACCAAGAGCGACACCTTTTTACCCGCTTGACCTGGGTGCGACGTGCATTGATTGGTATCTTGATCGCAGCGGGCTATGGCTTTTTCATCGTACTCAGTGGCACGCCCACGCTTACGCAGCTCGCTCTGGTAGCATTCTCCGGTACCCTGCAATTCCTCCCAGGCATTATCGCCACACCCTATTGGTCAGGCGCTAACCGCAAAGGCTTGCTTGCCGGTCTGGCAGTGGGCCTCACCCTTTGGTTTTTTTCCATGCTGCTGCCCCTGGCCACCTCTTATACACCGCCTAATTTCGGTCTTCTGCCGGACGACTTGTTCTCAGGTGGTGACGGCTGGGCAGATGCCGTCCTGCTGTCGTTATTAATGAATGCTACCGTGTTCGTCGCCGTGTCCTTGTCTACCCGCACCTCGTCTGGTGAGCAGGTCGCCGCTGAGATCTGTTCCATGGATGATCGCGCCAGACCCGTCAGGCAGGTGCTATCACTGCGCCATGCCGACGAATTCGCCCAGCAATTAGGCAAGGCCCTAGGGGAAAAAACTGCGAGGGCGGAGGTTAATCGAGCACTAAGTGAATTGCAGTTTTCCCCCAACGAAGCCCGACCCTATGCCCTGCGGCGCCTGCGTGCCCGTTTAGAGGCGAATCTGTCTGGCCTGCTGGGTCCGGCGGTCGCGCACAGTATGGTGGAACGCTGCATACCCTTTCAGCCACAGCTGCAGGGTGACACCGACGATATCTATCTACTGGAACGCCAGTTAGATGGTGAAAAATCGCGCTTCACCGGACTGACAGCGGATCTCGATAATTTGCGCCGACACTATCGGGAGACGCTGGACCAGTTGCCTATCGGTGTATGTTCTGTGGGAGTCGATGGCGAGATACTGCTTTGGAATCGTAGTATGGAGCACATCACCGGCATTTCGGCGGCTGTTGTGATGGGCTCATTGTTGGAATCACTGCAGGAACCCTGGCATAAAATCCTGGTTGAATTTCAACGTGGTGACAGCAGCACGCACTTGAAAACGGAGGTGCCGGGCGACGCCGATCAGTCCAGCTGGGTCAGTCTGCACAAAGCGGATGCCGGTGGTGCTGCAAAGGATCGCCCCAGTGATACCGTGATTCTAGTTGAAGATATCACCGACTTCGAAGTACTGGAAGAAGAGCTGTTGCATAACGAAAGGCTCGCATCCATCGGGCGTCTGGCCGCAGGCGTTGCCCATGAGATCGGCAATCCCGTCACGGGTATCGCCTGCCTGGCACAAAATCTGGAGTACGAAACCGACGCTAACGAAATTCAATTCGCGGCTCAGGACATCCTGAAGCAAACCGAACGGATCAGCCGGATTGTCGACTCGCTAATGAATTTCTCTCACACGGGTTCCAGCACCGGGGAAATTGAGTTGCGTCCGTCCAACCTCGCCGACTGCGTGGATGAAGCGCTGCACCTGTTGGGCCTGGATCGCGAAGCAAAGGATGTGAACTTTGAGAATCGATGTGATCGAGAGATGCTGGTACTGGCAGACAGCCAACGTTTACTGCAGGTCTTCGTAAATCTGCTGAGTAACGCCAGAGATGCCTGCGACAAATTCGGCAGCGTCGTGATTAGCGCAGAACAGAGCGATGCCGCGGTAAAAATAGCAATCGAAGACAATGGCTGTGGCATTCCGCCAGAAGTTCAGGCCCATGTATTTGAACCGTTCTTCACTACCAAAGAGCCCGGCGAAGGCACCGGTTTGGGGCTGGCACTGGTGTTCAGTATCATGCACGACCTCGGTGGTCGCGTCAGCATCAAGAGCCCTCTTAACAAGGGCGAGCATCCCGGAACACGCATAGAACTGCAGCTAGCCGCAACCAGTTACGGCGACACTTTTGAGGCCTGACCCACAACTTTAACAACTCTGTACCCCACAAGGGCATCACATTCACTGGCATATCGACCGTTGGGATAGTATGTTGGGTCACTTTGACTCAACTGGGTAACACCAGAGGTAACGATTGCGCATGTTTAAGATACTGATCGTTGAAGATGAAACCGTTATCCGCACCGCTCTACGTCGATTACTGGAGCGCAATGACTACCAGGTCAGCGAGGCAGGCTCAGTTCAAGAAGCTGAATCCGATCATACGCTCGACGAGTTCGACTTGGTCATCAGCGATCTTCGCCTACCCGGTGCACCGGGCACCGACCTGATCCGCAAGGCCGGAGACGTACCCGTACTGATCATGACCAGCTACGCGAGTTTGCGCTCTGCGGTTGACTCCATGCGCATGGGCGCTGTGGATTACATCGCGAAGCCGTTTGATCACGGCGACATGATCGCCGCCGTGCAACGGATCATTGCTGATCATCCAGCACCGAGACAGGCTGACCAGACATCAACAGGCGCTGACCAGAGTACGACAGCTGCTCATGTAACCGGGATTACCGGGAACTGCCCTGCGATGCACACGCTGTTTGAACATATCCGCAGGGTCGCGCCAACCGACTCTACCGTACTGGTGCTTGGAGAGACCGGCACAGGCAAAGAGCTCGTCGCCCGTAGCGTGCACAGCCACAGCATGCGCGCGGACAAAATACTCGTCTCGGTTAACTGTGCTGCCATACCGGACACCCTGATTGAATCGGAGCTGTTCGGCTATGAAAAAGGAGCCTTCACCGGCGCTAATACCAGTCGTATGGGTCTTATTGAGGCCGCCGACGGTGGGACCCTGTTTCTCGACGAAATCGGCGAATTGCCAATGGAAGCCCAGGCGAGGTTACTGCGCTTTATTCAGGAAGGCGAGATCCGTCGCATCGGCTCCGTACATTCACGCAAGGTGAACGTCAGACTCATTTGCGCGACGCACCGCAATTTGCACGGTCTGGCATCTGAAGGCGGCTTCCGTCAGGATTTGTATTACCGCATTAACGTGTTGCGCCTATCACTACCACCCCTCAGGGAGCGCGGCAAAGATATTCTGCAGCTCGCAGAAACCATGCTGCAGGCCCAGTGTGAGCGTCTTGGCAAAGAGCCGATGCACCTGTCACCACGTGCCATCCAGGCCATCACCACCTATCAGTGGCCCGGCAACGTC
>JBCDFM010000256.1:0-6326 GCA_039178015.1 Pseudomonadota bacterium
AAGCCGCATACCGCTGACGCGGTGTACCTGATCTTTAGGCATGATTGGGAGTGGCTGGAAGCCTCAAAAGCGCGTGCTGTCATTCCTGTCATGACCGGACTCCAGATTTTGCTTATCTCGTTATTCGGATTTGGAATCTGGGCTTAATATGAACCGAAGCAAAATAAATGTCAACTAAATATGGCACTGTGCATATTTAGTGGTGTAGACTTATTGCATCCATCATGCGTCTGGCCGTGCTCATGCCGGCTTGATGAGTGCGTGCAATATAAGAAAAGACAAGAGGTGTTCCATGAGTGCTAATGCCACCGGGCCCCGCGCCGCTGACCTTGCCTATCTCCGATTTACCGCGCCCGACCTGGGAAAGATGCAGTTATTCCTGGAGGACTTCGGCCTGTCTGTATCGCAGGCAAGCACAGAGTTGGGTACACCTGTGCTGTATAGCAGGGGTACTGATGGCTCACCTTACTTACATATTGTTGAGCAGGGCGAGCCGCGATTTGTGGGTATCGGATTTCTCATGTCTTCCAGCGATGACCTCAACGCGCTGGCGGCAATGGAAGGAGCGTCCCCGCGACAAGCACTCACCACACCCGGTGGCGGTGAACGGGTACGCTTTATCGACTCACATGGCTATGAGGTAGACGGCATCTACGGTTGGGAGAAGGCGACATCCACGCCACCGCAGCAGCGCCTTCCGATCAATACCGGTGAAAACCGGCGCCGGACGGAAGCGCCGGTGCGGCTCAACGCCGGTCCTTCCCGAGTCAAACGCCTCGGCCACTGTGTGTTATTCGTTAATGACTTTCGTGATAGTGAGGGGTGGTACAAACAGCGCTTCGGTCTCATCTCGTCGGATGAGATCTACGCCGGCGATAAGGACAACGTGATCGGTGCATTCATGCGCTGCAACCAGGGTGACAAGCCCGTTGATCATCACTCCTTGTTTCTTCTCGGTATGCCGGACAGAGCGCCCGGCATTCAGCATGCCGCCTTCGAGGTGGATGATTGGGATGATTTGATGCTCGGCCACGACCACCTGACGTCGAAAGGCTACGAGCATCGCTGGGGTATTGGTAAACACATTCTGGGTAGCCAGGTTTTCGATTACTGGGTTGATCCCTATGGCACGACGCTGGAGCACTTCACCGATGGTGACCTGTTCAGCGCATCTATTCCCACCGATCGACAGCCGATTGAATCCTTGCGCGCAGCGCAGTGGGGGCCGCACGCTCCCGGCTGAGGCGCCCCCGGCTGAGGCGCCCCCGGCTGAAGCAGCAACCAGCGCATGGCTATGCCTGCGCCTGTATCCTGGATTAGGCAAATAATGAGAAACAGGTGAATACAATGAGCGAACAATTTGATACCCCCATACTGATCGCCGGTGGCGGGCCAGTTGGGCTGGTACTAGCGCTGGAACTTGAACGCCACGGTGTCGATGCGATCCTGATTGAGCGTAATCCCTCCACCACTCGCCATCCAAAGATGGACATCACCAATGGCCGCAGCATGGAGATCTTTCGCCGCCTCGGCGTCGCCGACAGATTGCGCGAGGTAGCGGTACCCGATGACCACAAAGTATCGGTTATCTGGTGCGACAAACCGGAGGGTATGCAGTTGGCGCGCTTTGATTACCCGAGCGTGAATGAGGCCCGAGAGCAGCTACGTGAGCGCAATGATGGCACGATGGCACTTGAACCGGGCATGCGGGTGTCACAGGTGTTATTGGAACCCGTACTCAAAGACATACTAGATAGCGAAAGCAAACACATCGATGTGCGTTTTGGCTGGGCTCTGTCTTCCCTGGAGCAGGATAGCGACGGGGTTACGGCGACAATCCAGTCGACTGAAACAGGTGAGACACAAACCATTCGCTGTCAGTACCTGGCCGGGTGTGATGGCGCTAACAGCGTAGCACGCAATGCGCTGGGCATTCCGGTTAATACCATTACCGTACCGCAGGTGTTGGCGTCTGGCGATCGCAACGCGCTACTCGACGACTACCGCGGAGAGCCCCCCGAGGCGACGCAGCCCCCCATGAAGCGCTACATGATTCACTTCAAATCTCCAGAGCGGGATATGTTTGAAAAATTTGGCCACTCCTGGCATCTGCAATCACCTCGAGGTTGGAGCATGATTGCCCAGGACGATGTGGACACCTGGACTGTGCATCTGCCACCGGAACTGTATCCCGGGATTGAAGACGCCGATCCGAAAGACGTTCTATACGCGCTGTTTGGGCGAGAATTCGATTGCGAAGTGCTGGTGCATAACCGCTGGCTGCCTCGACTGAGCCTGGCGGACAGTTATGGCGCGGGCCGTGTTTGGCTGGCGGGCGACTCAGTACACCAGGTGATTCCCACCGGCGGTTACGGTATGAACTCCGGCGTGGGAGATGCCCTGGGCTTGGGGTGGGTTCTCGCCGCCAGTGTCAATGGCTGGGGCGGCGATAAACTGTTCGCAGCCTATGAGATAGAGCGGCGCCATGTCGCGGCACGAAACCGGCTGGCCTCGGGCTGGCATTCAACCGTTCGTCTGCGCATTCGTGAGGCTTGCCCGGACAATCTCTGGGAGGAAGGCCCCGAGGCCGATGCGGCAAGGGCGGAGATCGGCGGTTACATTCAAGCGCTGGGCAATCTTGAAAACGAAGCCTGGGGTATTGAATGGGGCTATCGCTATGACGATTCTCCCCTGATCTGTCACGAGCAAGGCCAGGCGCCTGCCTATGATTGGGAGCGCTATGAGCCGAGCTCGTGGCCAGGAGCGCGCGCACCCAACCTGTTTTTGCAAGACGGTACGCCGCTATACGACAAATTCGGTCGCGGCTTTACCCTATTGAATTTCAGTGGCGGGCAATGTGATCAGCTGATCGCGGCGGCGCAAGCAGTGGGTATGCCGCTGGTGCTGCTGGATGTTGCAGAGCCTGCCGCGGCAGCCATGTATGGCTGCAATCTCGTACTCGTGCGCCCCGATCAGCATGTAGCGTGGCGCGGAGATTCGCAGCCGGAATCACTAGAGGATGCCCAGGCGATACTTGATGTCGTGCGCGGCGCAGGAGACTGACCTATGGATAGCAGCGAATTTCAGGCGATTGTTGACGCGGCCAATGTTCATATACTGCCGGCAAGTCGAACTCGTATAGTAGGTGATGCAGGCGCTGGCAAACCTCGATTCGAGGTATATCACTCCGCCCCGTCCCTGTGTTCTCACAAGGTGCGCACCGTGCTGGCGGAGAAGCAGGTCCCCTACATTTCGCATGACATGCAAATCATGCCGATCGGCAAGGCCGTTCCGCAGAACTACCGCCCCGCCTATGTCCGCATGCGCATGCTGGGTGCGCCGGATGCCGCATTTGCCACGGGCTATACTGGTGCATCAGCAGTGGAGACAGAAGGATTTGATCCCTGCGTGGTGCCAACACTGATAGATCACGAGACGTGCAGGGTCGTTATCGATTCCTCCACAATCTGTGACTACATCGAAAGTGAAAGCGATAGTGGCACCAGCCTGGTTCCCCCCGGTATGGAGGCGGCGATTCAAGCGCAGATCGCCATTATCGATCAGGCTCCCCATGTTGCCATTCTCTATGGCGCGAACCCGGATGGCGATATTCGCCCTCCAGGTCTCGCCAGTCGCATAGAGGGTGTGCAGGACAAAAAGATCATGCATTTGCGGGCGATGATGGCACAGGTGCTAAATGAGCCGAAGCTGATCGCTGCCTACGAAAGCAAGATTTCCAAGGAGTCCGGCAGCGACAGTTTTGTGCACGACCCCGAGCAGATGCGCCAAGCGTACAGTGCAATGGCCGCCCATGCCGATGCGCTGGAAACTCAGCTAGCGACACATGAGGGTAACTGGGCGCTGGGAGAGGTGTTCACCATGGCAGACGTGATGTGGTCGGTGAGCCTCTATCGCCTGAAGTGGATAGGGCTAGGGGGTTCCTGGGAACGCGGCGATGTGAATCCGCGCGTGGCTGCCTATGTCAAGCGAGCGTTTGCCCGCCCGGCGTTCCATGGCGCTGTCGTCGACTGGCCTCGATCCTATGCACCCTCGCCACATGTTCCTGAACACAATGGTCCGCTGGATGCTGCGAAATTCGGGTTCAGCATGATGACCGGTGTGCGCTTGCGGGAAATACTGTTTGGATAAGTTGGGCAAGCCAAAACACAAGGCAAAATAATCGGAGAAAACCCATGAAATTACTGACTTTCACCCATGCAGGCAGCACTCGGGTTGGCGCGCTGCGCGGCGACGATATCGTAGATTTACACGCGACGGATCGTGACATCCCTGCCGATATGCTATCGCTGTTAGAGGGTGGAGACAGCATGCTGGATCGGGCCAGGGCTGCCGTTGACAACGGCGAGGCCTGCGCGACGCTCGCCGATGTCAAACTAGAGAGTCCGGTGATGAACCCGCCAAAAATTCTCGCGGTGGGGCTCAACTTCATGGCGCACTGGAATGAGATTCCAGACGAGATAAAAGAAGCGCGCAACATGAAACTGCCCGAGCATCCCTTCATCTTCAACAAACAAAGTACGTCTGCCAATGGACCCTACGATCCTATCCACTTGCCCGCCGAGTCTGTGGAGCTGGACTACGAGGCGGAACTGGGTGTGATTATTGGCAAGACCTGCCGCCGCGTGAACAAAGAGAACTACCAGGATGTGATCGCCGGCTATACCGTATTGAACGATGTCACCGTGCGTGAATGGCAGCGTCATTCGCCCACCTTCACCATGGGCAAGTCCTGGGATACTCACTGCCCAATGGGGCCGGTCATGGTGACAAAGGATGAGATTCCCGATCCCCATGCGCTCAACGTGAGGTTGAGTGTGGATGGGCAAGAGCATCAGAACTTTATCACCGGTGACATGATTTTCGATATCTCGGAGCAGATCGCCTATTTGTCCACCGCGTTTACACTGTTGCCGGGGGATGTGATCGCTTCGGGCACTTCCGCTGGGGTCATCCTGTTTCGTCCGGGCAAACCCTGGCTCACAGAAGGACAGAAAGTGCGTATCGACATCGATGAAATTGGGTACATCGAAAATACCGTGGTGCCCGACGATGCGGCCTACATCAAATGAGCGTGAGCTTTTTCGCGATCGCACGGACTGAAAATCTGATCTGTGATGTCCTCCAGCGATAACCCGGTCCAAGACCATGTGTCGTGAGGTGATTAGCGGGCCATCAGGGTAGGGTGGCGTGCATTCAAGGTGCCAGCCGGATCGAGATAATGGCTATTTGGCTACAAGGCCAGACAGAACGTGAGCGTGCTGGCGCTACCAGCTTCAACCTGCCGTGCAAAATGTGGGTGTGCCATGGCCTTGCTATTGGGACTGGAGTTTAAGAGACTATGAACTTGCCAGAATTGAGTACTATGACAGCAGCCTCACCCAAGCCCAAGCAGCGCCGTCGGAGAACCCAGGAGCGCGCGGAACTCACCAGAGACAAGCTTTTGCAGACGGCCGCCCAGCTGTTTTCTGACCGCGGTTACGATGCCGTGTCTGTGCGCGAAATTGAGATGGAAGCTGGCGTACAGCGCAACCTCCTCACCTATCATTTCGGCAGCAAAGAAGGGATGTGGAAATCGGTCGCATCCGATCTGCTGTCCAAGCTCGAGCAGTTCCGTGAAGTGCGCGACAACGTCTTGCGCGACCTGGCGCCCCACGAGCGCCTGGCCTATGTGATCCGCAGTTTTGTTCGCTTTAGTGCCGAGAACCCTGAGTTTAATCGCATGATGTTGCATGAGGGAAAGCGCGACAGTTGGCGCATGGCGTGGCTGGCCGATACCATGTTGCGCCCTGCTGCCGAGGAACTACGGGAATTGATTGCCCAGGACGAGGCCATCCACTTAAAGGGCGATGAGTTTATCAGTTGGTACTATATGTTCATCGGTGGGGGCTCAACGCTCTTTGCCATAGCGCCTGAGGCGAAGCATGTGTTTGGTGTCGATACCCTCACCGACAAGATCATCGATCAGCACGCCCAGATGATGGTTGAGCTGTTATTGAGCCGGGCATCTGAGTAGTTCGTCGCGAGACGCCTGCGCTTAATTGTGAGGCATTAATGTCGCTTGTAGGCCTCGCCGCGATCAGGTCCCCGTTACCTTGAACGGGCATGCTATATAAGTCGCCGGGAGTCATGCTTTGGCAGACTCTACGATCTCAGCGCCTCCCTTGTCTGTCTGAAACACCTCCAGCGCAGTATCAATGAAACGCTTGATAGCAGAACTCTGCAGTTTGCGGCTTGGATACAGTAGGTTCAGGTCACCCACTTCCATCGGGTAATCGGGCAGAACAGGTACCAGCGCGCCTGTGTCG
>JBCDFM010000257.1:0-6292 GCA_039178015.1 Pseudomonadota bacterium
AATCTGCCTGGAGACCGCTTTGTATTGCTCAAAACGGTGCGGCACAAAAATCAATTCGGGACACAGCCGTTTAGCGGTGACTGAAGGCATAGCGGAATGCACACCGAATTGGCGCGCCTCGTAACTGGCGGCCGCCACCACTCCGCGCCTGGCACTGCCACCAACAGCGACGGGCTTTCCTCGTAGCTTTGGATTGTCGCGCTGCTCTACACTCGCAAAAAACGCATCCATATCGATATGGATGATTTTTCTCAGAGTCTGATCAGACACGACATCAGTGCGCTGGGATGTTGAGATGGCGAGAGTCAGTAGACATTAACGGCCACGGGCGAGGCGGCCGCGACCGCTTCGATATGATTAACCAGCGTTATAGTAGAAACGCTCGTGAACGATCTTTCCATCTTTCCATTGCGCGACCACGACCTGTTCCACATGTATGTCCTGGCCGTCAGTGTTCGTCCAGTCCATGACGTTTTCATACAGGGACACGCCATCACCGATACCCAACTTCTTTACCTCGAAATTCTTGAAGTCAGCCACTGAGGCAACAAAGGCTTCTTCCCTATCGAGGTTTGCAGCCAGCCCGACGGTCGCGCCATAGGCCGGTTCTTCCATCACGACCTCGTCGGCGTAGAACTCACGCATGGCATCCATGATACGCCCCTCAGCCAGATAGGATAGAAGCTCTTCAATCCTGACACTACTCGACATCTTGTACTCCTCCTTCAATTAACCAAATCTGTTTTGCAGTAAGTAGGTTGTAGCTCGGAAAAACGAGGCATCCGTTGCACGCTATTCGCTGTGCGCCTTGATAGTGACAGCCCCGGTTACGACTGACCCAGCGCCTCCAGGCACAGATCGATGCGGCACAACACTTGACCACGGGTAGCCCATGTTCATGCAAAAGCCTTGCATAGACTGGCGATGATATATAGCGCCGTCAGCCTGATCCAAGGCATCATTGTCAGTTATCAGGAGCGCCATGCATCCACCATTTTTGCGGTGTCCTGATAGATGCGAAAGCAGGTGATTTTCTGCGCTTCTATTTCCATGATCTGGCATGATCTGAGTTCGAAACCTTGCGGATGACCCTCAAAATGTCCGCGCTCGCGACACTCCGCAAACGCCCCTTTTTCCGTCTCGGTTATATTCAGGACCTCAAATGACTCCACCCGATTGATCTCGCCGATGATGCTGAAAAACTGTTTAACCTCAGTCACTCCGCGAAAACAACCGAAATGCGGGACATCGCTACCGACAAGCTCCCACTCAACATCGGGATGTAACAGCTCAAAAATACCATCTATATCACCGGCTAAAAAGGCATCATAGAGCGTGCGCGCGATGGCCGAGTTAGGTTTCTGGTCTTGCATGTAGAGATCCTCACGTCAGGAAAAAATCACTTATTGACGGCGGGAAGTGCAACACTGTCCACGCTGACATTGGCTGGCACAGTATAGCTGCGAATTCGTGCTAGCAGTTTACGCTGTGACGCCGATGCTGATTTGTAAAGGTTGTGGTGCCTGTGGCGTTGCAGTCGCGTCATGGCGCTTACTGCTGGCCCCTGTTGGTCACAAACAAGAGTGCAATCACTAAACCCAATAGGGCGAGTAGGGCATTGACGGTAAACGCCAGACTGATACCGGCGGGTAGCGCTGTCGCCTCGGCGACGACAGCCGTATTCATGCCCAGTCCCACCGCGCCTCCTGTCACATTCACCATATAAATTAGCGCACTGGCGAGGCTGGCGCGCGACGGATCCAGTGATGTCACCCCTGCGGAAATAATGGAGGAATAAAAAAATCCTATACCGAACCCCAAGACCATCATACCCGGGATAAGGTCTGCGAATTGAGTTGCACTATCGATGCGCGACAGCAACAGCATTCCGCAGACCATAAAGCCCGTACCCATAGCGACCGTAAGCTTTGCGCCCAGTCGATCGTAGACCCAACCGGCGACGCAGGACACGACTGCATAAGTGAGCATCATAGGGATCAGTCCGGCGCCTGCCTGCAGAGCGTTAAAGCCGAGCTGGCTGATCATGAACTGCGGCAGATAAACCATCGCGCCAAAGAAGACGGCGGCAATCAGCAACGTTGTCAGCGCGGAAAACAAAAACGGCCGGTTTTGCATCACGTCCGGTGGAATCAAGGCGGCATCACCAATGCGCACTTCGGCGAATATAAATACGACGAGCAGAATAGCGGAGCCAGAGAACAGGCCGACAATAAACGGGTTGGTCCACCCTTTGTCAACGCCGGAGTCCAGTGCCAGGAGCAAAGCCAGCAAGCCCAGACTCAAGATGATGCTACCCAGGATGTCCAAGCGTTCGCCTGGGTTGACAAGTTTATCTTTGGGAACCACTGCCAGTACAACGGCAAGACCAATCAGGGTGATGGGCACATTGATAAAGAATATCCACTCCCAACCAAGCGTGTTTGTAAAGGCGCCGCCGATCAATGGCCCTGCTGCATTTCCTAGACCAGCAACAGCAGTGACCAGGGCACCTCCAAGGCCTGCTTTTTCCGTTGGTAAGACTTCGAAGATCAGGCCAATAATGGCCGGCCACATGAGCGCACCGCCAACCCCCATCAATGCACGACAGGTGATGAGCATCCCAACCTCCTGCGAGAGACCGCCCAGGAGTGAAAATACAGCGAACATCAGCGAACCCAAAGCGAATATACGCCGGCGGCCGAACATATCTGCCAAACGTCCACCGGTAACGAGGACAACACCGAACACCAGCGCGTAACTATTGATTACCCACTGGGCAGTGGTGACATCGGTGCTGAACGTTTTCTCTATCGCCGGGATAGCAACGGACAGAGCGGTGAAGTCGTTGGCGACAACGAACACGCCGACGGCCATTGCGAACAAACCGATATAGATCGATCTATCGACTTGGATATTATCCATTGTGTTCCCGAGTTACCGCCTACTTAAATCGAATGGGCCATCAGCGTCGTTGATCTCTAGACAAGGGCCGGTGTAGTCAAGCTGTTTAATTTACCTTATTGTTGATGAACGCCATGAATAATGTTGACACCTCCCTCGGTCAGGCACAAGACGCGCTACCGCGCCTGCGGTTCATTCCCTTCAGGCAGACGGACGTGCTCGAGATGTGTCTGTCCGACGTGGCTCTTTCTGAGGAACAGCGAGCGCAATTCGAACGGGTCGCTCGCTATATTCAAGCTCACTTTACTGATGAGTTTGCCCAAATCCGCGATCAGATTAAATCTGCCTACGCTCTGCTTGATCCCGACTCCGATACGCGCCTGCTTCCTGCCTTTGCTAACCCCGAGTTAGAAGCAGATTTTGTTCCTCTGCTAGAGCACACGCTGAATCGAGCGAATTATGAGAAAGTCAGTAATGAAACGCTGCAGCAAGCACTGGATTCATCCTCTCTGTTTCAGCTGCAGCTGCATGTCGATATGAGTGATTTCGACGAGGTGCTACTGTACACGCGGGGCGCGAGTCGTCGAAGTGAAACACTTAGTGAATTTTTCGGACTGTGGAAACGGCGTGTCGAATTCACTAACTATGACCGCGTTGTGCTGTTCATCCGATTCAAGGATGACATTGATGCTGATAGCGCCCTGGGCGAGTGCCCGCCGGGCAGCACGATGTTGAAGTTATTTCGAAATGTTCCCGGCGCAGACGTTGAAATGCTCTTCCCCAACATTCGCCTGGGTATGCGCCTGATCGATAAGCTCGTTATCGGCGTGCCGGCTGTGCTCAGCGGTGCTGTCATGCTCACCACACGGCTTGGAGCTACTCTGCTCTTGCTGGGTTCACTTTTCGGCTTCTGGTTGGGCATGAGCGCTCGTCCTGTGACTTTAGACAAGGCTGCAGTGCTGGCTCTATTGGCGGGGCTGGGCGCTTTGGGGGGCTATCTTTGGAAGCAGTTCTCTGCCTTTCGCAACCGCAAACTCAAGTACATTCAATCCTTAACAGAAAATCTCTATTTTAAGCTATTGGACAACAACGCAGGTGTCATACTGCGGGTACTCGACGATGCACAGGAATCTGAGTGTAAGGAAAGTCTGCTGGCGTACTATTTTTTGCTCACTGCTCGGGGACCGCTTACCGCGAAAGAGCTTGATGAACGAGTAGAGCGATGGATCGCGTCGCGCTGGCAATACAGGCTGGACTTTGAGGTGGAGGATGCGCTTAACAAGCTGTTAGCT
Source organism: Pseudomonadota bacterium (assembly GCA_039178015.1). Lineage (GTDB taxonomy): Bacteria > Pseudomonadota > Gammaproteobacteria > Pseudomonadales > Halieaceae > JARRPM01. Next base: position 4,194 of record JBCDFM010000257.1, read on the forward strand.
TTGGGCTTGGCAGAATGCGATAACAAGCGATGGACTCTGGTAAAGGCGGTAGCCTTGCCCACCTGAGATAGAGTCTTTCGGGGTCGACGGAGCAAGGTTCAGGCCGCTGCCGGCGAGAGCTACCGCGGAGTGTTACGGACTGGCTATGAAGCCGAAGAAGTGCGTGCAATGTAAGGCAAACGCTTTACACTTGCACCCCGCTGATTCAAACAAGGATAAAAGGTGCGCGCCTATTTGATCGCCATCGTTCTGCTGGTAACCATCTTCGGTTCGCTGGGGAGTTATTTTTACCTTCAACAACGAGCTTTGGCTAATGCGGAATACACGGAGCCCCCGGTAACAGTAGCCAGCGCGATTGCTCGGCATGAGCGCTGGGATGGCTACCTGGACGCCGTTGGTAGTATTCGCGCTGTGCGCGGGGTTGATCTTACCTCAGAGACCGCGGGTGAGATCACTGCAATCAATTTTGATTCTGGCGATAAAACCGAGGCCGGTGTGGTACTGATGGTGCTCAACGATGAGGTGGAGCAGGCTGCGCGACTCAACGAGATTGCGACACTGGAACTCGCTGAAATTTTGTACGAGCGGGATAGAAAACTGATCGAGCAGCAGTCAATCCCTGAGACTCAGTTTGATCAGAGCAGAGCCGATCTAGCACGGGCTCGTGCCCAACTGGCAGAGACCGAAGCGCGAATTCGCAACAAACGTATTCACGCTCCATTCGCCGGCACCCTCGGGATTCGCCGTGTAGAGCTGGGTGATTACATTTCACCGGGCACAGTGATCGCAACGTTGCAAGACCAGAGCGAATTGGAAATTGACTTCACGGTACCGGCGAGATTCGCGCCCAGGCTGGCGCCCGGCCAGCCGATCGAACTCACCGTGCCCGCCTTTCCCAATAAAACCTTTCGCGCTGAGCTTCAGGCTTTGGACAGCCGTGTGGACCCCAACACCCGCAATATTCTTTTGCGGGCGCGCTTGATCGATCATGCGGGTTTATTGCCCGGTATGTTTGCCACGCTGAAACTGTTGGTTGAACGCAACTCCCAGGTGATTACCGTGCCTGAAACGGCCGTTACCTATTCACTGCAGGGTGATATTGTCTATATCGTAGAAGAGGTGGACGGTGGCCAGTACACGGCGTTGTCGCGGGTTGTGCAAGTGGGCGACGTGCGCGAAGGCCGCGTGGCCATTCAAGAGGGGCTGAGTGCTGGTGAAGAGGTTGTGACAGTAGGTCAAAACAAGCTCTACCGCGGCGTCACGATTGTCATCGACGAATCGGTAGTGTTCTGACTGCGATGCCATTCACGGATATTTTTATCAGGCGTCCCGTTCTAGCTATTGTTGTCAGCGCGTTGATCCTGACCTTAGGCATTCAGGCGGTAAGTCAATTACAGATACGTGAGTATCCCGAGGTCGAGGATAGCCAAATTTACGTGCGAACGTATTATCCCGGTGCCAGCGCACGAACTGTGCAAGGCTTTGTGACTACGCCTTTGCAGGAACGCATCGCCAGCGCCAATGGTGTGGAATACATTACGTCGCGTAGCGATCCAGGAACCTCTGAAATTACGGTGCACGTCCGCCTCGGCGAGAGTTCAAGTGAGGTTCTGTCAGAGGTGATTAGCAAGGCCAACGAAGCCCGGTCTATTCTACCCCCAGAGGTTGAAGACCCCGTTATTGGCACCAGTCTTGGAGGCGATGGCACGCTGTATATCGCTTTTTTCAGCGAGCAAATGTCGATTCCTCAGGTCAACGACTACCTGCAGCGCGAGATACAACCTGAACTGGCGACGATAGAGGGCGTGGGTCAGGCAGAAATTACCAGCGATCGGTATTTGGCCATGCGAATCTGGCTTGATCCTGCCAAGATGGCCGCTTTGGGCGTTACCGCCACTGATGTTAACGCGGCTTTGCGTAGCGATAACTATGTCTCTGCAGCAGGTACGACTCGTGGCGCGCTGGTGCGCGCGAGTGTCGATGCCCAAACCGATATGCAAAGCCCGCAGGAGTTTGCCGATATTGTCGTACGACAAGAGGGCGACAGTCGCGTCACTATTGGCGATGTTGCTGATGTGGAATTGGCCAATAACGATTAT
>JBCDFM010000258.1:0-6273 GCA_039178015.1 Pseudomonadota bacterium
CGGCGAGTTCTGGGTAAATGGCATGATGTTTGGCAATCATGTGAAGGGCGATTTTGAACACTGTGAAGTGGCGATTTTTCTCGGCAAGAATCCATGGCACTCCCACGGGGTTCCTCGTGCCAGGGCATGGCTGCGCGAATTTAGCAAAGATGAGAACCGCAAACTGATCGTGATCGACCCAGTCGTCACGGAGACCGCTGAGCTCGCAGATTTTCATCTTCAGGTTAAGCCTGGCACGGATGCGTGGTTGCTAGCCGCTATGGTTGGCCTTCTCATTCAGCAGGAGAAACACAATATTGCCTGGCTGGCCGAACACAGCACCGGCTTAGAGGCCGTTCACGAGGTATTTTCACAAATACCTGTTGCGGCCTACTGTGAGGTCGCAGGTGTTTCACTGGCCCAGGTGCAAGATACCATCGACGTTATTAGCAGCGCTGCCAGCGTTAGCATGTTTGAAGATCTGGGTGTGCAAATGAATCGCCATTCCACCCTGGTGAGCTACCTGGAAAAGCTACTGTGGAGCTTATGCGGGCAGTTTGGCAACCGCGGCGGGCAGTATGTCCCATCCAGTCTCACAAATATTGCGGGCAGCGGCCGTGCATCGCGCAAGAGTCCAGTGCTGGGAGCACCTATCATCAGTGGCCTGGTACCCTGCAACGTTATCGCCGATGAGATTTTGACCGATCACCCTGATCGCTACCGCGCAATGGTGATTGAAGCGGCCAACCCCGTGCACTCTCTTGCTGAGTCAGCCCGGTTTGCGCAAGCGCTGCGCAGCCTGGATACGGTGGTAGTCATCGATGTAGCAATGACGGAAACCGCACGTCAGGCAGACTACGTGCTGCCTGCGGCGACGCAGTTTGAGAAATGGGAGGCCACTTTTTTCAATTTCGAGTTTCCTGACAACTACTTTCATTTGCGCAAGCCTTTGTTTGCAGCACCAGAATTTGCGCTGCCGGAAGCGGAGATACACGCCAGGCTGGTTGAAGCCATGGGCGTTATGCCAAGCGGCCTCTGTGACGAGTTGACAGCGGCGTTAGCAGAGGGTGGCCGCGAGGCCTATCGCAACCGCTTTTTCCAGGCCCTGGGGGAGGATCCAGGCCTGGCTGATTTGGCTCCAGTGATATTATATCGAACACTGGGCCCTAGTCTGGAACATGGCGCTGCCGAAGCGGCAGTTCTGTTACCTCTCGCCCTGGGCTTCGCCGCGCGCGAACCCGAGTCTTTGAGAAGAGCGGGATTCAAGGGCGATGCAATGAGTAGTGGCGAAGCCCTGTTCGATGCCATTGTCAATCAACACTCCGGCCTTGTATTTGCGCGAGATGAGTACGAGGACAGCTGGAGTCGATTGGGTAATGAGCAGAAGATTCGACTCGATTTGCCCGAGTTGCTGACCGAGTTGGAGCGCCTAGGAGAGGGAGCGGCAGCGCTGACTTCGCGGGAATTCCCTTTTGTGTTGAGTGCAGGTGAACGCCGCGATTATTCGGCGAACACGATTTTCCGTGGCGGTGAATGGCGTCGCAAAGACCCTGAAGGCGCATTGCGAATTAGCCCCCAAGATGCCGATCGGTTGGGTATTGTAAGCGGTGATCAGGCGCGTATTACCACGCGAGTCGGCACCGCGCTGGCGCAGGTCGCTGTGACCCCGCGGATGCAGGAGGGGCATGCTTCACTGCCCAATGGCTTTGGCCTGGACAATGAAGATGGTGGACGAGCAGGCGTCGCCGTCAATGAGCTTACCTCTGTGCAAGCAAGAGATCGTTTTGCTGGCACACCACACCACAAAATTGTGCCTGCCAGGATCGAACCGGTGGGCTAGCGTGCACGCTGCACTTCGATGTGTTGTTGCTAAGACATCCCGGGCCCCGAGACTTTACGCGATAGTGAACACTCGCTGACACCAATTCCTCATGGTGCCGGCTGTCGCGTTTTCCCCAAAGGTTGGCACCAAAGATGATGTGTCACCGGCAGGCGAGCCGCTACAATTCTGCTCTTTTGTGAAGGCATCTCAGGATACAAAGTATGGCTCTTGATTTTGACAGTGCCCGGCTGAGCAACCCCAATCTTCGACCGGAACACGAGGAATGGCGCAGCCAGCTGCGGCGGTTTATCGACACTGAGATCATGCCCTATGCGGACGATTGGGACGAAGCAGGCCATATGCCTATCGAGTTGTGGCCCAAAGCGGCCGAGGTGGGTCTGTTAGGGATGGGTTATCCGGAGGAATTCGGCGGCATCAGCGAAGGCATCGACCACTGGCATACCTGGATCGTCAACGAAGAACTGGCGCGGGTCGGGGTGGGTGGCATTGCCTCTACTTTAATGGTTCACGGCATTGGTTTACCGCCGGTCATCAATTGGGGTAGCCAGCATCTTAAACAGATGGTCGCGCCGCCGGTCTTGGCCGGCGAGAAGCACATTTCACTCGGCATTACTGAGCCTGGTGCCGGTTCTGATGTCGCACAACTCACCACCACCGCGGTCCGCGATGGAGACGACTACGTGGTGAATGGCTCCAAGACCTACATCACCGGCGGCATGCGAGCTAATTGGGTGTCTACCGCAGTTCGCACCGGTGGCCCCGGGGCGAAGGGGGTATCCATGCTGTTAATCCCAACTGACGCACAGGGGTTTAGTCGCACTGCGCTGGATAAAAAACAGGGCTGGTGGGCGTCGGATACCGCAACGCTATATTTCGATGATGTGCGGGTGCCTGTGAGTAATCTTATCGGCGAAGAAAATCAGGGTTTCCTGGTTATTATGACCAACTTCAACGGCGAGCGTATGGCAATGGCCGCCCTGATGGAAGCGTTTGGCCGAGTATGCCTGGAAGAGGCCGTAAACTGGGCAAGGGAGCGTAATACCTTTGGCAAGCGGTTGGCAGACCACCAGGTGATTCGACATAAAATCGCGCAGATGAAACAGAAACTGAATGCCACTCAGGCCTATATAAGAGCCTGTTATGAGTCTATGGAGGCGGGCAATCCCGATCCGGGTGATATCGCCCTGCTAAAGGTTCAGGCCAGTGAGACGATGGAATTTTGTGCTCGCGAAGCCATGCAAATACTCGGCGGGATCGGCTACATGCGTGGCAATCGGGTAGAGCGAATTTATCGCGAGGTGCGTGTTAACGCGATTGGCGGTGGATCAGAAGAAATTATGCGCGATTTGGCATCAAGACAATATCAGCTATAGAGGTATGAGCGATGGGCGCAGCTGAACAAGAGTTAAAGGATTTTCGCAGTCAGGTCTCGGCCTGGATGAAAGACAACAAACCGGCCGACCCGGGCTTTCTGCTACCGCAGACCTTTATGGAAGTAGGTGATGAACGTCAGCTTGAGTTTCTGAGGGAATGGCAGCATAAGATTTACGCGGCGGGCTACCTTGGTATGGCCTGGCCTAAGAAATACGGTGGTGGCGGTGTCGCACCGATCTTTCAGGCCATAGCCGATCAGGAGATGCGACGCCACGCAGTCCCCATTTGTTTCAATGTAATTGGGCTTGGTTGGGCAGGTCCGCTGATCAATGACATCGGCACCGAGGAAGAAAAATCGCGCTACTTAAAACGTATCCTCAGCGCAGAAGATGTTTGGTGTCAGGGGTTTTCCGAGCCGGATCATGGCTCAGACCTGGGCAATGCGCAAACCAAGGCTGTGCGCGATGGCGACGATTACGTTATTAACGGCCAAAAAATCTGGACCACGATGGGCAACTTTGCCCAGTACATGATTTTGCTGGCACGCACGAACCCTGACACACCGCGCAAGTACGACGGCCTTTCTTTCTTCCTGGCGCCGATGGACGTACCGGGAGTAGATGCACGACCAATACGTAAACTCACAGGAGAATACGGATTTACCGAGACCTTTTTTACGGATGCGCGCATTCCCGGCGACTGCCTGATGGGTGAGGAAGGGCAGGGTTGGAAAATTGCGATGCAAACGCTGCAGTATGAGCGTGGCGCGGAGGCCGGCTCTGCCGGTGGCCAGATGATGGTTCGGATCACTATCGACGACATGATTCAGCAGCTTGGTGATTTAACCCGCGACGGTGAGCGGGTGTTAAAGGATCCCGTGGTGCGCGATGAACTCGTTAAGATGATCATGGAGGAAAAGGCTGCGCTTCTCAGCGAGCGGCGCGCAAATATCACGGCCCTCACTTCCGACTACCCCGGCTCGCTTCCGCTATCAGCAAAGTTGCGAATGACGGAAATGACGCGGCGTATGCGCCAGTTTGCGATCGGATTGCAGGGCGCAGAGGGTGCGCTCTACGTCGGCGATGAGCAGGCACGACAGGGTGGGTTCTGGCAGCGCGCGTATCTCAACAGCTTCTCTGCGACGATAGGTGGCGGCACCAGCCAGGTGCAGGCCAATATTGTTGCGGAACATGTCCTCGGCTTGCCTAAGTAGGAGTCGTCATTATGTCTGTAATGGGTAATAGTGCTTTGGCGCTCAGTGAAGAGCAGGCCATGTTAATGGACGTTGCGCGCGAATTCTGTCAAAGCAAATCCCCCATATCTGAGGTCCGCACGCAGCTTGAAACGGACTCAGGCTACGACACCGCATTGTGGGACGAGATGGTAAATCTGGGCTGGGCAGGTATAGCCCTGCCAGAGGCCTGTGGTGGCTCAGGCATGGGCGTCGCGACGGTGGTGCCGGTTGTCGAGGCCATGGGTAAAGCCATGCTCGGTACACCGATGATAAGCTCGACGCTGGCTGCGCAGCTGCTGATGCGGGCGGGTGCGGCGACACAGTTTGAAAGTGTGCTCTCAGGCATTGCTGGAGGCAGCGTGGGCACGGTGGCCCTGTTGGAAAACGCAGACTGGGGTGATGACCGTATTAGCTGCACGCTGGATGCAAACGGGGTGCTGCGCGGCAGCAAAGTGTTCGTCGCGGACGCGCGAGCGGCGAACTTTTTTGTTGTTCTGGCCCAGCATGACGGTGCTCCTGCCTTAGCGCTGGTCAAGGCTGAACAGCTGGCTGATACAGCGATATCCTCCAACGTTTTGATCGATCAGACCAAGCGCAGTGCCAACGTCGATTTCACCGGTGTGCAGCTCGCTGAGGACAGTTGGCTTACAGGAGCGGCGGTAACGGCAGCCTTGCGTGATGTGCGCTTACTCGGCGCACTGCTGGTCGCCGCTGAGGCAGCCGGCAGCGCTGCGGCCTGCCTCAATACAATGGTGGACTACCTGAAAACGCGAAAGCAGTTTGGCAAACTAATCGGTTCCTACCAAGCGCTGAAGCATCCCACCGTGGATATTCTGAACGCTGTAGACTCCGCACGTTCCTTTGTTTATCACGCGGCAACGATAACCGGGGATGATGCACTTTCCCGCGACGCCGAAATCGCCTGTCGCATGGCCAAGGCTGATGCCACCGAAACATTGCTTTATGCCGGAGATCGTGCGGTGCAGTTTCACGGCGGCATGGGATTTACCTATGAGTGTGATGCGCAGTTATATATTCGGCGTGCCCAATGGACGCAGCAGCAATTCGGGGATGCCCGGCATCACCGCAAACGCCTGGCGAATCTGCTGTTGGATGGGCTTTAAGGAGGCGGCATTTTAGGGCATCGACTGTCAGGCGATGCCGGTTTGCACCGCATGAATGCCGGGAGTCTAAATCCGGGCGACTAGCCATACGCCGTTCACATTGCGCGAGGCGTCCGCGGTTGGCATCGCTTTCACTGCGTGATTACGCCAAAAACACCGCTGGCGCGAACGATTCGCTTGCCGTCAACCTCAAAGTAGCAGTTGGCGAACGCCATACGTTTACCAATCTTCTGCACATCGGTAGAGATTTCTATCCAGTTCCCGAGTTGTGCGGATCCGGCGAAATCGATACTGAGACTCGCTGTAACCAGGGGTGTGGCACCACCGCTTTGTATGACGGCGTTGTAACCCAGAGCAATGTCAGCGAGGCTGCTGAATACGCCGCCATGCATCGAGCCGCGCGCATTGCAGTGCTTGTCCTGCACCCACATTCCCACCAGCAGACCGTTTTCGAGTTTTTTGTTGTAGATGGGCCCTATCAGATCGAGAAAAGGACTGGTTCTGAACAGGGGCTCGTAGCCCTCGGGGATCTCATCCATTGCTTACTCCTTCACTGCGCGGCATGGCGGCAGCTATTGATTGTTGCTGACGCCGGCGTTTAGGTGTGCTCTGACTTTCAGAAAGCGCAACACGCCCACCAGCAGCACCATGGCGCCCGACGCGATCAGAATCCAGGCGAGGGTGACATAGGTGGGTTTGGCTGCGAAAAACTGGATTAG
>JBCDFM010000259.1:0-6268 GCA_039178015.1 Pseudomonadota bacterium
GAATCGGCGAGCACGCGCTCTAATACCAAATCGGAAAAAGCCTCGCGCCGTAAACGTTCCAGCGACGCTCGACGAGAATTGAGTTGCGGAACTGTGAGCGTATTGATGTTGGAAGATAAGCGATCCACCTGCACCAGGTAGGAGTCGACACGATTTTTCAGCGTTCTGCGGATGTATTGTCTGCCCGCGATGAACAGCGAATAGATGCCAGCAAGCACGGTCAGCAACAGGCTAATGGCATCTGCATTGCGCACGAAAAAGGCCGGTTGCTCCCGGGTATAGTACCTGACTGCCCCTTCGTGATAGGGAATTTGAGCTTTAGCAGGCTGATAGTTTTCGCGAAGGCTCCTTGCAATGATGAGCGAGCTACCTGTGAGATCGTTCAGTTGGGTCCGCGCTTTGAAAATCGCTTTGGTAATCTCGCGCACCAGCGGGTTAGGTAGATCGTATCGGGCTGTGAGCAGGGCCTCGACGCTCACGGTGTGAATGGGTTGCTGTGGCAGTCGCCCATAAACACCGACGGGAATGACCGCATGCTCTACACCCGGCATCAGCACACCAAGCGCTTGAGCTCGGCCACCGAATCCATCGTTAGCATTGCCCATTGAAAGAAAGCGCACCTCGCCACTGGCTGCCAGATCATCGATACTCTGATTCGACAGGGCCGCAAGGAAAAAAGCCGCGTCGACCTCACCCGCCAGCAAAGCGCTGGCAGAATCGCCAGGTGACATAGATCTAATTTCTTCGGGTTCTACCTGAAAATGCTCGAGTATGCTTAACGCCAGATCCCGTGTTCCACTCTCGTAGCGACCCACTCCGACTCGTAATCCGCTAAGATCATTGATTGTTTCCACGTCTGCAGACTTATCTTTCGACACAACAATGTGCAAGTACTGAGTGTAGAGATCAGCAATCATGCGCGCATCACCCTGGGTTGCGACATTGCTTCTTACCAATGCGACATCAGCCTCGTTGGAGTCCAATAAATCGAGATTGGCGAAACTACCGGCGGTGGTGATGACAGTGACGTTATCAAACTTATCGGAAGCATCTAACATTCGCTTCAGCAGGTCACCAACTTCAATGTAAATGCCTCGAGGAGAACCTGCGGCAATAATCAGGTCCCTTTGCGTCTCTGCTGCCGTCATGTGGCGGTAAAGATATAGACCGGCAAAAGTGATGGCTACTGCAATCGCAATAGCGAACGCAGAGGCTAGAGGCAGCGTTCTGGATTGCTGCGAAGCCACTTCTTTGTCAGTAGCCATGGCGAAGCTAGGTTCTGAACTTACGTCGTGAAGCGACTTGGCGATGCAAGCGGTCCGCGTTTTTGTCAATACGTGTCGTTAAGTCTTCTACCTCATCGCGTAAATGATTTTGTAAAATGATAAACGAAGAGTCTGCCAGCACTTTTTCCAAAACAAGATCAGAGAACGCTTCACGTCTCAAGCGCTCGAGTGCTGCCTTGCGCGAGTTGAGCTGGGGTATTGTGAGTCGACTGACGTCTGAGGATAGGCGATCCACCTGTACAAGATAGGAGTCGACACGGTTTTTCAGAGTCCTGCGAACGTACTCTCTGCCGGCGATAAACAGCGAATAAATACCTGCAAGGATCGTCAATACCAGGCTGATAGCATCAGCGTTGCGCACGAAGAACGCAGGTTCCTCTCTTGTGTAGTAGCTCACAGCGCCCTCGTGATAGGGTAGTTGAGCCTCAGCCGGACTATAGTTCTCTCGCAGACTCCGTGCGATATACAGCGCGCTCCCGGTAAGGTCGTTTAGTTGAGTGCGCGAACTAAAAAGAGTCTCTGTAATTTCTCGCACGAGTAGCTCCGGCAGATAGGGGCTGGCGGTAAGCAGCGCTTCCACACTCACGGTGTGGATGGGCACCAAAGGCAACCTCCCATAAACACCCACCGGGATGACGGCATGCTCCACGCCTGGCATGAGCACACCTAATGCATGGGCGCGACCGCCCAGGTCATCGTTGGCGCTACCCAAGGAGATAAATCGAACCGCATCAACGTCGGTGAGCTCGGTGACATTTTCATTGGAGAGCGCTGTTAGGATGAATGCGGCGTCAATCTCGCCAGCCAGCAGTGCGTCAGACGACTCTCCTGGACGCAAGGGCAGCATTTCGCCCGGCGTGACTTGAAAATGCTCAAGTATGCTTAGCACCAGATCACGGGTGCCGCTTTCCGGCTGCCCCACCGAGACTCGCAGGCCTTCGAGATCACTGATACTGTCTACCCGGTCTGCCAGTTCCTTGGCTACCAGGATATGCAGGTACTGGGGATAAATGTCTGCGATCATACGAGCATCTGCTAAAGTGGCCACGTTGCTTTGTGTGAGCGCTAAATCAGCCGATCCCGAGGCCAGCGCGTCGAGGTTGGCGAAACTCCCTGCCGTGTTCATCACGGTTACCTGGTCGAACTTTCCAGTGGCATCCAGCAACTGTTTGAACAAGTGACCAAACTCGTTAAAACTCCCCCTTGTGGATCCGGCCGCGATAACGATGTTCTGATGCACCTCGGCGTCGGTCATTTGGCGATACAAATAGAAGCTGGCAAAGATAATGACGACAGCGACAGAAATCGCGAATGCTGAAGGCAGGGGCAAGGTCGTGCCTGGGTGCGATGGCACTTCCTCCTCTATAGCCACTGTTGTCTCACCTGTTGATCAACGTTTGCCACGCTCATGCTCTCAATACGAACGGGGTAATCCGAGACCGTGTTGAGCGATATAGTTCAATATCATTTCGTTATTGATGGGCGCGATTTTTAACACCCTAGCCGTTCTCCACAGGGCAGGTATGCCGGTATCTTCGTCCATGCCGCTGCCGCCGTGAAACTGAATAGCGGCATCGCATACGCTGGTTGCCGCGTTCGCCGCCTGTAGCTTGGCCATATTGGCGTACATACCTGCGTCCTTACCTTCATCGAATAACTTCGCGCCGTGGTACATCAAGAGGCGGGCGGCTTCTGTGTCAGCCTTGCCCTGGGCCAGTGGGTGTTGAATGGACTGGTAGCTCCCGGTAGGTTGCCCGGAGAACAGCGTGCGTTCGCTGACGTATTTTACTGTCTCGCGCAGTGCGAGATCTGCCGTGCCCGTCCCCATGGCCGCAATGATCAAGCGCTCGGCGTTAAGGCCTGCAAACATGTATTTGCCACCGGCGCCTTCCTCGCCAAGCAGGGCATCTGCGGGCATTTCCACGTCATCGAAATAGACCATGTACTGCCGGTCCTCTCCGGATATCGCGATATTCATTTGTTGCATATCAATACCCGGGCTTTTCATATCCAGGATAAAGACAGACAGGGCGCCTGGAGCGTCAAGATCGGTTCGCGCGATCAAAAATCCGTAATCCGATTCGGCACCTTTTGTGATATACGCTTTCTGGCCGTTGAGAATCCACTTGTCGCCGCGTCGCACGGCACGGGTTTTGATGTTGAAGGTATTGGTACCCGCATCGGGCTCCGTGGCGAGTATGCACATGGCCTTTTCGCCGGTAATCGACGGCACCGCATAGCGTTCGATCTGTGCCGGTGTGCCATGGTTCAAGATGGGTGCGCGGCAGAAACTGGTGAGCACCGCTGCGAAGGAGACTAGACCATGTTGCGCCAACATATCGGTGACAAGTATCGGCCCGAGAAGCCCGCCACCCATGCCCTGGTATTTTTCCTCGATGCCCAAACCCATCAGACCTGCACTGTAGACCGTGTCTTGTAGCTTCGCTTCCAGTTCGGGGTCGCCGCGCATCTTGCGCTTCCAGGTATCTTCCGGAAATTCTCGGATAATGCCTTCCAGCGTTTCTATGACCCCCATATAGAGTTCATAGTGTTCTGAACCTGAGAACAGGCTTTCGATTAGTTCGCGCATACAGCGTACTCCAATGCTCTGTGGTGCGAGTGTTTTAAGGCGCGACATCGTTGCCGTGCGGTATCGGGAACTCGCTCAACTAGGGCTCTACGATGGGAAATAGGTATATCACTGCCGTGAGCGGGCAGGTCACGTGTCCTTCGATTGTCGTTATGGATAACACTGGCGGAACATTGGCCCCGTGCCGCGGCAATTCCCAAAAATGTAGTAACTTCAGTGGGCTAAGACCATATCAGGTTCATTAAAAACGTCAATCATCGTCATAAATGCCGAATTGTGCCATTTTTTGCTACCGCGATAATGATGTAAGTAGGGATAGATTGTGCCGAAGGGTGTCTAACAGCGCCGAGGCTTGTAGCGACCGAGCCGATACAGTGTAGCGGCGGAGAAAACGATAGCAGTTGCGATGAAAATATTTGTAATCACGATGACAGCAGTCGTCTGTCTGGTGGCGGGTCTGTCGTTGTGGATGTTATATCCCGTGTTAACCGATCCCGTTCCTGGCTTTGCCCAAAGGCAGGGTACGCTGGCGAGCGTTGAGGAAACGGGATTTCATCAATTGGAAGACAGCACCTTAACGGAAATGACGCTGACCTCTAGCAGTGGTCTGCAGGTGCAATTGGCCCTGCGCCGCCCCGACAGTCCCTTGCCTGGCAATCCTGTCATGGTGTTAGTTGCTGGCCAGGAATCGGGTCGCGCCGCGGCGATGATGTTTCCAGACACCCATGGTGTGGCGGTTGCGGCTTTGTCCTACCTGTACCAGGGCAGCGATGAATTCAGCCGTATGGGTATCGCCCTGGATTTGCACAAAGTGCAGCAGGCCATCTTGGACACGACACCTGCGGTGATGCTCGCCATCGATTACCTCTACGATCGGTCAGGCCTCAATCCGCAGTCGGTTGAACTGGTGGGCGTCAGTTTCGGCGCTTTTCTCGCCTCGGTGCCGGCAGCACTGGATGAGCGTATCAGCCGCCTCTGGCTAATACACGGCGCAGGTGATCCTGCGCGAGTGATCGATAAGGGCCTGGAGGGCAAGGTATGGCCTGACGCGCTGCGAGCCGGGATATCACATTTTTTAGCGCGAGTCGGGGGCTGGCCCCATCTCACACCTGAGCGCTGGGTGGGTGAGGTAGCGCCGCGCCCGGTGATTGTCATCAATGGTCTGGATGATGACGATATGCCGGAGCTGTCAGTAGGTGCTTTACATGCAGCGCTGGGCGAGCCGAACGAGGTGCTATGGGTAGAGGGCGGGCATATCCACCCCAAACGACCTGAGACAATCACACGCGTGATAGATTTGATGTTCCCGCGCCTTGTGCCAGCGGATTCAAATACCGAAAGTTGAATAAAAGCTGGAGAACTCGTCTGACAAGAGCATCGCGACGCTGAGGCTAGCCATAAAGCACTGCGCCACTGCCGATACCGTCGGCCGCGATCTTCTGGTTTGCACCCCACACCCGCACCTTGTGACCCGCTACTCGCAGTGCTTGGTTTACAGCCAACGCGACACCTTAGTGTAAATGCTGAGACCCTAGTGATTTAGACGATGGGAATCCATCAAGCCAGGTTCGCGAAACACCGGCTTATAGGCTACATTTCTAGGCGTAATGAGGGGCTTCGCAGGGCGCAAAGGACGCGCCAGATTGTGTTGGCCACTCAAAAAAACGAGCTGTACAAGAGGCCGAAAAAAACACACATGATAGAGCTCTATACTGCTGCTACACCTAACGGCCAAAAAGTGTCCTGCACGCTGGAGGCTCTGGGGCTAGAGTATGCTGTTCACGCCATTGACTTGGCTAAAGGCGAGCAGAAAACGCCCGAGTTTCTCGCTCTCAATCCTAACGGACGAATTCCGGTGATTGTCGATCGCTCAGAAAATGATTTCGTCGTCTTTGAGTCCGGCGCCATCATGCTGTATCTGGCGGAAAAAGCGGGAGAGCTGCTACCTGACGACATGCACAGCCGGTCGAAGGTGATGCAATGGCTGATGTTTCAGATGGGCGGGATAGGCCCGATGATGGGACAGGCCAACGTGTTCTTCCGCTACTTTCCAGAGAAGATACCTGCCGCGATTGATCGCTATCAAAACGAGTGCAGGCGCCTGTTTGAAGTGCTCGACAGCAGGCTGGCAGAGACTGAATGGCTGGCGGATGACTACTCAATCGCGGATATCGCTAATTGGTGTTGGGTAAGAACGCATCCCTGGTCGGGTGTATCCATCGAAGGGCTGACGCATCTATCGCGCTGGCTAGAGGCCATGGCGCATCAGCCCGGTATGGTCAAGGGCATAGAAGTGCCTCACAGCTTGGATCACTTGCTAGAGAAGGCACAGGAAGAAGAGCACGACGAATTTGTCGGCAACATTCGCCAGATGCTGCAGACTTAGCGCATC
>JBCDFM010000260.1:0-6257 GCA_039178015.1 Pseudomonadota bacterium
AGTCGTAGTAGTCTTACCTGCGTCCACATGAGCGCAGATACCAATATTTCGATATCGGCTGATCGGTGTCTTACGTGCCACGGTTAAATCCCCAATAACTGGTTGTTGGACAACGGGTTAAAAACGGTAATGAGAGAAGGCCCGGTTGGCTTCTGCCATGCGGTGAACGTCTTCACGCTTTTTGACGGCATTTCCCTTGCCTTGCGAGGCGTCGATAATCTCGCCGGCCAGCCGTTGGCGCATGGACTTTTCCCCGCGATTTCGCGAATACTCCACGAGCCAGCGCATTGACAGCGCGATGCGCCGCGAGGGTCGCACCTCCACTGGAACCTGGTAAGTCGCACCGCCCACACGCCGGGACTTCACTTCAACCATGGGTGCGATATTTTCTAGAGCCTCGTCGAATGCTTCAATCGGGTCTTTATTCAGGCGCTCTTGGACAATATCCAATGCACCATAAACAATTGTTTCGGCAACCGACTTCTTGCCGCTCACCATGACGTGGTTCATAAACTTGGCCAACGTTACGTTGCCGAATTTAGGATCTGGAAGTACCTCGCGTTTTGCGACGACTCGTCTTCTTGGCATGCCTTAGTCCTTCTCTCTTCAGGTTGATCCGAACACTGTCCTGCCACATAGGCGGGGGAGACAGGGGTTCGGCCTTACTTAAAAACTTGTGGTTAAATTCCTCTGTTCGTCCTTACTTAGGACGTTTTGCGCCATACTTTGATCGGCCATTGCGTCGATCAGACACTCCGGAGGTATCCAGACTGCCGCGCACGGTGTGATAGCGTACGCCCGGCAAGTCCTTCACGCGGCCACCACGGATAAGAACCACACTGTGCTCCTGCAAGTTGTGGCCCTCACCGCCGATATAGGAGGACACCTCATAGCCATTCGTGAGGCGAACACGACATACTTTTCTCAGCGCAGAGTTCGGCTTTTTGGGTGTGGTTGTGTAAACACGCGTGCAAACACCGCGACGCTGCGGACAGCTTTGCAGTGCAGGGACATCGCTTTTCTCCAGCTTGCGCTTTCTCGGCGTACGGACCAATTGGTTGATCGTTGCCATCCAGTGTCAACTCCAGATTATCTCGTTACTTGTTAAGGCCTTATGGCCATCCCAAAGGGCTACAAGGTGGGAACGACTGAATCAAAGTGACGAAGCAGAGGAAACCACCCCCGATGGGAGGAGGCGGCATTCTATAGACGCCGCCGGGAGGAGTCAACCGTGAAAATGCGGCTAAATGTCCGCGCCTGAAGAGCGTGGTACCGCGCCAAAAATCCGGACAGAAACCGCCACCTCACGGCCTATTCAGGTGCTTCTCGAGTTTCGTCGTGGGTCCGGATACTGACAGCGTCATACACATCGGGCGTTTGGCAGCTCGAGACAGGTGTAATGACTTCCTGCTGCAGCGAGACACCACCTCGATTGATGAACATATCCAGCGTGTCGCCGAAATCGGAATAGCGGTAGAAGCCGACGACATAGTAATAATCAGGTGCATCCGGTCCAGCACCCGCCACGGGCTGGTAGAACCAGGAGACCGATTGAGAACCATTGGCTTTCATGGTTTGACCGAATTCACGCTGAGCGACGTAGGCCTCTTGCAATGTCTTACCTTCATCGATATGGCAGGCAAATATTAAAATGATCCCGGCCTCTGGCGTGCCATCGGGTGCATTAATAGGGAGTGCATAAGACATTTCATGTCTGGCACCACAGTCAACTACTGCGTCAATTTCTGCAGCCAGCGAACGCCCCTGCGTTTTCCATCTTTCCATGCTTACACCATAGGACACACCATCGGGCCAGGAGCCCAACCAGGCAAAATCGAAATCAGGACCACTATGGAGTTCCGGCGTCAGCAACCACGCCGCATAACCCACATCGCGTAGCTTGGTGTAATTGCGAAACTTCACCATCAAAGGCTGCAGGTCCAAACGATCTTTGCCTTCGCGGTAGGTACAGGTCCTGAATTCGACCGGATTGGCCTGAATCGTTGCGTCAGCGCCTAATGCTGGAGAACTTGCAAGCACCTTGAAGACGATAGATGCAATCAACGCGGTGAATATATGCTTCATGAGAGGGTCCTCTGTGCGGCAGCTTTAATCGTTATCAGCGCTTTTTAGCGCCTGATTGAGCATAGACGACATTAAGGTTTTCACAAGATGGCCGATGAGCACGCATAAAAAAGGGGCTGCTGAATAAATCCAGCAGCCCCTGCTTGAGCTGACTTGCGCGTTTAGTTGTCGGCCTGCAAAGCTTCAGTCAGTGCTGCTTCGATTTCCTGCGCGGATACCGTCACCTCCGACTTGCTCTCTTTGCTGCGCTTGCGATCTGCATGATAGGCCAGGCCAGTGCCCGCCGGAATAAGCCTTCCCACTACCACGTTCTCCTTCAGGCCACGCAGGTAATCGCGCTTGCCGGTAACGGCCGCTTCGGTGAGCACGCGTGTTGTTTCCTGGAAGGATGCGGCCGAAATAAAGCTTTCGGTAGCCAGCGACGCTTTCGTGATGCCAAGCAGCTCGCGCTCTCCCGTTGCCGGAATCAGACCCTCAGCCTGCAACCGCTCATTTTCCTCAAGGAAGGTCGTGTACTCGACCTGCTCACCTTTGATCAGGTTAGAGTCGCCGGAAGACGTGATCACGACTTTACGCAACATCTGTCGAACAATGACCTCAATATGCTTGTCATTGATCTTCACACCCTGCAGCCGATACACCTCCTGAATTTCGTTGACGATATACTTCGCCAACTCCTCAATACCCTTGAGCCGCAGAATATCATGAGGGCTCGGAGGACCTTCTGATACCACCTCGCCTTTCTCAACATATTCGCCCTCGAAGACAGACATGTTTCTCCACTTCGCGATTAACGCCTCGTAGTGGTCAGAACCATCGGGTAGCGTGCTGTTATCTGTGGGTGTGATGACCAAACGGCGTTTGCCCTTGGTTTCTTTACCGAAGCTCACCGTGCCAGAGATCTCTGCCAGGATAGCAGGCTCTTTGGGTTTGCGAGCCTCGAACAGGTCAGCCACGCGCGGCAAACCACCGGTGATGTCTCTTGTTTTGGACCCTTCTTGCGGAATACGCGCAATCACATCGCCCGCTTCGACTTTAGCGCCGTCTTCCAGGCTTACCAGTGCAGATGCCGGTAGGAAGTAATGCGCAGGCACGCTGGTGCCGGCCAGGCACAGCTGCTTGCCTTTACCATCTACCAGCGACACCGCAGGACGAATGTCCTTGCCCGCCACCGGCCGTTCACCGGGATCCATAACCGAAATACTGGATAAGCCGGTGAGCTCATCTGTCTGACGACGAATTGTGATGCCCTCTTCCATACCGCTGAATTTCACGGTGCCGGCCACTTCAGTAACAATCGGGTGGGTATGCGGATCCCAGTTCGCGACCACGTCACCAGCAGATACTTCGGCGTGGTCGGCTACTTTGATCAGGGCACCATAGGGCAGCTTGTAACGCTCTCGCTCACGACCGCGATGATCCAGCAGCGACAATTCACCCGAGCGCGACACGGCAACCAGGTAGCCATCGGTTTTTCGTTCAACAAACTTCAGGTTGTGCAATCGCACGGTACCGTCGTTCATCACCTGAATATTGTCCTGAGCAGTCGCTCGAGATGCTGCACCACCAATATGGAAGGTACGCATCGTCAACTGAGTGCCGGGCTCACCGATGGACTGAGCAGCGACAACACCAATGGCCTCGCCCATGTTGACACGGTGGCCTCTGGCCAGATCGCGACCGTAGCAAACACTGCAAATGCCATGGCGTGTCTCACAGGTAATGGGGGATCGCACCTGAATTTCATCGATACCCATTTCTTCGAGGCGTTTGATCCACAGCTCGTCGAGCATAGTGCCCGCGACAATAGCGATCTCCTCGTCGCTACCAGGACGATACACATCCCTGGCAACAATGCGGCCCAGAACGCGATCACCGAGGGACTCAATGATGTCACCACCTTCAATAACTGGTGTCATCAACAGGCCTTCATCTGTACCGCAATCCACTTCCGTAACTACCAGATCCTGGGCAACATCTACCAAACGTCTAGTCAGATAGCCTGAGTTAGCCGTCTTCAGTGCAGTATCGGCCAGACCCTTGCGAGCGCCGTGCGTCGATATGAAGTACTGCAATACGTTGAGACCCTCACGGAAGTTCGCCGTAATCGGCGTTTCGATGATCGAGCCGTCGGGCTTAGCCATCAAGCCTCGCATACCCGCGAGCTGGCGAATTTGAGCAGGCGAACCCCTTGCCCCCGAGTCGGCATAAATATAGACCGAGTTAAACGAGGCCTGTTGTTCATCCTCGCCATCACGATTCGTCACCGTCTCCTTCGAGAGCCCTTCCATCATAGATTTGGACACCAGGTCATTTGCGCGCGACCAAATATCGATTACTTTGTTGTATTTCTCTCCCTGGGTAACCAGGCCCGCAGCATACTGCTGCTCGATCTCCTTCACTTCCGCGTCAGCGTGGGCGATGAGACTGGCCTTTTCCTCCGGAATCTCAAAATCGTTGACACCGATGGAGGATCCGGAGCGAGTCGAGTACTCATATCCGGTGTACATCAGCTGGTCCGCGAAAATAACAGTTGCCTTCAAGCCCACCGCTCTGTAGCACTGATTGATAATGCGCGAAATCGCTTTTTTGGCCATGTCCTGGTTAACCATTTCAAAGGGGATGCCCTCCGGCACGATTTCCCAGAGCAGGGCACGACCTACCGTGGTCTCGGCGACAAAGCTATTCTCAATGCGCTCTCCTTCGTCCGTGTTCACCACCTCATCGATTCGCACCTTAACTCGAGCCTGCAGCTCAACATGACCACTGAAATAGGCTCTGTGCACTTCGGACACATCGGCGAAACTACGCCCCTCACCCTTGGCATTCACGCGTTCGCGAGTCATGTAGTAAAGCCCAAGTACCACATCCTGAGAGGGCACAATAATTGGCTCGCCATTTGCCGGTGACAGGATATTGTTGGTAGACATCATTAACGCTCGGGCTTCGAGCTGAGCCTCGATGGTCAACGGCACGTGCACGGCCATTTGGTCACCGTCGAAATCGGCGTTATAAGCAGCGCACACCAGTGGGTGCAGTTGGATAGCCTTACCCTCAATCAGTACCGGTTCAAAGGCCTGAATACCCAGACGGTGAAGCGTGGGAGCCCGGTTTAACAACACAGGGTGCTCACGGATAACCTCTGCCAGGATATCCCACACTTCAGGCGGTTCCCGCTCGACCATTTTCTTGGCGGCCTTGATTGTCGTCGCCAGGCCGCGGGCTTCAAGCTTGCCAAAAATGAATGGCTTGAACAGCTCCAGCGCCATTTTCTTCGGCAAACCACACTGATGCAGGCGCAATGTGGGTCCAACCACGATCACGGAGCGACCGGAGTAATCCACACGCTTGCCAAGCAGGTTCTGACGGAACCGACCCTGTTTGCCCTTGATCATATCCGCCAGCGACTTAAGCGGTCGCTTATTGGAGCCTGTGATCGCCCGGCCGCGACGCCCATTGTCCAGGAGAGCGTCTACAGATTCCTGTAGCATGCGCTTCTCGTTACGAACAATAATGTCGGGTGCGTTTAGGTCCAGCAGCCGCTTCAAGCGATTGTTACGGTTGATCACCCGGCGGTAAAGATCGTTTAGATCTGAGGTAGCGAAGCGGCCACCGTCCAGCGGCACCAGCGGGCGAAGATCGGGCGGCAGTACCGGAAGTACCTTTAGTACCATCCACTCCGGCTTGTTGCCAGAACCGGCAAACGCCTCCATGAGTTTCAATCGCTTCGACAGCTTCTTGATCTTAGTTTCAGAGTTCGTGGCAGGAATCTCTTCTCGCAGGGTCGCGATTTCGTCGTCCAGATTGAGCTGAACCATTAAGTCCTGGATGGCTTCTGCTCCCATCTTCGCGGCGAATTCATCGCCGAACTCTTCCATCGCTTCGTAGTACTGCTCATCGGATAGCAGCTGACCCTGCTCCAGGGTGGTCATGCCGGGATCGGTGACCACATAGGATTCAAAATACAGCACTCGCTCGATATCGCGCAGCGTCATGTCCAACAGTAGACCGATCCGCGAAGGCAATGACTTCAAGAACCAGATGTGCGCCACAGGGCTGGCTAACTCGATATGTCCCATGCGCTCTCGGCGCACCTTTGCCAGAGCGACCTCAACCCCACACTTTTCACAGATCACGCCACGGTGCTTGAGGCGCTTGTACTTTCCGCACAA
>JBCDFM010000261.1:0-6207 GCA_039178015.1 Pseudomonadota bacterium
CCCTCGGTCTTTTTGTCCGTGAACAAGAGCTGGCCGCGCTTGACGCGATCGCCCTCTTTGACTTCCATCGTAGGTTTCATGCCGACATAGTCGTAACCGACTAAGCCCACGGCGCGGGCAGGAACGGCATCAGTGATGACCTGCTCTGGGGCGCCCTGAATAGGAATATCCAAGCCGCGTTTGATCTTGATCATTCGATCTGCCTACCAAAATATCAGTCTGGTGAGTGCAATTGTGCACTGCAAGGGACGAGTGCCCCGGGAATTCATAAGGCGCTGGCAGGGGCTCTACCTCGGCCGCGCGCATTATAGCGGAATGGAGCCCCAAAACGCCACAGACCCTGCGCTGGGATAAGGATACGAGGTTACCGTCTCACTGATCGCTCGCGCGCCTTGTCCAGGCGCAATCATACAATGCGCGTTTTCCTGAAAGCCGGGCCCAGTGATGCCAACCTAGGCTTCCAGTGGGTACCGGGCATAGTGAATGCCGGCCATTTGTTCAAGGATGCGGTGAACCTGACAGCTATAACCAAATTCGTTGTCATACCACACATACAAAACAGCCTGCTTGCCGTTCACAATCGTCGCCTGCGCATCAAAAATACAGGCGTGGCGCGATCCGACAAAATCCGTCGATACCACCTCTGGGGACGAGGAGTAGTCAATCTGCTTGCGCAGGCTCGAGTGCAGCGCCTGGTGGCGCATGAACTCGTTTACCTCATCGGCTGTCGACTCACGATTCAACGTGAGATTCAGGATAGCCATCGAGACGTTCGGGGTCGGTACGCGAATCGCATTACCAGTGAGTTTCCCGACAAACTGCGGTAACACTTTGCCTACAGCACTGGCCGCTCCGGTCTCTGTCAGTACCATATTCAATGGCGCGCTCCTTCCCCGTCGAGAAGCCTTGTGGTAGTTGTCAATCAGATTCTGATCATTGGTGTAGGCGTGCACCGTTTCAACGTGACCTACGCTGATACCAAACTCATCGTCCATTGCTTTCAAAGGCGGCGCGATCGCATTCGTTGTGCACGAGGCCGCTGAGATAATCGAATCCGATGCTTCTATCTGCTCGTTGTTGATACCCGCCACGATGTTCTTCAAGCTGCCTTTGCCAGGGGCCGTCAAAATAACCTTGCTGGCGCCGGGGCACTTCAGGTGCTGGGATAGGCCCTCCTCATCGCGCCAGGCACCCGTATTATCGATGATGATCGCGTTGTTAATCCCGTGGGCAGTGTAATCGACATTGTCGGGTCGATCAGCATAAATTACTTTTACCTCGTTCCCGTTGGCAATAAACGATTGGCGTTCTTCATCAACACGAATCGTGCCGTCAAATGCGCCGTGCACAGAATCTCGCCGCAGTAGGCTCGCGCGCTTAATCAGATCGTTAGGGGCTTTACCTTTGCGCACGACTATGGCCCGTAGCCGCAATCCGTCGCCACCATCTGTTTTTTCGATCAGCAGCCGGGCCATCAATCGGCCGATTCTACCAAAGCCGAAAAGCACCACGTCTTGAGGCTGGTCTAGGGGCAGCGTTTTGTTACCAATCAGGCCCTCTACTTCGCGCTCAATAAATGATTCGAGACTGAGACCTTTCGCAGCACCCTGCTCCTGGAACTTCACAGCCAACCGACCCACGTCGATATGTGCAGGCCCTAAATCCAGGTTGGACAAGTGAGTAAACACCGGATAGGTTTCAAATTCAGAAAGCTCATTCCCCTCGACCTGCCTGACATAGCGGTGGTCTTTCATGATTTGCAGTACCGAGCGATTAACCAAAGTCCGGCCGTAGATATAGCACTTAACGTTTTTCTCCCGTGACAGGCGACCCACTATCGGAATCATGCCTTCGGCTAGTGCTTCGCGCTCTTTCCAGTTTTTGAAATAGTCATCGGGACGGGGACGCTGGCGTTCTTGTGACACGTTTCACTACCTTTTTTTCTGCCCACGGGCGTTGGGTCGCGTATTATCGTCCCAGCCTCCAGGGCGCGCAAGCGGTCATTCACAGTATCGCGCTTTGTATCTCGGTTCTGTGCTGGAGCTCACACAGTGCTTGACGCTACAATATCGCCGCCTTTGATATCACAGCACACCAGGTTGATCAGCACTAACCTCAACATGTTCGCAAAGCTAGTCGAAAAGACGCCCTGGCCATCTAAGTCGGGCACGCGCACCGCCCTCGGGCCCTTCGCCGGCAGCGCCGATGCGCGCTGTATAGCGGAGCTCGCTCAGCTTGATCGATTCCTGGTTGTCATTACCGCAGATAGTGCAACAGCACTCACGCTTGAACGGGAGCTACCTTTTTACCTGTCAGCGGGCGTCGAGCTCATGTCTTTCCCGGATTGGGAGACACTACCTTACGATAGTTTT
This sequence comes from Pseudomonadota bacterium, assembly GCA_039178015.1. GTDB lineage: Bacteria > Pseudomonadota > Gammaproteobacteria > Pseudomonadales > Halieaceae > JARRPM01. The sequence continues at coordinate 2,373 of JBCDFM010000261.1, forward strand.
TCAGCCCACCAAGACATCGTATCCGAACGTCTGCGCACGCTACATAAACTCAAGCGCGCTAGTTCCGGCATCCTGCTGGTTCCGATACCCACACTGATGCATCGACTTCCGCCGACAGACTATATTGCGGCGTCCAGCCTCGTGCTTGCACAGGGCCAGGCCCTGGATCTCGAACGCTTCCGACAGGATCTGTCGCGCAATGGCTACCAGCATGTGGAAACCGTTTTTGAGCATGGTGAGTTCGCCATGCGAGGATCACTTTTTGACATCTTTCCAATGGGTAGCGACCTACCCTACCGCATAGATCTGCTGGACGACGAGGTCGACAGCCTGCGCACCTTTGATCCCGAATCACAGCGAACCGTCGACAAAGTTGAACGAATTAATCTGCTACCTGGCAGAGAATACCCAATGGACAAGGCGGCAATCAGCCGTTTTCAGATGCGATGGTACGACGCCTTCGACGTCGATCCGGACCAGTGCCATACCTATTTAGAAGTCAGCGCGGGACGCAGTCCGGGCGGTTGCGAGTACTACTTGCCGCTATTCTTTGACCAGACCGCGACGCTGTTTGATTATCTACCTGACGACGCTGCGATCATAGCCACTGGCGATCACTATCGCAGCGCAGAACAATTCTGGGTTGAAGTTGGCACGCGTTATGAGGAGTACGGCATAGACCCGAGAAGACCTCTTCTGCCACCAAAGCGCTGCTTCACGCCAGTGGAAGAGCTCTATCAGATTTTGGGTAGCTTCGCGCTACTGGAGCTGCGCCAAAACCCAGATGCGCCCGTCCATCAAACGACGCAGGTGAAGCCACCACCACAGCTGGAATTGGAGACGCAGCGCGCGAATCCGATCGATGCGCTGGCGCAGTTTCTAGCGGAACACAACGCTCCGGTTTTGTTATGTGCTGAGACCGCCGGCAGACGGGAAATTCTGTTAGAGTCCCTCAAAGAATATCAACTTTCACCTGAGCCAGTCAGCAACTGGCGCGACTTCATTGAGTCCAACGCCGAGTTTGCCATTGCCACCGCACCGCTTGACCGTGGACTGTATCTCGGTCCAGACCAGCCAACGCTCGTATGCGAGTCGCAGCTCTTTGGGCACCGGATCGCGCAACGTCGGCGCCGCAAAAAGGCGCAGGACGAACAGACCATTGCACAGGTATTTCGCGATATTAATGAACTGCGCGAAGGCGTACCCGTAGTGCATCTAGAACACGGTGTGGGGCGCTATATTGGCCTGCAAACACTACTGGTTGATGAGCAAGAGGCGGAATTTCTCACGCTAGAATACGCTGAGGGTTCCCGGCTGTACGTGCCAGTCGCCTCACTTCATCTGGTCAGTCGCTATTCGGGAGCTGATCCTGACCACGCGCCTTTACACAGGTTGGGATCCGATCAGTGGGACAAAGCCCGTCGCAAGGCCAGTAAAAAAGCAAGTGATGTGGCGGCACAGCTGCTGGAAGTCTACGCGCGCCGGGAGGCGCGAGAAGGTTTTGCCTTCGATGCTGTCCGGCAGGAATATGAACAGTTCGCCGCGGCTTTCCCGTTTGAGGAAACACCTGATCAGGAGACCACGATTACAGCCGTTATCGCTGACATGGAAAGCGCCAGGGTGATGGATCGGCTGGTGTGCGGTGATGTTGGATTCGGCAAGACAGAGGTTGCCATGCGAGCCGCTTTCCTGGCCACTCGCAACACGAAGCAAGTGGCCGTGCTGGTGCCAACCACACTGCTTGCACAGCAGCACTACAATTCTTTTGCGGATCGATTCGCCGATTGGGATGTTTCGGTCGCTGTCGTCTCGAGGTTCAGGTCAAGCAAAGAAGTCACTGCCATCAGCGAGCGCCTGCACGCTGGACAAATCGATATCCTGATAGGGACACACAAGCTTCTACAAAGCGATTTTCACTTCAACGACCTCGGTTTGTTGATCATCGATGAAGAACATCGCTTCGGAGTCAAACAGAAAGAGGCGATTAAAGCACTGCGCTCGGAAGTAGATGTGCTGACGCTTACCGCAACACCTATTCCACGCACGCTCAATATGGCGATAGGCGGCATGCGCGACCTGTCTATTATAGCGACGCCTCCGGCCAAACGCTTATCGATTAAAACATTCGTTCGCGAACACAACATTGCATTGATCAAAGAGGCGGTACTCAGGGAAACCCTGCGTGGGGGTCAGGTCTACTACCTGCACAATGAAGTGAAAACCATCGAGGAGAGCGCACGCAAACTGCGCGAGCTGCTACCCGATCTCAGCATAGCGGTGGCCCATGGCCAGATGCGTGAGACGGAACTTGAACAAGTGATGACCGCTTTTTATCGACAACAGCATCATATTCTAATGTGCACAACCATTATCGAAACAGGTATCGACATTCCCAACGCCAATACCATCATCATCGAGCGAGCGGACAAATTCGGCCTGGCGCAGCTACATCAACTACGCGGCAGAGTTGGCCGGTCACATCACCAGGCCTATGCCTATCTCATGTGCCCCCCTCGGTCAGCTATTACTGCCGATGCCGCCAAGCGCCTGGAAGCCATTGAAGCAGCAGGCGATCTCGGTGCAGGCTACCTGCTGGCGACACACGATCTGGAGATTCGGGGGGCTGGCGAGCTACTTGGTGACGAACAGAGTGGTCAGATTCAAAGCATCGGCTACGGCCTGTATATGGAAATGCTTGAGCGTGCGGTGGCCGCCCTGCGCAATGGTGAGATTCCGGATGTTGACGCGCCGCTCGATCAGGGTTCTGAAGTCAAGCTAAATACACCTGCACTCATCCCAGAAGACTACCTGCCCGATATCAACGGTCGCCTTATTCTTTACAAGCGTATCGCCGCCGCGGCAAGCGACGACGCGTTACGGGAGCTGCAGGTAGAAATGATAGATCGCTTTGGCCTGCTGCCATACCAGGTTAAAAATCTGTTTGATGTCTCATCCCTACGCCTGCGGGCCCAAAATCTGGGAATAAAGGCGATTGAAGCTGGCCCCCAGGGTGGTAGTATCGATTTCCAACCTAACACGCGAGTTAATCCTCTGAGCTTGGTAAAGCTGGTGCAATCAGACCCACGCGCCTATAAATTGGCCGGCGCAACTCGTCTACGCTTTCATCGCGAGTTGGCCGGTCATACAGAACGGTATCAGTACATCCTTGAGCTGTTGGAGTCCTTCATCCCAGACGCTACGGAACACGCCGCCTAATGCCAAATCAAACCAACAGACTGATCGGTTCTTTACTATTGGCCACCCACCTCTTAGCGGGTGTCTGCCATGCCTCCGAAGACGAGCGCTGGTTTCGCGTTGAACTACTGGTGTTTGCTAACACTACGCCCGCTTCGCCAGGCCCTGCCCTGACCTCGGAAGAGTGGGAGGCCACCCCCACACTCGCTTATCCCACTGCGTCGCGCTTTTTGATCGATCCGGCCCGGGTAGCAAGCAACGCGAGTGAGTTCGGGGGAGAGAGCGTGCTCGATGAGTACGGCAGGCAAATTATCAAGCTGGTGTCGGGCGAGGAGCTGGCTGAGGACCTCGCTTTACGGCAACCCGCCGTCGACCCAGACACTCCGGTCGACAATCCAAACAGTGATGCGCAAGCTATAGCTCCACCAACCAGAATGACACCGGTATATCAGGGGGAGGTCCCAGAAGGCGCTCTCATACCGGAGGACACCACCTCGGTCCCTGCAGAACTGCGGCTGCCAGAGCCCTTCGTTATCTTGTCTGCTGACTACCTGGAGTTTGGTGAGCGTGTCAATAGGATGCGTGCTGGCGATGATTATCGAGTTTTATTCCACCAGAGCTGGGTGCAGCCCGTAACAGC
>JBCDFM010000262.1:0-6206 GCA_039178015.1 Pseudomonadota bacterium
GGCAGTGTATCGCACAAAATCTGGCCGCAAATGTTTATTCAACACTACAATCCCGGCTGGTATGTCACCTATATGATGTGGCCCCTGGCCTATAACGAAATGCGCTTCGAGGTGGAGCTTTTCATGCCGCCTGCACAAAACTTTTCTGATGAATTGGCGCAGAAAGCGGGCATATTTATGTTTCTGGATGCCGCGCTGCAGGATTTCAGCTTGCTGGAAGCGACCCAGCAAGGGCTGGAAGTACGCGCCTTCGAGAAATACCCGCTGACCGATGAGGAAGTTCTGGTGCGCCACTTCCATCAGAGCGTGCAATCGGTGGTGAGCGAATACCAGAAAAAACACAAGGCGAAGGGCACTTAAACTACAGCGTCGCTCATCCTGTCGGCGCTTTAGCGCTTAATGCAGTACCTAATTGAAGTAACTCGCCTTATTGACGCAGTTCGCCTTCCGCCGGTAACGGCACTAAGGCCTTTTCGGCAAGGCTGCCGCCAGCCTCCCAAACCTGTTCAGCGCCATCAAAAATCGATTTTGAGCCCGCTTCATGAACAGCTACGCGCTGCGTAAGAGGCACGATATCCGGTGCGGCTACCGCTCTTTATTTTTAACACACTCACGGGTGCTAACGTTTAGCAGGCTGCGACTTTCCATAGCGTGCTTATGAGCCGAGCGACTCGCTATCCACCGACATTAACTTACCGATTTGCTGCTGCATTTTCGCTAGCGTATTGTGGGGATAGCCCGCTGCAGCCGCACCATCGATGCGCAGGTCCAGGCCACTGATTTGCGCTGAGCGGTCACTGGCCAGAAACAACGCCGCCTGGGCCACATCCACGGCTGTTCCGGTGCGAGCCAATGGCTGGGCCTCCTGCATGGTCTTCATCGATACGGTTTGCATCTGCTCGGCAAGCTCTGGCGAGACACCCTGGTTCATATCCATCGCCACCATCTCGGTTTGCGTAGCGCCAGGTGAAAGCGAATTCACCCGCACGTTGTACTCGCCAAAATCAATCGCCAGGGACTGCGTCACCGCAATCACCCCCGCCTTGGCGGCACGGTAGGTCAAAATACCGAAGCCACCCATGCTGCCTCCGATGGAGGCGGTGTTGATAATGGAACCACTGCCCTGTTTTGCCATTACCTCACCGGCGTAGCGGCTGCCTAGCATCACGCCCAGCAAATCCACTTTCATGACGCGTTCGAAGTCGGAGAAATCGTCATCCAGTGCACGAGCATATGAGTTGCCGGAAATACCGGCGTTGTTAAACATGATGTCTAACTGACCAAAGCGCTCGCAGGCTATTTGTACGACCGCTTGCACGGACTGGGAATCGGACACATCGGTGTGAACATAGTGTGCGGCCCCGCCCAGATTGTCAGCCAACGCTTGGCCGCGATCGTCCTGTACATCGGCGATCAGCACGGTGGCACCCTCCCTTACGAACAGCTCTACCGCCGCCTTGCCGATACCGCCGGCGCCACCGGTGACAATTGCCACCTTACCGCTCAATTCAGCCACGCTATCGCTCCCCCTGCTGAAGCCCGCCTGCGATAAAACCAGCCAGAACGCCAATGTCGCGAATCAAAAGCTTTTCCATTTTCAGAAAGCATGCTAATGCGTAACTCACGCCACTAGCCATCTAACATGAACAACATGCCCGCATTCATAATTTCGGGATTGAAAAACTCTCGCCAGAGAATAATTTTGCCATCGCGAAAGCCAAACACCATGATGTACCGATTCTGGTAGGTCTCACCATTGGCAACGAACACACCCATACTGGTTTGCTCAAATACCACCACATCCTGCGCTGGACAGTCGTAGAGTTCATGAATATTCAGTGAGAAGGTCTTGAACACATTCGGCACAAACTGCATGCCTTGCATAAAGCGATCTTTGCCGCGTTTCATCGGGCCGTTGTGAAACGCCTGGAAGGGCGCTTCCATCACAATATCGTCGTGTATGTACTGGGACAGCTCGTCAAATTGATAAGCGCACACATGTGCGATGACTGCGCGGGTGATATCTGCGTGATTCATACCGGTGCTGATATGACTACCCTCCCCTACCGCGTAATTTGCGGATCACACATGCTTCTGTAAAAAGGCGCAGGCATCAGCCATCGTCTTTTCCAGATATTCGCCGTCGTACCATTCATAGTGTGCGCAATCGTAGGTGAACAGCTGCTTGTCACCGCCGGTTGCATCTACTAACTCTCGGAAACTATCGGTATCCGCGACGATGTCTTTCTCGGCAAGCATATAGGCAATGGGCTTGGTAACGCGATGAACCACATCGATAGGCCGAAAGTCGACACAGCGCGCGAGGGAATCAAAACCGAACCAGTTGCGCCAGGCGGGTACCGCCTCCCACATTTCAGGCTCCCAGGAGCGGCTTTCAGGATCGATAAAAATATCCATCACATTGAGGCTGCGATCAACTTCGTTCGTCAACACGCGCTTCTGTCGCGCCTCATAGGTTTTCTCCAACCACTCCGCCATTTGCTCAGGGGTGCGCTGATTAGTGATCGCCTCCAGCCCGTGTGCAACACCGCCGGTTGCCACGCCAGCCTGCACCCGGTGATCCAGCGCCATGGTATAGGGAGTAATCAGCGCGCCAAAGCTGGCTCCGAACTGCGCCATGCGACTGCTGTCCACAAACGGCTGCGCCTCTAGCCAGGAAAAACCGTTGCGGCAGTCTTCCACCTGTTCCAGGGGTGCCATTCGGCCACGCTCGCCACCGCTATCACCCCAACCGCGATAATCAATCGCCAGTGAGACAAAACCCGCATTGACGAAATAATCGGCAAATACCGGTTGCACCATCTTGCGAATACCCGTAAAGCCCTGGCACTGCAGCACGGCGGGATACTGCTTGTCCTCAGAAAAATCGTCGGGAAGATGGAGATCGCCAACAACGATATCGCCGTCGCTGTAGTAAGTTATCGTTTTCGTCTGCATAGTCAGGACTCCTAAGGCGGATGTTATGTCGTCGCCGCCCGCTCGTGTATTCGGCCTAGACCTGTGATTCGGGAAGCTGCAGCTCTATACCATCCAGTTCTTCACTCACCGTTAGTTGGCAAGAGAGTCTGCTGGTTTCGGTGCGTTCCTCCAGACCGAATTCCAGCATGGCTTCCTCCTCATCCGAAATATCGATCAGGTCCGCAGCCGACTCTGAGGGGACCATCACGTGACAGGTCGCGCAGGCACAAGCGCCTCCGCAGTCTGCAAGAATACCCGGCACATTGTTCATTCTCGCCGCTTCCATGAGGGATACACCGGCCTTAGCTTGCACCTCGTGGCGTGTACCGTCGTGCTCTATGAAAATCACCGTCACCATAAGCCGCTCTTTTTATTGAGTTGTGGATCTAGCGGCGGGGCCGTGTTGGAGTCGACCTTGCGAACCGCTTTATAGACATTAATCTCTATAATAGACATATGTCTATATTGAAGATTATAGAGGCGACCTCTGCTTGTCAAGCGGAGCCGATGAGCTGTGGGCGCCCTAGTCCGCGAGTGTCGAGAAGTAGTGGCCCACTTGCGCCAGATGCGGCACGTGGCTGAGCAGCCCGCCGTCTGCACGGATCAATTGACCATTGATATAAGACGCGCTGTCGCTCGCCAGAAACAGTATGACCTGTGCAATCTCCTGAGGCGTTCCCAGCTGCGGCGTCAGTACATTGTCTTCAAAGGCTGTACGAATTTCGGGAGTCGCTTCCAGCGCTTTTTGCGCGACAGGCGAGAGTACTAAACCCGGTAGTACCGCATTGCAGCGTATGCCCTGTTTCCCGTAGGTGGTAGCGGTGCACTGGGTTAGCACGTTGATGCCGGCTTTTGCCGCTGCATAAGCAAAACGCGTGTTGTCGCCAATAGCACCATCAACCGAAGACACATTGACGATAACACCACCCTCCCCCGCCAGCATATGAGGTATGGCGTACTTGCAGGCGGCCATTACTGAGCGCAAATCCGCCGCATAGGTCTTGTCCCACACGTCAATATTGCCTTGTAAAAAATCACCATCTTGCGCCAATAGAGACAGGTCTGCGGCATTGTTACAAAGCACGTCCAATGCACCGTAAGCAGAGGCCGTAGCTTCAACCATGTTGTTAATGTGTTCGGGCTGGCTCACGTCTGTAGGTACTGAAAGCGCCACTCCGCCGAGGCGGGTAATGTGCTCAACAACGACATCAGATTCATCCACATTAATATCGGCAATCACCACCTTTGCACCCGCAGCGGCAAATGCCAGCGCGGTCGCTCGCCCGATGCCGCTAGCTCCACCTGTGACAATGGCAACTTTATTTTCAAGTCCAGTCATCACAATTAACCCTTTGGTTCACAATGGCGCTTAATAAAGTCTCCCATCGTGCTCAGACAGTCTTTGGCCTCATCCAGTACAGCGGCATACATGGGCCACTGATGGATCATATCGGGCCACTCTTGCAGCACGACCTCGACATCGGCCTGCCTGGCACGGGCGGCAACTGTCCTCGAATCATCGAGAAAGATGTCGCGCGTACCAATCTGTAACATCAGGGGTGGAAAGCCTGAATAGTCTGCATTGATGGGCGACGCATAGGGATGCGCCGGATCTATCGCATCGGAGACATATGCCAAGCCCATGTCTATCGCCATATCTGTAGATGCCACAGGATCCACCTCTTCCAGCGATCGATAGCTGTCACCTGAACACAGCATGTCCGCCCAGGCGCTGATTAAACAGGCGCAGGCGGGAAGAGGCTCGCCTTCATCCTTGAGCTTTGCAATAAGCGCCAATGCCAGGCCCCCGCCCGCCGAGTCGCCAGCCACGCAAATACTGCTTGGATCTATGCCCTGGGCGATCAGCCAACTGTAAGCGCTCTGGGCGTCGGCGAGCTGATGGGGAAAACAAAATTCGGGCACCAGTCGGTAGTCGACCACTAGCAGTCGCGCGCCCGCAGCGGCTGCGAGCCAACCCGCGAAATGGCGGTGGGACTTTGCCGAGCACACCGCAAACCCTCCGCCGTGCAGATAGAGAATATCTTTGCTGGCACCCGCCTCAGGCACGTGCACCCACTCTGCGGCCACGCCATTGGCGTCAACAGCCTCAACCACTGCAGTGGCGACGCCTTCGAAAGACGTATGCAGTCCTTCGAGATCAGCACGCATCGTGTCAATATCGGTCTCTTCGCTCCAATGAGATTTAACGGCATCGATGCGCTCGATCACGGCGTTCAATTGGCTCAATGACATAGCGACTCCTTATTCTATCGGGCGATTTCGGTACCGCTTTGTCGTGTTGCGCCGACGGGTTACAACAGACTTTTCAACGGCACGTCACCGTCTTCGAGTGCAGCGGGGTCCGGGCTAGCCTCAGCTGCAATCAACTTTTTGGCCACCATAAACTCAGCAGGCGAGTTAATCGCATCCAGAGCGATCAGGCGGCCCTCGCGCAAATAAAACACAGCAAATTTATTCTCATTGGGATTACCGCGCACGGCCAGCGTGTCATGCGCATCCCACAGTCCTACTGTTTGTAATTTAATATCGTATTGATCTGACCAGAACCAGGGCACATCGTCATAGGGAACCGGATTGCCACAGATCGCCGCCGCAGCCGTCTTTGCCTGACCGACCGCATTGGGTACCGATTCCAATCGCAGCCTGCGGCCCAGTCGCGCACTGGGGTAATTCGCACAATCGCCAATGGCATAAATGTCCGGATCGTTAGTCTGTGTGAATTCATTGACAACAATGCCGTTCTCGCAATCAAGCCCCGCATCGTCCGCAAGTTGCGTATTCGGTATCACACCGATACCCACCACAACCTGATTCCCAGTAATCGGTTCTGCACCTTCAACGAGCACACCGATCTTGTCGTCTTTGGCAGCGAAGCCAGTCAACGCCGTATTAAGGCGAATATCGACGCCCGCATCGCCATGCAAGCGCTGATAGAAGTCAGAAACAACAGGAGACGTGACTCGCGCCAACACACGATCCTGTGCTTCCAGCACGGTCACCTTAGAGCCTCGCTTGACCGCGGAGGCAGCCAGTTCCAGGCCGATATAGCCCGCGCCGATAATCAGCAAATGCGTATCGGGTAACAAACCCTCGCCAATTCTTCGGGCATCGCTGAGGGTGCGCAGATAAGCCAGTCGCGCTTCATCGGATCCCGGCAGTGGCAATGTTCTTGGCCTGGTTCCAGTCGCCAAAATCAATTTTTCATA
>JBCDFM010000263.1:0-6191 GCA_039178015.1 Pseudomonadota bacterium
AATTCAGGGAAAGTGCGTGACGTCCAGCTAGACAATCGCATCCGCACCCTCTAACGGAAAGACAACCGATTACAGGGCTGCACTTGCATCAATTCAGATGGTCAGGACAAGAACCAACACCAACATTGGCTAAGAAGATTTAACTACAGCCGTGGGCCTGCCGCTTGCAGAGCACGCCCCTCTTCGTTGTTGCTGAAAAGCTGAAAGTTTTCGACGAACTGTCTCGCCAACTCTACGGCTTTTTCATGCCATTGTGATGGGTCTGGGTAGGTACGTCGCGGATCGAGAATATTACTGTCGCAGCTAGGTAGAGCCTTGGGGATCATCAGGTTGAAGATAGGTAGCGTTTCTACCTCGGCGTCTTCGATAGAGCCATCTAGAATGGCGTCGATGATGGCGCGCGTATCTTTGATCGAAATCCGTTTGCCAGTGCCATTCCACCCGGTGTTCACCAGATAGGCTTTCGCCCCTGCCTGGTCCATGCGGGCCACCAGAGTTTCGCCATATACTGTTGGATGCAGACTCAAAAAAGCCTTGCCAAAGCAGGCAGAAAACGTGGGCACCGGTTCGGTTATGCCTCGCTCAGTGCCAGCCAACTTAGCGGTGAACCCAGAAAGAAAGTGATATTTAGTCTGCTCGCGGTCCAATATCGAAACCGGGGGCAGCACTCCGAAAGCGTCCGCGGTCAAAAAAATAACCTTTGTTGGGTGCCCGGCACGCGAGACCGGTTTGACTATATTTTGAATGTGGTACAAAGGGTAAGAAACACGGGTATTTTCGGTAATAGAGCGATCTGCATAGTCGATCTTGCCGCTATCATCGACCACGACGTTTTCTAACAGCGCATCGCGGGAGATCGCCGCGTAGATATCTGGCTCATTTTCCGGATCCAGATCTATCGTCTTGGCATAGCAACCACCCTCAAAATTGAACACGCCATCATCGTCCCAGCCGTGTTCATCATCGCCGATCAGCCGCCGCTTCGGGTCCGTCGATAAGGTCGTTTTGCCGGTCCCAGACAAGCCGAAGAATACCGCGACATCACCATTCTCGCCTACGTTTGCGGAGCAGTGCATTGACGCGATACCTTTGAGCGGCAGAAAGTAATTCATCATGGAGAACATGCCTTTCTTCATTTCTCCGCCGTACCAGGTACCCGCTATAATCTGCATCCTCTCAGTGAGGTTGAATACGGTGAACACGTCTGAATTGAGCCCGTGAGAGGCCCAGTCTGGATCTGTCGTCTTAGACGCATTTAGCACTACGAAATCGGGCTCGCCATAGCCGGCCAACTCCTCGGCCGTGGGGCGAATAAACATGTTGGTGACAAAATGTGCCTGCCAAGCCACTTCCGTAACAAAACGCACTTTCAAGCGGGTGTTTTCGTTAGCACCGCAGAATGTGTCCACGACAAAGAGACGCTGGCCAGACAGCCGGTCGGTAACCAGTCCTTTTAAGATTGACCAGTTCTCGGGAGAGATGGGCTTATTGTCATTGGGCGACTCCGCAGAGTTCCACCAGAAGTTTTCTCTACTGGCATCGTCCAATACGATGAATTTGTCTTTGGGCGAACGGCCTGTAAATATCCCGGTATGTACCGCAACGGCACCACTGTCGGTGACGATACCTTTTTCGTAGCCTTCCAACCCCGCGCGTGTTTCTTCCGCAAACAACTGTTCAAAGGAAGGGTTATGTATCACCTCGAGGGTGCTACCGATGCCGTACCCCGATAAATCCAGTGTATCAGTCATATTATTGTCCCGTTTTACCGCTATGGTACTCATTTTAACTCTCTTCTTGTGACAAGGGTCCGCGATGGCGAACCCTTGCATATTTCCCTTTCTGGTAAGCCGCTACCAACCAGTGATTTCGGACAAACCCGTCGCGATGTCCGCAAGACTTCGCACAGTTTTAACACCTGCGTCTTCCAGCGCGGCAAATTTTTCATCGGCCGTACCCTTTCCACCCGAGATAATCGCTCCCGCGTGACCCATACGCTTACCTTTAGGCGCTGTAACACCCGCGATATAGGATACCACCGGTTTACTGACATTATCTTTGATGTAGTTCGCAGATTCTTCCTCTGCTGTGCCCCCAATCTCGCCAATCATCACTATCGCTTCGGTTGCGGGGTCACTTTCGAACATGGCCAATATATCGATGAAATTGGATCCGGGAATGGGGTCTCCCCCAATACCGACACAGGTGGATTGACCGTAGCCGGCGTCTGTAGTCTGTTTTACTGCCTCGTAGGTTAAAGTACCTGATCGAGATACCACGCCCACTTTACCTGGTAGATGAATATCTGCAGGCATAATTCCGATTTTACATTCGCCCGGTGTTATCACGCCTGGGCAGTTGGGGCCTACGAGTCGTACGCCGAGTTCGTCGCACTTCACCTTGGCTTCGAGCATATCCAGTGTGGGTATACCCTCCGTAATACAAACAATGAGCGACACACCTGCATTAGCTGCTTCAAGAATGGAATCCTTACAAAATGGTGCCGGAACATAGATCACGGACGCATCCGCACCGGTCGTATGAACAGCGTCGGAAACCGTATTGAAAACCGGCAGACCCAGGTGCTCCTGTCCGCCTTTACCGGGAGTGACACCGCCCACCATTTTGGTCCCGTAGGCTATCGCCTGCTCTGAATGAAAGGTGCCCTGAGACCCGGTAAAACCCTGACAGATCACCTTCGTGTTCTTATCAATCAATATGCTCATTGCGCGGTCCCCCCGGCAGCAGTTACAGCCTGCTGGGCGGCATCGGTCAAGCTGTTGGCCGCGATGATATTCAAACCGCTATCTGCCAGGACCTTTCTACCTAATTCCGCATTATTGCCCTCCAGACGAACGACGACGGGCACATTGACACCAATCTCTTGGACGGCGCCAATGACGCCCTCAGCGATTAGATCACAGCGAACAATGCCTCCAAAAATATTGATCAACACAGCCTTTACCTTTTCATCGGACAAAATAATCTTGAACGCTTCAGCAACTCGTTCTTTGGTAGCTCCTCCGCCCACATCGAGGAAGTTCGCGGGAAAACCACCGTGAAGTGCAACGATATCCATCGTACCCATGGCCAATCCTGCGCCATTCACCATGCAGCCGATACTGCCATCCAACGCGACATAGTTCAGCTCCCACTGCGCGGCATGGGCCTCTCGGGCATCGTCCTGGCTGGGGTCGTGCATTTCCTGCAATGTTTTCTGTCGGTACAAGGCATTGCCATCTATGCCCAGTTTGGCATCCAGGCAGTGCAGGTTTCCCTCTTCGGTGATAACCAGTGGATTCACTTCGATCAACGACAAATCCTTTTCGACAAACATTTGAGCCAAACCGATGAAGATCTTAACGAACTGCTTGATCTGATCGCCCTTGAGACCGAGATTAAAAGCCAGTTCGCGCCCTTGGTAGGGTTGTGGGCCAACAAGCGGATCGATGGTGGCTTTCAGGATTTTCTCGGGGGTTTCCTCGGCAACCTTTTCAATTTCCACGCCGCCCTCAGTCGAGGCCATGAATACGATACGCCGTGTTGAGCGATCTACCACTGCCCCCAGGTACAGCTCGTCTGCGATATCCGTACAAGATTCCACCAGAATCTTGCTTACGGGTTGTCCGTTAGCATCCGTCTGATAGGTAACCAAATTTTTACCTAGCCATTGCTGAGCAAATTCGCGGACTTCATCTTCGCTAGAAACGAGTTTTACTCCTCCGGCCTTACCGCGACCGCCGGCGTGCACCTGCGCCTTGACTACCCACTTGTCGCCGCCAATACGGCCTGCCGCGTCTACGGCGTCATCCGGTGTGTCTACGGCATACCCTTTGGAAACCGGTAGGCCGTAATCCGCAAACAGTTGTTTGCCTTGATACTCATGAAGATTCATCGCTTTCCCTATGATGTGTGCTGCTTGGTTGAAAGATTCCCGTAGTCTTGGTTTACCCGGTGCTGCTTGTCACGTCCAGCCCGATGCGATCGCGATTATAGTGCTAATTGGACCCGTTTTTGTTCATTTTTTCTTCTTGCGGTTAGCAATATGAATAGCGTGACCATCAACCGCCAGAGCGGCCTCGTGGACCGCCTCAGACAGAGTCGGGTGTCCAAACACAGTGAGCGCCAAATCTTCAGCGCTTGAGCCGAATTCCATGGCAATAACGACCTGTTGGACCAGGTCGGCGGCAGACGGACCGACAATATGGCAGCCTAGCACTCTATCTGTCTCGGCGTGAGCGAGCATCTTCACAATACCGTCTGAATCGTTCGCGGCCAGCGCTCTGCCGCTGGCTACGAAGGGAAAAACGCCTGCTTTATACGGGACTCCATCGGCCTTAAGTTGTTGCTCCGTCAGACCCACTGCTGCTACCTCCGGATGGGTATAGATCACAGATGGAATGCAGTCGTAGTTTACCTGTGTCTTTTTACCTGCAATACGCTCGGCGACCATAACGCCCTCCTCCGAGCCTTTGTGAGCGAGCATAGGGCCACGCACAACATCGCCTACGGCAAAAATATGCGGCGCTTCCGTCTCGCAGTGATCATTAACAAAAATATAACCGCGCTCATCTAGCGTGACACCGCTGTCATCCGAGAATAGTTCCTTTGAACGAGGTTTGCGTCCCACGGCAACGATCAATCGGTCGAACACTTCAGTCTGTTCTTCACCACCAACGGTGTAGGTGACCTCCACTTTCTCGTCTTTCACCACCGCACCGGTAACGCGCGCACCGAGACGGATATCCAAGCCTTGCTTTTTGAAAATCTTCGCGGATTCCTTCGCGATTTGTACATCCATCATTGGCAGAAACTCATCCAGGGCTTCAAGCATGACGACTTCCGAGCCCAAACGGCCCCAGACGCTTCCCAGTTCAAGTCCAATGACGCCCGCTCCTATTACGCCAAGCCGCTCGGGCACCTCGGTGAGCTCCAGTGCGCCGGTGGAATCAATAATGTACTTGTTATCTATTGGGGCGGGAGGGATAGAAACCGGAAGAGAGCCAGCGGCGATAATGATATTAGCGCCTTCCAAGATCGTTACCTCACCCGCTTTATCGGTCACTTCAACTTTGGCGCCAGATAAGACCCTTCCGCTGCCTGCGATGGGAGTCACGCCGTTGTGTTTGAACAATCCAGCGATACCACCGGTCAGTTGATCAACGATCTTGGTTTTTCTCACCATCATCCCAGGTATATCAATACTTGGGTTGTCAATATGGATTCCATGCACGTTGAGATGATCTCTCGCTTCGGCGAACTTTTGGCTGCTATCCAGCAGGGCCTTCGATGGGATACACCCTACATTGAGGCAAGTACCGCCCAGGCGGACCTTGTCTGTGTCATCCAGCCATTGCTCTACGCAGGCGGTAGATAGTCCAAGCTGTGCAGCGCGAATAGCAGCTACATAGCCAGCCGGGCCCGAGCCGATTACAACAACGTCAAATTTTTCAGCCATGAGATTTTCCATTTCCGTCGGGATTACGCTGGTTTATGCCGAAGCTTCTAAAGCTGCAGCAATATGCGCGCGGGATCCTCAATAAGATCCTTGATAGCCACCAAAAACTGTACCGCTGTCTTACCGTCGATTAGTCGGTGGTCGTAAGACAGGGCCAGATACATCATGGGTTGTACAATCACTTCACCGTTTACCGCCATCGGGCGATCCTGAATTTTGTGCATCCCCAAAATACCCGTTTGCGGTGGATTGAGAATCGGTGTTGACATCAATGAGCCATACACACCGCCATTACTTACGGTGAAGGTACCGCCAGTCATATCCTCAATAGTCAGTTTTTTGTCTCTCGCTCTAGCACCAAAATCCCGTATCGCAGCTTCGACATCGGCCAGGCTCATGAAGTCGGCGTCGCGCAGCACGGGTACGACCAGTCCGTCATTGGTTGAAACAGCCACACCGATATCCTGATAGCCGTGATACACAATATCATTACCATCAATAGAGGCATTGACCGATGGAAAGCGCTTTAATGCCTCGCAGGCAGCTTTTACGAAAAAGCCCATGAATCCAAGCCGGGTTCCATTGTGCACCTGCTCAAATTGATCTTTATACTTTGCGCGCAATGCCATCACCGGAGCCATGTTGACCTCGTTAAAAGTCGTGAGCATGGCGGTTTCCTGGGTGGCATCTAACAGCCGCTCAGCGATTTTGGCTCGCATTCGCGTCATCGGAA
>JBCDFM010000264.1:0-6143 GCA_039178015.1 Pseudomonadota bacterium
CTTTACGCTGGATGATCGCTTTGCTGGTCAGATTTTGACGCCTGGCTTCGTCGATCCTCATCTACATCTGTGGTTGTCTACCCTCCTGATCTCTCAGGAGTTCATTACTCCGGCAGATTGGCAACTGCCCTGGGGCGATGCGAAAGGGGTTACCACTGAGGAGGCCTTTTGGCAGCGGCTTGCCGAGGTCGAGGCGAGCCACCCTGTTGGAGAGCCGTTGTTTGTATGGGGTTATCACCAGTACTTTCATGGAAAATCCATTAGCAGAGACAAGCTCAATGCGCTTTCGGAAGATCGTCCGGTGATCGTCTGGCACCGTTCCTTTCATGAGCTTTTTTTCAATGACGCTGCCACCGATTATATGGGGTGGACTGAAGCGGATTGGACCGGCGAGGACTATGCCTACAAACAAATGGACTGGGACCGCGGTCATCTTTTCGAGAATGGTGGCCTTTATCACTTCAACACGATCCTGGAAAAGCTGATCGAAAGTGGCCTGTTTGCCCGAGGGGCCGAGCGCACCGTTGAGTATCTAAGGGCTGGCGGGATCACCAGTGCGGTGGATCCGGGTATCGTGCTACCCCCGGACGTATTAAAGATGCTCAATGGCATGTTGGAGCAGAGTGGCCTACCGATGGACGTGTGGTTGATCCCGGCAGGTAACGCTACGTACATGGAAGCGGAGTATGACGCGGATAAGGGTAAAGCAGCGGCTGAGGCCCTGGTGGCGGACCCCGCTCTTAGCACTGAACACATTCGCTGGTTGCCGAAGAGCGTCAAGCTGTTCTCCGATGGTGCCATGTATTCCCAGCTTATGATGATGAAAGACGGCTATACCGATGGTCATGAGGGCGAATGGCTGCAGTATCCTGATCAGTTGCTCGACAGTTGGCGACCCTACTGGGAGGACGGTTACCTCACGGTAATTCATGCCAATGGCGATTATGGCTTTGAGGTAGCAGTGGATCACTTGGAAACCCTGCAAGCGGAGACACCGCGCCAAGATCATCGCACCAGCTATCACCACCTCGGCTTTACTGACTTGGTGGACATTGAGCGAGCCCAGGACATGGATGCCAACTTCAGCGTCAATCCGTATTACGTGCATATCCTTGGCGAGCGCTATGGTGAGGTAGGAATCGGTAGGGAACGCGCTAACACCATGTCTCGAGGACGCAGCTTCCTCGATGTTGGAGGCGTATTGTCCTATCACTCCGATGCACCGATGGCGCCAGCCAGGCCGCTCAGCCTTATGTGGGCCGCTGTCAGTCGTCAGGGCCTCTCTGGAAAGACCCTAGGGCCCGAGGAAAAAGTCACGCCTGAAGAGGCCCTGTATGCCATCACCCTGGGTGCGGCCTACGCATCGCGTTTAGAGCACGAAGTCGGCAGTATTGAACCGGGCAAGCTGGCAAACTTTGCCGTACTGGACGACCATCCTTTTGAGGTTGCTCCTGAGCGACTAAACGAAATCCGAGTAGCAGCCACGGTGCACCGTGGCGAGGTTCACGAGACCGATGGGTTTGCCGGATTCGTCATCAATGATACAAATCTCACACTGGCGCGATTAATGAATCGCGTGGATGCATTTCAAGGGCGGGGGGATTTTTGCGGTTTAAGCCGCAATTGGCAGCAGCGCTTGCAGTAACGAGCAATCTGCCAAAAGCCGCCATAGCAAACTAAGCCAAGCCAATTACTTTAAATGCTTCCTCGGTCGAGTTCTCTGTCCTTGATTCTGCCGAACAGGTAGAACCTCCACAGCCACAACACCCTTGGCTTAACTTCCGTTTCTCTATTGCTCATGAACGAGCCGCAGGGACGATCGCAATTCGCGATTGTTGAGTCAGGAAAGAGCTATCCTATATTCTAGTGCGCTAATCGCGCGCGAACTCGAAATGATAAGAAGTACAAACCGAACAGAGCGTGAGTCGATAATACAGCGAATATTCTAAGGACAGAGTGTGGAAGTCATCTCGCTGATTTTACCCGCCTTCGCGGTCATGCTGACCGGTTACATCTTCGCTCGCCTTGGAATCCTGCCAAAGAGTGTTGAGCTGGCGCTGATACAGTTTCTGTTTTACGTATCCATTCCCGCGATTATGTTTGGGACCATCGCCGAGCAGAATCTAGCAAGCTTGGTGAATTGGTCTTTCATTTTGGTTTTTGGATTAGCGACGGCGATTATTTTCATCATCGCCCTGATCGCGGGGTCTATCTGGCAGAGGGGTAATCTTGGTGGCATAACGATGTCAGCCATGACGCCCGTGATCTCAAATGCCGCGATTATTGGCTTGCCGCTGATGCATTCTCTATTTGGCAAACCCGGTGTTATTTTGGCCAGTCTCGCGAATATTATGATTGTAATTCTGCTGCTTAGTGAGGTTGTTCTACTCGAAGCCGCGAGTACGGAGACGAAATCCGGTTCACGCTTGCAACCCCTGAAAAACGCAGTAATAAACCCTATTGTCGCTTCGACCGTGCTGGGCGTTGCCTATGCTGTCTCGCCACTTTCGATGCCTGCGATCGCAAGCAGTTACTTTGACTTGCTAGGTGCGGCCGTTGGTCCCTGCGCACTGTTTGCCGTGGGTATGTCGCTCAGACCCGCCTCACTCCTGGAAAGTGGAGGACCTGTGCTTGTCCTCTCCACGCTAAAGCTAATCGTCATGCCATGCATCGCGCTGGCGTTGGCTAAGCTATTGGCCGTTGACCCCCTGGTCGCTGTTGCGGCGGTGCTTTGCGCCGCACTACCCACCGCTAAAAACCAATTCATCATGTCGCAGAAGTACCATCAGGCTGAGGAACTGTCGGCCAATATGGTCTCACTCACAACCGCCACATCGGTGATCACCCTTATCGCCTGGCTGCTGCTACTCGCTCGACTGTATCCCAGTGCCTTTACGTCTTAGATAAATCTTTTTGCGACATTGATCGAGGCGCAATTTCGGACAGCGACGCATCCTGTGGGTTTTATCTGGGCTCATGCTTAGTCATCAGAGTTAGCGCAAATCTCGCGCATCGTTTTAGCAGCAAAAGCGGGTATGCACGGTCAAAAGAGCTGCGTCTACGCCACCTTGAGGCTGTTGGCTGTTGGCTGTTGGCTGTTGGCTGTTGGCTGTTGGCTGTTGGCGAGCAATTATTAGCTACCGTCCGCCACCTGTGGACATCTATCAGAATGTCAGACCCAAATACGCCCGCACCTGTCGCGGCTCGAACACATGAAAATGCAGGTCTTCCACACCTCCAGCGGGTTCGCCGGGAAGTCGGGAGGCGTAGTAGTAGTCGATGTCGTGATCGCTGGAGTCGAACAGGTTGAGCACATCGACCTGTAATCGCCAGTGCTCACCTGCCCACCCGAGCGCGAGATTGGCGATAGTCGATCCATCGGAGGTAACGCTGCCATCTTCGATTAGCGGGGCACCATCGAAGTGTCTTGCGCGCAGGGAACCAAACCAACCATTGGGATACTGCGCTGAAATAGCGCCACTCATAACCCACTCCAGGGCGTTGGGGATGTCGCGGCCTTCACTGGCGTCTTCACTAAATTCGGCATTGGTCCAGGCGACATCGGCCTCGATGGACCAAACATCAGTGATAGACCAGTAATTATTAAACTCCACACCCCAGCGCTCACTGGCGCGGCTGGGTTCGGTGGTACCCGCATCACCAACAAACAGCAACTCCGAATCCAGCTCCAGATACCACAGTGCGAGCGAAGCGTTCCAGCGCTCCCTCCATACTGTTTTTAAGCCAAGCTCCGCGCCCTTGGATTGCACCAGTGCGTCCACATCTGAAACTGGCTCTCCGGTGACGGGATCCGTTTCAATGGTGACACCGCGTGCATCGTTGGAATGGAAACCGTAGCCCGCGCTTAAGTACGCCTCGGTAACATCCGATATAACGTAAACCAGGCTAGCTTTAGGGCTAATGATGTAATCTGAGTCGCTACCTGAATTTTGCGGCCGCTGTGCGTCCACATCAAACCAGTAGTAGTCACCTCGGATACCCACTACCGTGCGCCAATCGTCAGTAATGTCCCATGATAGTTCGTAGTAAAGACCTACACTGGCCTCTTCCACCGAATCTTCGCGTACCGTATTCAGTCGCTGACGCTGGCGAGTGTTGTAAAGGCCGACTGTATCAATATCATCATATCGGAATTCCACGCCAAGGCTGTGGGATAGGCTCTGCTGATCACCACCCCCCCAGAAAAGTCGATAAGCGCCGCCGTATATGGTGCGATCGTCCGCTTGCTCGAATTCATCACCATTCACGGGATCTTCTAAGAAATAGGTGAAGTTTGACCACAGGTCCAACTCGTAGTCGATAATGTACGCGCTCAACTGTGAGCGGTAGTTATCGTTCTGAATAGAGTATTGGCCTGACAGGCTTGCACGATGAGTTTTACCGCCTGTAGCGGTATCGATTGAGCCAAGGTCGCTGATCAGCCCTTCTCTGACCGCTCGCTCGGGTATCTGGTCGGCCGAGTTCCACTTATTCTGGTAATACATCAAGGTGCTGGACCACGCCTGACTATCACTGCCACCAACAAGCGTCATCAAGCCATTAAGCTTTTCAACATCTTCACTGATATCGGTCCAGGGCCCATCGTAGTTGGCGCCTTCAAGCGCACCAGAGAGTGTCAACGAATCAAGGTCAGTACTACCCATGGCCAGCAGTCTGCGGTAGCCATCTTGACCCAAGCCAGCAGATAGCTGATTGTCCAGTCGGTCAAAGGTGCTGATGTTAACGCCACCTGCAGACGAGAAGTCGCCCAGCTCGGCATGATAGGGACCTTTCACAAAGGTCATGCGCTCGATCGTTTCCGGGATTAGAAAGTTGATATCGGTATAACCCTGACCGTGACCGTGGGTGCGCATATTGACCGGCATGCCGTCAATCCAGGTGGCAAAGTCGGTACCGTGATCGAGATTGAATCCTCTCAGAAACATCTGGTTGGATTTGCCTGAACCACTGTGCTGCGTGACGATCAGGCCGGGCACAGCCTCTAATATGTCTCCCGGTCGCAACAAAGGACGAATGGCGAGATCCATTTGTCCAATTACGCCTTCCGAGGCCGAACGCGCCTCGCCGATCAATATCGTTTGGCGGCCAGAGACAATAACCTCCTCCAGGTCGTTAGGCTGGGTGTGTGGATGGGCTGACAGTGGTATCAGACAGGTCAACAGAAATCCGCTGACGTGGCGTCGTAAGTAAGTCATGTTGGGTTTTCTACCGCCGTGTAGATTCATTCATTAAACATCCTTCTACATATAAAGGACGCTTTTATGGTAAGTGTAGCTCAAACGGAGAAGCTATTACTGCGACGTTTCGTCGCGTATCGATACAGATGGCAAAAGTGTAACCGTGTGCCGGGCCATGTATTTGTCAAGGTGCGCGGAGCCGTCTATCTTTGCAACGTTTCTCGGCTCTATGAGCTCAGGAAGCAATGCCGTGTACTCGTGCCTGCGCGGATCGGACAGAGTTCTGCGTCAATCGCTGATAGGAACAGCACGCAGGACATAATCGCGACCGTATCGCAAGCCGTCGTGCTCTTGAATGAGCGCTTCCCCTCGATCGCGCATGCGCTCGATTTTGCCTCTTATTGTAGAAGCCAGAGTCGAATCCGAGAAGTGCTGCGCGCTTTGCTCACAGATCTCGAGCTGGCTTTCGAGGAAACGCTGGCGATAGCGAATTGAAAAAAACCTGGTGTGCGTCACTCGCATACGAGCTTGGGCCAACTGCGCGGCTACCCATTCGGCGGGATACTCTCGATAGGGACGATTTCTCGCCAGTAACATACAGGCGTCGCGAAACCGACCGAGATCACCAACAAACTGCCCTACCTCATCCTCCGCAGTGAGCGGGACATAGGGTTCCAGTCCAATCACGTAAAGCACGCCCCGAACCCGGGCCGCCATGCGATGCAGCAAGGTTTCCTGCATGTAGGGCGCAAACGCATCAACAGCGCCAACAAAATAGTCCAGCAGCACGGTATCGAAACGCTCATCCGCAAGCAGAGAAGCATCAGCCCAGTTTCCGAGAATCAATCGATCAACCGCGCGAGGATTGCGTGAGAGCGCTTGACGTGTGCTCTCTATCATCACCGGTTGTGCCGTCACAGCTGTCCAGCGCTCGGTCGGTAGCGA
>JBCDFM010000265.1:0-6068 GCA_039178015.1 Pseudomonadota bacterium
GACTCGGTGTAGGTCACTTGTACCAGGTCGCCCACTGCAAATTCATCGAGCCTTTCGATGGCATCGCTAGCGTTGAGGGTAACGGTATTTCCAAGAGGGCCCTCAAGGGTGACGTCGCGTGTTTCGTGATCTATCGCGGTAATCTGGGCGGACATCTGTTTGCTTATCGTGCGCTCACCGTCTCCTTTGACTGCAATCTCAATTTCCGCCGGTGCCATCAATGGGACGGCAGCTAGCAGCAGGGCAGGTAAGAAAAGTCGCAATGCCAAGCGTCCGGGATTTATCATGAGTTAGTCTCCTTTTTTCTAGTAGTATGCGGTACGCATAGTGTAGGAGCTAGCGCGGCGATTGGCTATCGAGCTTTTACCGGGCAAATATTGACTTTACGAATTGATGACACAGGGAAGCTATTGCGTGATTAGAAGGCTGATGCATAACACTCTTTGCTCACTTGCGGCCAGTCGCACTGGCCGTGCGTTGCTCGTGAGTGTGCTTTTGGCTGGTTGTGATGTGGAAGCCCCGCCTTGCCCCTATGCAGATGAGGGTAAAATCGCGCCCAGCGCAGGGTGTTTTATCACCTTCAACCAGGGGCTGCTCGTGGTTCAAAACTTCAACAGGAAATTGGGTCTGCCCGGCGGCAGCAGTGAGCCTGAAGAGGGATCCAGATGTACAGCCTACCGAGAAACGTGGGAGGAGACGGGTCTTTTGGTGGAACCCACAGACGTGCTGACAGTATTTGATACTGGTTTTTATCTCTATCGCTGTTCCATTATCGATGGGCGGCAGCAACCCGATCCACCACCAAGGATGGAGGTTCTGGATGCATTCTATCTGCCTGCGGACCAATTTGATGAATACCGATGGCGTTTTGACGGGCAAAAAGACCTGTTAAGAGTCATGCTCCTGGAGTCGGATTAGATGTTGAATGCGTTTAGAAGGCTTCGACATGAGTCCTAACATCTAGCTCATGAGACCAGGCATTACGCGGTTGTTCGTACAAGAACATGAACGTATCCGCTATGCCCTGAATATCGATCAGGCCTTCATCCCCTTTTTGTTCGTACCAGTCCGGGAACGCGTTTTCGATTTTCTCACCATAAATGCCGCCATCGACCACAACGTGCCCAATGTG
This sequence comes from Pseudomonadota bacterium, assembly GCA_039178015.1. Taxonomy (GTDB): domain Bacteria; phylum Pseudomonadota; class Gammaproteobacteria; order Pseudomonadales; family Halieaceae; genus JARRPM01. The sequence goes on from JBCDFM010000265.1 coordinate 1,133, forward strand.
GACGCCCTTGGGCTGAAACTCTCTGGCCAGGCTCTGTGCAAGATTGCGCAAGCCGCCTTTAGCCGCTGTGAACGCAGAAAAGAAGGGCTTACCACGCATAGAGGCGCTAGCGCCTGTGAAGATCAGGCAACCCTGGCCTCTCGGGGCCATTTTCCTCAACACTTCACGACTGAAGAGGAAGCCACCAAATAATCCCACTCGATAGCACGCGTCAAAGTAGGAGGCTTCCATCTCCAAGAAATCACCTGGCATATTATTGCCTGCATTATAAATAGCCAGATCTATGGGGCCGATGGCTTCAGCGCTGGCAACGAGATCGATAACGGCCTGTTCATCGGTAGTGTCACACTGCACCGCTGTTGCTTGTCCTCCAGAGTCGCGGATCGATTGGGCGACCGCCTCAATCTTCTCTTGAGTTCTGCCTGCTACGATCACATGCAGGTCTCGGCTGGCGGCAGACGTCGCGAGAACGGCGCCCAGGCCGCGCAGCGGACCGACACCGATGACAATGGCTGTATTCATTTGTGAGGACTCCTGTGACGGGTTAGGGATACTTTGCCGTGGCGCAATACGCCAGCAGCTGATGGGGCGCTTCCTGAGGCCTAGCCTACCGCGATTACGGCACGCGGCTCAATTGTGTTGGGAGAACCTGCGAGGGGCAGGTACTACTCCCGGGATCTGATCATGGGCTTACAGCAAAATAAAGAAAATCTGCCCTTGCGTCTATCCGTTTGGCCGACCACGGACATTGATTGAGGTCGAGCGGCCCCAGGCATTATGCGTGGTGAATTCGGACGAGGTGTCAATGGCAATGATGGCTTTGCTAGAGAATGATAAGCGTTAGCCGTGTGACTTGCTGTGTGGCAATGCCATTGAACGTTGTTGCAGCAGCGCTGTCATAGCTGCCCGATCAATACACTCTATCCGCATTGGCTATAAGTGAAACGCAGAAGCAGATAGTGGAGTTTCTTCTATACTGTCGCTAGATGACTAGCAGAGAATGGAGACTCGGGGATGATCGGTTACACCACGTTGGGTACCAATGACTTCGATCGCGCGTGCGCGTTTTATGATGCCCTGTTTGCCAGTATCGGCGAGACGCGCATTATGGATATAGAGAACTTTGTGGTTTGGGGAACATCACTGGAGCAGCCGGGCTTTTCTATAACTCGCCCATTCGACGGTAATCCTGCGACTGTTGGCAATGGCGTGATGATCGCTATGAAAATGCCCTCACTGGAGGCTGTGGATGCGTTTTATAATAAGGCAATGGAGTTGGGTGCGAAGGACGAGGGCGCACCGGGTGATCGCGGTGACGGTTTTTATGCCGGATATTTCAGAGATCTCGACGGTAACAAGCTGAATGCCTTTTTTATGTGAGCAACGACAAAGCCTGCTGCCAGAACATAAGTTGAACTGTCGCGGTCAGCGTCAGCTGGGTTGAAAATACACTGGACTGTTCCCAGCGCGTATACGGGGCGTAAGCTGCCCGAGCCACGAGAAACGAGCGCTGTTGAGCTTAGGCAACGGCAAAGCGGACGGTAACGTGCAGCAGCGACATCCGCCAGAATTGTGGATATTCGATGAAAGTCACGGAGCAGCGCCTGACATGAGCAAGAACTCATTAGGAGGTTAGAATGAACGGCAAAGTACAAAAGATTGAAAAACTTCAGGTGTTGCTGGCGACGAGCTACACGGTTTATCTGAAGACCCATAACTATCACTGGAACGTGACAGGGCCTATGTTTACCACTTTGCATACCTTGTTCGAGACCCAGTATACAGAGTTAGCCCTTGCGGTTGACGAGATAGCAGAGCGCATCAGAGCCCTAGGCGCTAGAGCTCCGGGAAGCTACACCGAGTTTGCCGAGCTTTCGGAGGTTGCAGAAAGCACAGGGGAGCCTAAGGCAGAGCAGATGATTCGCGATCTGACCGCAGATCAGGAGACTCTGGCAGAAATGGCAGCCCAACTCGCCAGCCTGGCCAGCGACGACAATGACGAGGCGACTGCCGATATCGCCACTGCTCGCCGCATTATTCATGAGAAGAACGCCTGGATGTTACGCAGCCACCTCGAGTAATTAACGCATCCGTCCTGTGTAGGTTTTCCTAACTTAGATCAGCTTTTTCGGATCCAGCAGATCTGCCAGCTCTTCCGCCGGCAGGTCTGTCATTTCTGCTGCGACCTCCACAATCGGTCTATTTTCCTTATAGGCCTGCTTGGCGATTTCAGCAGCCTTGCTATAGCCGATTTCGCGATTGAGCGCGGTCACAAGTATGGGGTTCTTAGCCAGGCTCGCCTCCATAACACGACTGTTTATGGCGAAGTCGGCTATGCAGTTATCCGCCAAAGCTAGGCTGCTATTGCCTAGGTAGCGAATACTCTGTAGCAAGTTGTGAGCGACAACAGGCAGCATGACATTGAGTTGAAAATTGCCTGACTGCCCGGCAATCGCGATTGTCGCGTCGTTACCAATTACCTGGGCCGACGCCATGGCAACCGCCTCCGGAATAACCGGGTTCACCTTGCCCGGCATGATGCTGCTCCCTGGCTGCAGGGCCTTGAGGCTGATTTCTCCCAAACCCGTAAGCGGTCCACTGTTCATCCAGCGTAGATCGTTAGCGATTTTCAGCAGTGCTACCGCCAGCGATTTGAGTTGGCCAGAGAGAGCCACCGCCGTATCCTGGCTGGCGATGGCTGCAAAAAAATTCTTGGCAGGTTGAAAGTCAAGCCCGGTGCGTGCACTCAGGTGCTTGCAAAAAAGACCAGCAAACTTCGGATCGGCATTTATCCCTGTGCCAATAGCGGTACCGCCCTGTGCGAGGTGGCGCAACTGAGGTCTGAGCAGCTCGAGTCTTTCTCCCGCCAGTTCGAGCTGTATGCGCCAGGCAGACAACTCCTGCGCCAGACTTAGCGGCATTGCGTCCATAAGATGCGTTCGGCCGGTCTTGATGTGGTCGGTGACCTCTTCTTCGCGCGAGGCCAAGGCCGCCATTAATTTGTTCAGTGCGCCTTGCAGATGATGTTCCAGAGCGAGCTCGGCACTGACGTGGACTGCAGTGGGTATCACGTCGTTGCTACTTTGGCTGCAATTCACGTGATCATTTGGGTGCACTTTGCTGCCCAGTGCGGTTGCTGCCAGGTTTGCAATCACCTCATTGGCATTCATGTTGGTGCTGGTGCCTGAGCCAGTCTGGAATACATCGACGGGAAATTGCTTTGCGTGCGCGCCTTCGGCTATCGTCAGTGCCGCATCAATAATGCACTTACCCATCTCAGGTTCTAGCAGACCTAACTCTACATTAGCGCCCGCGGCTGCCGCTTTGATCAGGCCCAGTGTTTGAATGAATTGCTCGGGCATGGGTGTAGCGCTGATGTGGAAGTTGTCTATTGCCCGCTGCGTCTGAGCGCCCCATAGCGCGTCAATAGGTACGTTCACCGTGCCCAGGCTATCTCTTTCTTCACGAAATTCTGTCATGTTGCAATACTCCTTTTGTTGTTGCGCGACTGTCTGTCCATGCGAGCCGGTAGATTGAATCGAAGCTGCAGCAGAGCTTTGATCTGGCCTTGCGTGCAGGTCGTATTCTAGAGGCATTTGAGCGGCTTTGCTCTCGGCTTTGGTCAAAGTCAAACCGAAATTGGAGTCAGGCGAGCTAGCGCGGCTAGAATGCGCCATGGTGTTGATTCAATAAGCGTTCCTGCCGCGCGCCACAGTCACCATCGTGGGCATGGCAACTGAAATAACCCCAGGCCGTGAATGGCTTTGTAATAGGCCTGGGTAATGCTTCGATCTGCTCGCGACCGAATTGAGCCCGGCTGAAAGGCAGTTTGGACGGAGCGCATCATCGTGAAGGGCGGGCACAGCGCGGGTGTACAGGCTCGCTAAAAAGGTCGCCAATACGTGCCGATACACGCAGCGCACAATACCTGCGTCGAAACGCCCGCCGTACGAATAGAAGGATGTTTCTTAGAAGGAGGTAGAAATGGAACTGTTGAATATTCTGGTCGTATTTGACCCTACGACGAAAATGCAGCCGGCGTTGGCAAGGGCGAGCGTGATTGCCAGCCGTGATGACGTAAAGCTGCATGTTTTCTCCTGCATTTTTAGCGAAGTCGGCAAGTCTGAGGATGCAGCCGAGCAGCGGCGACAGCTTATCAGTGCGCAAAAAGATATTGTCGAGAACACAGTGCAACCCTTGCGAGAAGTGGGCATCGAAGTCACAACGGAAATCGAATGGGATGAAGACTGGTATCAAGCAGTGGTGCGCGCCTCTATCAGTAATCAGTCCGATTTGGTCCTTAAGTCGTCGCACAAGCACTCGGCTACGCAGCGCTTGCTTAAACCCACGTCCGATCGAACGCTACTGCGGCAGTGTGATTGCCCCGTACTGCTGGTCAAGGGTGAGGTAGATAGTGGGGCGCGGAGGGTGCTGGCTGCGATTGATGCTCGCACAGAAAGCAGTTCATACGAAAAACTGAACGGCACGATATTGGAGTTCTGCAAGCGCTTTTTGCATATGGATAACACTGACGTGCATTTCGTGAATGCCCATGAGGGCTTGGCTGACCGACCTGATAAAGGCGCGCTAGTCAGAGCATGCGGCGTCGACAGTGAAAACGTTCACATCGTTATGGGCGAGCCTGATAAGGTGATCGTGGATACAGCGCGGTCGCTGGAGATCAATCTAGTGGTGATTGGCAATTCTGCTCGGACCGGTTTGTCAGCACTGATTAACACGAATACCGCCGAGAAGATCCTGGATGAGCTCGACTGCGATGTCCTAGCATTGCCGTAGCTTGGCATCGGCCTCAATTCTTGTTCATGGTGTAGCGGGCCATCAGTCCTGAAATACGGCGTAGCAGCCATTTTGGTGTGGCTCTACCCGTCACGGTAGCCGCGACATTGACCGCGCCAGGGACACATATCGCATCGCC
>JBCDFM010000266.1:0-5994 GCA_039178015.1 Pseudomonadota bacterium
AGCCACACGCCAGACAATAGTCGCCTCCCTCTATGGGGAAGAAGCCGCTTTCAACCTGCCGATTTCGTTTAAGGATTACCTCGTCTGGTTACGCCAACAAAATATGCACAAGCTGAACCCTCACCACGCTCCTCAAACACTACCTCTGCATACAAAGGTTAACATCACTTTCTACCGACTAGATGACTTTGACAGGGCTATTGCAACGCTAGAGGAGGCTTATGGACTGCAGCCCAGCAGCGCTCACCGCGCCGCGTTCAGCTCCGGACATCACAGAGCTAAGACCGTACTCTCGAAAGAAGAAGCACTGCGTTTTCTGGAAACAAGACTGCCGTTGAACGAGTACCCGGTTAAGGCACTGCCAACACTATCGAAGTCGATTCTTATGGGTACCGAGATGGACCAACTCATACGCGAGATCTTTGCTCTTGATATAGAGGCCTACGATAGCATTCCTGCTCTTAGTTGATCCGCTTCGCATCTTCCCTAGTCCTTCATCCTGCACTGAGCATACGCACTGTGCAACCATAAGCAGGCTGCATAGCGTGCAGGCAAGGCTCGCTACAACACCTGCAGGGCTCCGCCGGGATGATGGAGCACGATATCGCTGTAATCGCAGCGCCCCGTGTTGCGTTGAAACAGACTGTTGGCGATGAGCCAAACGCGCACTATTCGACCCGGGGGCTCGCCCATATAGTGCCTATAATCCTCATATAAATTGCGACGTTCGCTGTGCCACTGCCCCAATCCAGAGTTTCCGGATCGCACCACTACATGAAATTCCTTATGCTTCCAGTTAGGCAGTGGACAGTCATATCCCGTGCCGACTGGGAGTGTACTACTCCAATAATAGGTGATGTCCTTGCCGTTATCGAACTCCACAGCAATACTCAGATAGTCGTGGCTGGGAACAGCGTCTTCGCGCAATGGCGAGGGTAGTTCATCAACGCACCAGCGCCAGCCGATTTCAGTATCCGGCGCCAACGCAACGTCTACGTCTGTCTGCAAGATACCGGTATTACCTGCTGTGTGACAGTGGATACAGGGCCTGCCCTGATCCGAGTGACCGTCACGGTAGATCTCGCTGGGCCCGATATGCCACAGTGGGTACCAACCCTGTGGAGTGATATCACCCCCTTCTATCCTTTCAAGCTCCGACTCGACTCTGCCCTGGACATCCCCTAGCTCCAAGAGCGCACGTATCCCGGCGTCAGCGGCAGTTGCCCATCGAATAATCAGAATGCGTGTCGCGCCTTTCATCGAAGCGTATATCTTGTCATCCTGCTGTCGCGTACCTTGTCTATCCGACCAGTCATTGGGAAAGTAATTGCCAAACTGTAAGTTTCCTGTTTCCGTTGCTGTGAATGAATGGCTTTGCCGGGTACCTCGAAAGACTTCTCCGTCACCCACCTTGCTCCAGATTTGCAGAGGCAAAGGTACCCATATATCCAAAAATTGATTCGCATAGACGCGCCCTTCCATGAAGTAAGTCACCTGATCCCCTGCTGCTAGCATCATGTCACTGCCCACCCAAGGGGCTTCATTCGCTGCCAGGTCGAACCAGACCAAATCCTGAATGAGCTCGGCAGGTAGCCTGTCAAGCAGCTGTCGCATATCATCCCGAAACGCGTTGAGATCGGGTGCTGCCTCGATTGCACCTCGTAGCTTACGCCCTACTGCCTTACCCGCCAGCTTCCCCGCCACGGTGAGTTCAGTCAATGTTCCCGCCATCCGTTGTGTCCTATTTGGTCGTTAAGTTTTAGGTGATTGTCTCTGCAAAAATCGCAACACTAAACGATTGAATTCCGTAGGTGCTTCCATGTTTGACATATGTCCAACGTCCTTCATCGTATGTAATTCGCCGTTTACAACGCCTGCTGCCAACAGACGCGCAATAGCATGAAAATCAGGGATGTCTCGTTCGCCCACGATAACTAAAGTCGGTGCAAGAACACGCTGTAGTTGGCTTGCCGGAGCGGCCTCTGGTACGTCCAACACTTCATCGTGTAGCCACAGCCAGCCAGAGTAGTCTGCCACCATCGCCGCGAGCCGCTCCGCGACTTTCGCCTGCTCGAGAGCAGGCGCAAACAAGGGTCCACGCAGCCAAAGCTTTTTGGCCTCCTGCAGTCCTGAGGAACGAGCGGTATCACGCACAGATTCAGAAAATCGACCAAAGGTCTGCCACTCGAATGCGCGCAAGCCTGCATCGGCGAGAACCAGCGATAGCAGCGTCTGGGGATACTCGATCGCGAAGTCAACGGCCACCAGGCCGCCACGCGACAGTCCCAGCACATGGGTCTGGCTAATCTCTAGATAGGACAACAGGGCTCTCAGGTCAGCGGCCGGCGAATACGGAGAAGCGGACGGGACTTGCGAGCGGCCAAATCCGCGCATATCGTAGCGCACTACGCGGTAGTGGTTTGCAAAAGCGTCAAACTGCTCATCCCACATGCGGGTATCAAGGGTATTACCGTGGATAAGGACCAGCGGAGTACCGCTACCCGCGGTTTCATAGTACAGCGTGGTACCATTTACTTTTGCTAAGCCAGATGTCTTGCTGCCGATGGTAGCTAACCTCCTCAGGCGAACAGTCGCTCTATCCTAACCATTGCCATATCCGAAAAACAGCACGGTTTCGATGATGTCTGAATTTCGTCGCTGTCCTCATAATGGCGCGTGGTGCCATGCGTATGACGCGTCGCGCCATGCTAATCGTGAAGCCGTCGCAGTAATGTTGCTATCAGTGCAGTATACAGGGCAGTCTGCACAATCCTGAATCAGATGGATATTGCCCAATACACCGTAAGGAAACGCAGATTATGAAGAAGCACGGCAAAACAATCGCCATTTTGAGCACAGCCTTTACCTTGGGAGCGGTCCAGGCCCTTGCCAGTGAAAAGCCCCCCGTCAATGCCGTACCACTTTCGGAAATTGCTTCATCCTTGGAAAGCCAGGGCTATTCTCCGATAGTGGAAATGGAAATAGATGATGGTGTTTGGAAGGTCGAGGCCTACAGAGCAAACACCAAGCGAGAACTGAAGATCAACCCGGTTAGCGGCGAGATTCTGTCGGATAAATTGGACGACTGATAGCGTCGCGCAACGCGGTTTGACGCTAGAGCTTGGCAAACAATGCGTGTTCGCCAAGCTCCTGACCTCGCATCCCATCGGCGATTACGCGCCGGTAGAAGTCCGCTAGCGTGTCATTACCATAAGACGGAGTCATTGCCGCATCGTAATGCGCGCTCTGCGGGTTCCAGCAGAGCATGGAATGGCTCGCGTAATAGCGACCGATTCGCAGAAACTCACACTTGTCTTCCAGAGATGGGACCAGTGGCACAAACGCAGAAAGCGCTGTTTCCATGATCGAGAACAGCTTTAGCGGTACCTGCCTGAATCGTGCTGGTCGACCGCAGAGCTGAAACAGTAGTTCGCCCTGCTCTCTGGGCGTTATTGCGTCCCCAGGCCCGCCTATGGGCAAAACACAATTGATTTTGCTCATGTCACCCAAGCAATCGACCATGTATGCGGCTAGGTCGCGTTCACTGATAGGCTTGCAGCTCGTTCCTAAGCCATTGCCAAAGACCAGAAAGGGCTTTCCCTTTTTCACTCTTTCGACCTGTCCTGCTAGCGATTTAAAGTACGCTGTGGGTCTGACGATAGAGTAGCCAACGCCCGATTCTTTGAGAGCCGCTTCAAACGCCAGTTTCGCTTTCTGGAACGCCAGCTCCGGTCTTTGTACACACAGCGCTGATAACAAGACAAACTGGCGCACACCTGCTCGTTGCGCCTCGGTCAGCAGAGTACGGTTGGCTCGGTATTCGACGTCCCAGGCATCTTCCACCGCGCCAGTGCGACTTCCCAAGCAAGAAATTACGTAATCAAACGATTCACCACAAAACCCGTCTCGACGCAGTTGCCCAGGCTGGCAAACAGATCCCAGGCGAAACTCTACACCTGGGTATGCGCCGCTTATCTGGCTGCCCTCTCTAAGAAAACAGACGACATCGTACCCGCGCCTGCACAGCTCGCGCGCGACAAATTGACCAATGTAGCCCGATGCTCCTGCCAGGAAAACGCGGCCCATTCTCAATGTGATCCGAAGGCGCTAACCGCAGTGGCAGTATCCGACTTTAAACTGAGCTCGCACTCTGTCATTGTCATCAGTGCGCTCTGCACCCGCTCGACTATACTCGTTGCGTCTAGCGCGACCCACTGCCGTTGTTCCATTGGATCGCCATGGTCAACAAAGGCATCCGGCAGGCCCAAGTTACAAACGCGGCATCGTACAGCGCAGGTGTTTAGAAATTCATTGACAGCCGATCCAGCACCACCTGCTACAGCGTTTTCCTCCACCGTCACCAATAGACTGTGGGTGCTCGCAAGATCGAGTACCGTGTGTTCATCAATGGGTTTGACCCAGCGCATGTCGACAACCGTTGCATTCAACGCCTCTGCAGCTTCCACAGCCTCTGGCAGCAGAGCACCAAAGGACAGAATGGCCACCTGCTCTCCCTCTCGTACCCTCCTTGCCACGCCGATCGCCATGGCAGTCATCTCGCTTTCGATAGCAACACCTGGACCGGTGCCGCGGGGATAGCGGATGGCCGCCGGTCCCTTGTGCTCATAGGCAGTAAACAACATCTGCCTGCACTCGTTCTCGTCGGAGGGAGCTCCAATCACCATATTAGGCACACACCTCAGATAGCTCAGATCAAAAGCACCGTGATGGGTTGGGCCATCCTGGCCAACCAGTCCCGCCCGATCCAGCGCGAAGGTAACGTCTAAATTTTGCAAGGCAACATCATGCAGCAGCTGATCATAGCCGCGCTGCAGGAATGTAGAGTAGATCGCGACAACCGGCTTCAGCCCATCACAGGCCATGCCGGCGGCCAGCGTAACCGCATGCTGTTCCGCGATCGCGACATCGTAATACTGTGACGGAAACCGCTGCGCAAAGGTCACCATGCCGGAACCCTCACACATCGCTGGCGTGATACCTACCAAGCGACCATCTCGCTCCGCCATATCACACAACCACTGGCCGAATACCTCTTGATACTTTGGCAGTTTGGGCTTGGGTTTGGGCGTTACAACCGCGAGTTTTTCAGTGCCCACCGTCTCGGTTTCGATCTTGTTGATCGCGTGGTAGCTCACCGGATCGGCCTCGGCCGGAGCAAACCCCTTGCCTTTCATGGTGCGGATATGGAGAAATTGTGGTCCCTGCAGTGCTTTCATGTTGCCCAGTATTTTCACCAGGCCAGGCAAGTCATGGCCGTCAAGATGGCCTATGTAGTGAAAGCCGAGCTCCTCAAACAAGGTGCTGGGAGCCACCATACCTTTCATATGCTCTTCGGTTCGCTTCACAAAATTCCAGGCCGGGGTGAGCTTCTTCAACACCTGCTTTGATCGCTCTCGCATCGCAATATAGGGCTTACTGGCCCAGAGCTTGGCAAAATAGGTAGCCAGTCCGCCACTGTTCGGCCCGATCGACATCTGGTTGTCATTCAAGATCACCAGCATATTGGGACGTACATGACCAGCGTGGGCAAGTGCTTCCAGCGCCATACCCCCTGTAATGGCACCATCGCCTATCACGGCGACAACTTTTCTATCGAGACCCTGGTGTTTGGCGGCGAGGGCCATACCCATGGCCGCTGAGATACTGGTTGATGAGTGACCAACTCCAAAGGTATCAAACTCGCTCTCACTGCGTTTGGGGAAACCCGCCAGTCCGCCAGACTGTCGCATAGTGTGCATGCGGTGCAATCGCCCGGTTAGCATTTTGTGGGGATAGGCCTGATGCCCCACATCCCAGACGATACGGTCTTCCGGGGTTTCATATATGTGGTGAAGCGCAACGGTTAACTCCACTACTCCTAAGCCAGCGCCAAAATGTCCTCCGGTGCGACCGACGCTATAGAGCAGATAGTTACGCACTTCGTCGCTGAGCTGCTGCAGCTGTGTCATCGACATAGCGCGCGGCGACAGCCCT
>JBCDFM010000267.1:0-5978 GCA_039178015.1 Pseudomonadota bacterium
AGCTTCGATAGCTGTCAAGTCTGAGGCTTATGAGCAATATCATGCCGATATGCTTGCGGCCGTTGATCATACCGTATGGGTTACCGGTGGCTGTAGCAGCTGGTACATGGATAAAACCGGCAAGCCCAACCTTTACCCCTTCCCACCGGAGCACTATTTACGCGATATGCAGAATCCGGTCTTCGCGGAATATGACTTGCAGCCTTCTGTGCAAAGTGCTGCTGTTACGAAACCGGCCGCGGCTGCCTGAAATCGATCTTTGCATCCTCTCAACCCTGCTTTATGCGGGGTTTTTTTATGCGCTTGAGAGCCTGACCTTGATACGCTGCCAAGCGGACGTGGGGTGAGAGCAACGTCTCGGTCGGCAGCTGGCTGCATAAGATCGTGCCGCGCGGCTGGCGACTCGCCGATCATTTGCATCATTGCTCAAGCTAGCTGCAAAGACCCAAGACCCAAGACCCAAGACCCAAGATCCAAGATCCAAGGCCCAAAGCCCTGAGTCGCGAGCAGCATTAAACAGCGAGACGTAATGGATGCGTGGCGCATGCGAGTTGCGGCCTGAACGCGGTGGTATGAGAATTTTGGTCTCGCTGTTGCTTGGCCTATACTTTCGGCGCCCCGCTCGCGGGGAGGGGATTGAAGGTGAGATGCGCGTCCAATCAGATGTGCATGCCTGTATTCGATGAGGAGATGCGGATGTCAGTAGCGGTTAAATCGCTTGATGCGAAGCGCTATGCACAAACCTTTGCTGTTTTCATTGAGCGATCTCATGAATATCCGGCGATGAATCGGCGGTTGGTGCAGGCAACTAATCGCTTGCCGACGGGTTTCTTTTGTTTGGATGTGGGAGCAGGTACTGGCAAGGTGATTTCGGACTGGCTGCAGGCGGGTGGTCAAAAACCGGGCCATTATTTGGCCGTTGAGCCCAATGCCCTGCATGCCCCCATCCTAAGAAGAACCTGTGAAGACCTGGGCGTCGCGACGACGGTAGACGAGAGACCATTTGACGAGCATTTTCCTATCGAAAGCGAACTGGATTTTGCTCTATTCTCTCACTGTCTTTACTGGCCACAGCACCCAGCTGCCTGCGTCGCACACGCGTATCAAGCCCTCAAGCCTGGCGGCTTGTTGATTGCGTTCTTGCAGGGACCCTATGCCATTCACTCAATAAATCATTTGTTTGAAATCGAATTTGACCGCGATCAACCTTCCGGACCGCAGCATGGTTTTTCCAGCGCTGAACTTTTGCGCGAATTGCGCGACATCGGGCTGGATGCAGAGCTGTATCTGGACCCAACACCTCACGATCTGACAGGGCTACTGGAGCTCGGCAATGAGCGCGAGTTGAATGAATACCTCTCTTTCTGCCTGCAAATCGAGTTTGCAGAGCTTGATGGCTATCTCCGTCAGGATATTCTCGCTTATCTGGAAGCAGCCTGTGTAGATCAGGATGGCAAGCAACTCTGGTATGCGCCAAATGCGACGGTGATGTTAAAAAAGCCATAGGCTCTGCCGCCGATTTAGGTAACCACAGCGATCGCTCTAGCGGTGTAGTTCAAATGCTGTGTTACAGCGAGCCCTGGACTATCTCTCCTCCAATAAATACGGCACTGGGCTCCAATTCGCTGATAGTGTGCGCCGGCATGGTAAAAAGGTCTGCATCGAGCACAATGAAATCAGCCAGAAATCCTGGCTTTAACATGCCCTGTATGGCTTCCTGACCCAATTGCCAAGCAGCACCGCTTGTATAGCCGTCGATCAAAACGTTAATACCGAGCTTTTCCGATTCCAGGCCGGTTGGACCGTGGGGTGCATCCTCGCGATATTGACGGGTATGCCCAACCTGGATTCCGGTGAAGGGACTAGCGGAACCGTCATGCCATTCGCTGGGGAAATAGACATCGCTGGAAAAACTCACTTTGGCACCGGCGTCTAGGATGGGTTGTACTGGATAGGGAGTATCCGCTCGGCCACCAAGAGCGGGGTAGTAGTATCCGTGGTCATGTCCATGCCAGGCGGGCGTGAACTGAGCGATCACCCCAAGTTCAGCAAACCGCGCATAGTCGTCCTTATCGACTACCTGGAGATGTGTGAGAGTAACACGAGATCGCACCGGGCGATTTAGATCTGCTTGAGCACGCTCCACTGCATCCAGTGCACTGCGAGCGGCCTGGTCACCAATGGTATGGATGTGCAGATGTAGATTCTCCCGATCAAGATCCAAAATCAGTTGCTTCAGGTTGTCCACTCCAAACAGACTTGCACCTCTATGGCCCGGCATGTCTGTATAGTCCTCGAGCAAATGTGCGCCCCGGGTCTCTACGACGCCGTCGTAAAAAACCTTGAGGGTATCTATGCGAACGTTTTCCGAGCGATAGCTTTCATTCATTCGCTTTAGTTCCGCGACGGCGTTGTCGTAGTTTGCAGGCAGCATAATGCTGTAGCTGCCAAAATAGCGTACCGGTAGGTCGCCTCGTCTATCCATGCGGGTTACTGCGCTGTAAATCTCATCGTCTCTGCCGAAATTGCCCGCGTCGAATACGGCAGTTACACCATCTTGATTAAGATCAGACAGAAATTTTTCAAGGATCTGCTCTTCTTTCTCGCCCACCTCCGTCAGTCGTCCTGCGAGACTAAATGCGGCACTCTCCGTAATATAGCCGGTGAGCGCACCGGTCTCGTCGCGCGCAAAGTAGGCGACGCCAGGCCATGGGTCCACCGGGTCATCACCAATGCCGGATAGCTCCAGCGCCCGTGTGTTCGCCCAAAGACTGTGCATCGTGATATCAAAAATGATTACGGGTCTACTCGATTCCAGCGCATCCAGGTCACGTCGATGCGGACCAGCCGTGCCGAAGAACTCATTGTTCCAACCGATGGCGAAAATCAAATCTTTATCAGAGTTATCGGCAATCAGCTTGGCGATGTCCTGCATTTGTGACTCTCTGTCCTCGGCTTCGGGTAGGGGCAGCAGTTCTGCGTACATGGCGATGAACCCAGGATGCACATGAGCATCGATGAGCCCTGGAAGAACGAGACGCCCATCGAGGTCAACCTTCTCTCGGGCTCGATACTTGGTCGCGACGTCGTTATCCCCTACGTAGGTGAGTTTGTCGCCGCTCACGACCATAGCTTCGGCCCAGGGCATATCCGGGTTTGCTGTATAGATGCGTGCGTTGTGGTACACAGTATTGGCCTCAGGCGGTTGGGCCGCACAGGCCGAGAGCGCGAGTAAAAGGCAGGGTAAAGCGAGATATCGCCGGTTCATTAGGCCCTCTGTTCCAATGGTGTCAATGCGTTTGGCGCCGCCACAGACGACTTGTCTGGCTAACTACCCTGTGTCTGCATGCTTCACAGTTGTGAAGCGCGTTCGCTGCGCATTGACTGCTCTGATCTAACACTGGCGGCATGTATCGAGCTATGCAAGTGAGCCAAGCAGTATTCGCTCGCGACTTTTTCATCAGACTGTATACCGCGACCAGCATACAAGCAATTCTTCTGCGGCACCGGGGTTGGACAATGGCAACTGCAGAGGGACTTTTGCTTTGCAGTTCCGGCTCCGTGGCTCCGTGCATTAACTGAGCGCGGCTCTATTAGTATGCCGACAGTCCTCGGCAGTTAGGTCGCTGTAGTCTAGAGAATCTGGTCTTACATTCCGAGCCGTGTCACTGGGCAAGCATTTCTTCAGCCGCATACGCTGCATCGTGAACCGCTGAATGATACGCTTCTGCTTTGCATCTTTCATATCCAGGCACAAGAGGACATCACGCTATGAGTGACAGCAGTACGCTGTTTCGGCCGTTTGCCATTGGTTCCCTAGAACTCGCCAATCGTATTGTTATGGCGCCTATGACCCGAAACGCTTCACCAAACAATATTCCAGGCGCTGATGTAGTGGAGTATTACCGGCGGCGTGCCGCGGGTGGCGCTGGATTGATTTTTACCGAGGGCACCTGCGTAGGACATATAGCGGCTAGCGGCTACCCGGATGTACCTTACTTTCACGGCGATGAGTCTCTGGAAGGTTGGCGCAAGGTGGCTGAAGCGGTGCATGAGGAGGGCGGCAAAATCGCGCCTCAACTGTGGCATGTAGGTGGCATGCGTAAAGCCGGCACGCCACCCGAGGGCGATGTCGACGGCTACGCACCCTCGGGTATGAATGTACCTGGAAAAGTGAAACGCCGGGTGATGACACAGGAGGATATTCGCGATGTGGTTAACGCTTTTGCCGAAAGTGCCTCAGCGGCGAAAGAGTTGGGTTTCGATGCAATAGAAATTCATGGCGCGCATGGTTATTTGATAGATCAGTTTTTTTGGGCGGGCACTAATGTGCGTGACGACGAGTACGGCGGCTCACTGGAAAGCCGAGGGCGTATGGCCGAAGAAACTATTCTTGCCTGCCGTGAAGCGGTCGGTCCTGACTTTCCGATCTCACTGCGTTTCTCGCAGTGGAAGCAGCAGGATTATTCCGCGCGACTTGCTACCACGCCGGAAGAACTAAAGCGTTTTCTGGATCCGCTGAGCGCTGCGGGCGTTGATGTTTTTCATTGCTCTACCAGACGCTTCTGGGAACCTGAGTTTGAAGGTAGCGAATTGAACCTGGCTGGTTGGACAAAGAAACTCTCCGGTAAACCCACGATTTCCGTCGGCAGCGTTGGCATGAGTGAAGACTTTATACCGTTGCCGGGTGAAACCACCTTTCGCGAGGCGGAACCAGCCAGCCTCGACGCCCTGATAGAACGTATGGGGAACGATGAGTTTGATCTCATCGCAGTGGGTAGGGCGATGATTGCTAATCCTGATTGGGCGAACCGCGTGCGTGAAGGTGAGCTATCGACAATGCGTGCCTTTCAAAAGGAACAGTTGATTAGCCTGCAGTAAGTGAGCGCGTCCTGGCCTGGCTGCCGACCCGTGTCGCAACTCCAATACCTACGCTTGCGTATGCGTATTAACCGCCAGCTGCGCTGCAGTGGTATGACTCGAATTGGATGGCGGTGTGGTATTTGTATATCGCTGTAGCGCTTAATGGCGAGTCAACTGGATTTTTTTAAGTGGGAGAATTCAATGAGTAAGTGGGTGTTTGTGGTGATTTTGGGTCTGAGTCCTTACAGCCTGGCGGCGGAAAACTGCGTAGATGTTCTCGGGACTTACCTTACAACCAAGACCGACACCTCGGGAGTCGATAAAGGTATGGTGGGGCGTACCATTCTATCGTTGGCACCTGCGGGCTTCGCGACCATGACAGATAGCGCACAAGATGGTGTTCAGGGTTATCAGGCCTTCGGCATGATGCAGGGCTCATGGAGTTGTTCACAGGGTGCTGACGGGATCACAAGCGTCGCGGTCACTCTTCTGGATTTTTCCTACCCCAATGAGGCCCGTCCGAACGCGAAAGTTGCTTTGATCGAAATTACGGGAGCTATCTCGGCGAAAAGCGGTGGCATCAGCGGCAACACTAGGGTGAAGCTTTACCCAATAGAGGAAGATCCTTTCGCAGGCACGAAGCCTGCTTTGGACGTCGGCTATACGTTCAACGGTCTGCGTTTGCCTAAGCCCTAGCGACTATGATGAGCGACCTTGCGCAGCGTGTCGCCAATAGTCTTGAGTGATGCAAGACGGCCAAGCGGGATGAAGCAAAAAGGCAAGAACGCTAGTTGCCCAAGTCGACGAATCCGAAAGGGAGTTCGGCTATCTGCTTGATCTGAGAAGGAGTCTGCCAAGGATTGAACGCACCCGCGGGTTTGAGCGAAACATTGGGCCCCCATATAAAAAACCCCGGTACAGAAGACCGGGGCTTGTAAGATGGATACCTGGATGGTCGTTAACTACTCAACGACGGGGATGGGCTCGATCACGACGGCCATGGTGTTTGCGCCTTCATTAAAGGGATGGGCCATGTCGTTGCGGGGCACCCAGCAGTTCACGAAGTCGACATTGTTGTCATCGGTGCGTGCCGCCAGCTTAACCTCCACGCCGTC
>JBCDFM010000268.1:0-5977 GCA_039178015.1 Pseudomonadota bacterium
CTGTGTCCGCTGTTGGGCTTACTAGGCACGGTGCTTGGCATGATTGGCGTGTTTGAAGTGATCGCCGCCAGCGGTAATGATGATGCGCAGGCAATGGCAACCGGAGTGTACCGGGCCACCATACCAACGATGGCAGGTCTGGTTGTCGCCCTGACGGGCATTTACTTTACGGTCAGGCTGCGCAGGCTGGCCGCCAGGGCGACAGACAGGCTCACTGAGCAGCTTGTGCTGTTCGAGCATACAGGCTCCGGTAAGGAAACGGCGACCCCATGACAGCGAAAAGGCATTTACCTGCAGACGATGAGACGGAGCTGGACATGACGCCTATGCTTGATATCGTCTTCATAATGCTGATTTTTTTTATTGTCACTACTTCTTTTGTTAAGGAGTCGGGTGTGACGGTCAGCACGCCCTCAGCGGAGACCGCTTCGCAACAAGAGAGCGCAAATATTTTTATTGCGATCACAGACGGTGGCGAGGTGTGGATAGATAGACGCCCGGTAGATCCAAGGTCCGTCAGAGCCATTATTGCGAGGCTGCACGCAGACAATCCGGAAGGGTCAGTAATCATCCAGTCCGATGAATCCGCGTCCACCGGTGTCCTTGTGGATGTTATGGACCAGGTGCGACTGGCGGGTGTAGAAGCCATCGCGATTGCAGCAGATAAGCAGCCAGAGTAGTTCTCAAGGTGACCCTGTTTATAGTTTTGCCAGCCAAACGAGACCGCGAGGTCGCAGCGGCATGCCCGGCATAGCACGTTATGGAGTCGCGATATTGGGTGCGCTTGTGATCACCGTCGCTGTGTTCCTGTTTATGCAAAATCTTATCAAGAGCCGCCAGCAACAGAGCCTATTGTTACCAGTATATAGTCAGGTTGAAATTTTGCGCGATATGCCAGAGGAAGAGCAGGAACCCGAACCGGAAGAAGTAGAACCTGAAGAACCGCTGGAAGAGCCATTAATGGACGCTCTGGAGATTGCCCCGCCGACGCCGGAACCTGTACTCGAAATCGAGGTGGCGGCACTCGACCTGGCTTTAGGCGATATCAAGATCCAATCGGTGGGTGATCGGTGGCGTGGTCCTATTGCACGCAGGGTTGGGGCGGTCAGCCTATCGGGCGGTGATGGTGAGGATGCTCAAGGATTTATCGAAGTGATTCCCTTCGACACCCGCCGCCCGAATGTTCCCGATGTCGCCTACGAAAACCGCATCAGCGGCTGGGTGCTGGTTGCTTTCCAAGTATCTGCAGATGGCACTACCCGTGATGTACAGGTGCTGGACGCCAATCCCAGAGGCGTCTTTGAGGAAAAAGTGGTGGCGGCTGTCAGTGATTGGAGGTACCGAGTAAACTTTTACGGAGGTGCTACCGGGGCAGTGGTGCTTACTCAAAAGGTAGAGGTGAATTGGGAAAATTATCCGCAGAATCTACCCAACGTGGATTGAGGGCTTAGATGGCGCCACGAATCTGCAAGCTCTGCTTAGCGTGGCTGGCGATTTGCCTCAGCGTGGGTTCGATCGCACAAGAAGGCCAGTATCGCAGCAAAATACGTATCGATCCAAATGCCGGTGCTGCTCAGAACAACGGGCTTTCGGTTCAAGAGCTTGAACAGCAGATCGACTCGATTACTGATCCATACGCAAAATCGAGTGCAGGGCGCCATCTGGCGCGCCACTATGTTGAGTCGGAGGATTACGACAAGGCGATTGACTACTATCGGGAAGCGCTTTCTGCCAAGGGTTTGTCTGAAGTTGCCAACCGGGAGATGTTGCGGGAGTTAGCGCAGATTTACCTACTGCAGGAAGACTATGCGGCGGCTGCTAGTTCGCTAGAACAAGCGCTCGCAATCGATCTGGTGCCCACGGTGACGGACTTTATGCTACTTGCGCAGACGCGTTATCGTCAGGGTAGACTGGTGCAGGTCGTTGCCGCGCTGGATGCTATTGCAGAGAACGGTCTCAGTCTGTCGACAGTGCAGCAACGGCAGGCGCTAGCGCTATACTATCAGGCAGGCGCTTATGCCCAATGTGAGCAGATACTACTGAGTCTGTTGCAGGCGGAGCCAAACAATCCTGCGAATTGGCATCATCTGGCTGCGGTATATCTTCAGCAGGGTAAGCAAAAACAAGCGCTTGACCAACTTACCCTCGCCTGGGAAAAATCGGTACCGTTCGAAGAACAGGATTTGCGCCTGTTGGCAGATCTACACGCAGTTAGCGGTAATCCATATGGCGCTGCGGAGCTTCTGGAACAGAGTCTTGAAACAGGCTCCCTGACCGGTGATGCCCAGACGTATCGGCGCCTATTCCAGTTCTGGTTACAGGCTAGAGAACAACAGCAGGCGATGAACGCGCTAGTGCAGGCCGCCCGAATGAGCGGCGATATCAACCTATACCTGTATCTGGCGCAACTGCAGATGGAGCAGGAATTGTGGCAACCCATGTATGACACGATGCTCGCGGCATGCAAAAGCCCGCTGCAGGACAAATATGTGGCCAGGGCGAATCTCCTGCTGGGGGTCAGTCAGTTGAAGCTGGGAGATGCGTTGTCTGCTCGAAGATCGTTCATTAATGCCACTCTTATCGGCGGTGCTCAAGCCCAGGCTGGTCAGTGGTTACAGTACATGAAAGCCGAACCGCCGACGGCTAAAGAGTTGGATGGCATTGTCGGTGTTTGTCACGGCGCGAAAGACAGACGTGTGGCCCCCGACGCCTTTACCCGGGACGATGGTCGCGAGATTGCCTCGGTGAGATCGTCAGCCGAAGAAGTCACTGTTTCAGATGCCAGGGTTGAGACGAAAACAGTACCTGCGCTAAAGTTTTTTTATCAGGACTACGATCGACCGCTATCGGAACTGGCAGAAGAGTCCAGGAGTCTGGCTATGAAAATGGGCGTAGCAATGGTGAGATCAGGTGGTTCTATCGATGGCCCTATGTTGCTCGTTGCGTCGAATATAGAGGATGTCGACGTCATGAGACTGGGGTTTCCTGCCAGCGGCTCGCCGAGGGCTGGCGGCCGATATCATCTAGACATAATCGACGAGTTCAAGTGTGCATTTATTGAATATCGAGCAGAAGATGGTCCACTTGAGGATTTTTGGGCGAACTTTCTGGTCGAAGTTGAGCGCGCAGGTTATTCGTTGAGCAATGAGCGCAGAGTCGTTATGCAGGGCGGCAGTGATGCTCGTTTGGAGCTTCAGGTTGGCGTTAACTGAAGAGCCTACCTATGACCAGTTCTGGCCTGATCCGCACTAAGGGAGGCGGCGTACAATCATTGGTTCCTAAGTGTTTATTCAATTATGTCCGATCAAACAATCCATGGCGATACAGCAGGATCTGTGCAGGTGCCTACACGCATTACTGAAACGATTTGGTTCAACGCCGTTTGGTTTCAAAGCTTGTGGTTTTGCACGGTGTTGGGTCGCGAGTCACTGTTGCTGGTAGCCTTTGCGCTGTTGGGCATGCACCTGTGGTTGTGCGGAAACCTGCGCCGAGAAGTAAAACAGCTTGTGTTGGTTGGCGGTATTGGCATCCTTGCCGATGCGGCACTTTCCGCCACCAATGTCTATGTCTTTGCCAACAATGCACTTGTGCCTTTGTGGCTCTGTTGCCTGTGGTTCGGATTCTCAGCCGCAATGAGCCGTTCTCTCGGGTGGTTATCAGGGAGGCTTACGCTTTGTATCATCGCCGGCGCAGTGGCGTTCCCCCTTAACTACTGGGCAGGAGAGCGCTTGGGGGCTGTAGAGTTTGGTTACTCGCTGCCGGTAACATTGACCGTTCTGGCCCTTTGTTGGGCGATTCTGCTGCCGCTGATGTACACCGTCATTCAGCGGCTAGAGCGCGGCAAGACAGGGCGGGCATAATGCGCAAAGCGTTCACTTATCTGGTGCTTCTGTTTTTCCACTTGTCAGTTGCCGCTGCAGACGAGCAGTGGCAGCTAGTTGGCGAAGCGAGATTGAAAGTGCTGTTTTGGTCGGTATACGACTCCAGTTTGTTTTCAGAAGACGGACGGTACACAGAGGGTCAGCGACCGCTGCGACTCGAGATACAGTATTTGCGTGATATTGAAGCTTCTGACCTATTGCAGAATACAGAGTCTGAATGGGAAGGTCTGCCGGGGATTCCAGCAGCCAGTAGCGAGTGGCTGCAGGAGTTAGCTTTGATCTGGCCCGATGTGAAAAAAAACGATGTTCTCGCTTTCGAAGTGGATAACGAAGGTGCGGGTGAGTTCTTTCTCAATGACGAGCCATTGGGCGGGGTCGATGACTCGGATTTTAGCGCCTACTTCCTTGATATCTGGCTGTCACCGGAAACAAGCAGGCCAAAACTGCGACAGGCCCTGATTGGTGAAGGCTAGGGGAGCCTGGCATCCGATACCTGAATCTGATCACTCAATGCAGACTCACGTTGCTTTTGTTTAAAAGCCTCAGAGCGGTAGGCGGGGGCGGGCCGAAGCTTTTGAGGTTTACAAGACAGGTCCGAACATCGCTACCGCATTGTGAAGCAACCTGTCTGTAACGCTCCAATTGTCGACGTCCTCTCGGGTAATCAAGCGAGAATGAGTTAAGTATCGCTGCTGGCGCTGGAATACCGCGTGGGTAATGTTGGCATCTATCAGCAGTATATTGTTCTCATAGTTCAGATCGAAACTGCGCATATCCATGTTCGCTGATCCGATCAGGCATAAATCGCCATCCATGGTAAGCGTTTTACTATGTAGTAATCCTCGCGAGTACTCAAAGAGGCGTATGCCTGAGTCCAGTAGAGCGGTGTAAAAACTTCGGCTGGCAGCCCCAACGATGTGCGAATCGTTTCGCGCCGGGAATACGATCGTGGTTTTGACACCTCGATAAGAAGCTGCGCACAGCGCGTCCAACATAGATTCGTTGGGGACGAAGTACGGAGTGGTGATTGTGAGTTCGTGTCTCGCGGCATGCATGATCGATTCGAACATTTCGGGCATAGCGGAAAAACGAACCGTGGGTCCCGTACCATGTACCTGCGCGAAAAAGCCCCCTTCTTTGACCGAGGCGGGCTGCTTTAGCAGTGGACTTAAATCCTCATTAACGTGACTCATCCAATCACAGACAAACAGATATTGATTTTGGGTGGCGATGGGTCCTTCGAAGCGAATCACTGTATCTTCCCAGGGAGAAAAACGCGCCTTAACGAGATATTCTGGGTCGGCGCAATTCTGGCTACCGCAGTAAGTGATACAACCATCTATAACAACGATTTTTCGGTGATTGCGTAAATCGATGCGACCGGCGAAGGGCCTTATTAAGGGATTGACCAGAGGCAGTGCTATGGCGACCTGAACACCCGCATTGCGCATATCATTCCAATGGCTGGAACTTATGAGCCGTCTTGAACCCAGGCCATCGGCCATGGCTCTGACTTGCACACCTCGCGCTGCAGCGCGTTTTAGCGCTTCGATAACTTTTCGTCCATTGTTGTCGGGTAACCAGATGTAAAACAGTAGATGGACGTGTTGTAGCGCGGCATCTATGTCTTTCACCACGTTGTTAATACAGGTGTTAGAGTCGGCCATGAGTGTGCCAGCATTGCCCGATACAGGATTTAAGCCACTGATGGAGTGTCCAACTTTGAATAAATGGTCATAGGGGCCTTGTTCATTGCAACTAAACTGCTGCAGATTCAGGCCAGCGCTGGCCGCGCCTTGCTGGAGTTCACCAACAACCGTCTGCATGCGAGCTATGCGCTTACGGCCTAGATTGGCCTCCCCAAAAAGCAGATAGGTGACGATGCCAAAAAATGGCAGGGCAGCAATGACGACCATCCAGGCAACTCGGGAGGCGGGTTGGCGATAGGGTCGCAAGAGGACTCTCAAACCAACGGCGAGGACCAGGTCGGCATGTACGACAGGCAAAAAGGATGTGAGGTTCACTTTGAGGTTTAGCCTCGTGTTGTATTACGCCAGCAGTGCTTATCGACGCGTTCATCCTAGCGGATTTTGTGC
>JBCDFM010000269.1:0-5961 GCA_039178015.1 Pseudomonadota bacterium
ATCTCAGGCGGCGGTGGCGCCATGACCTCGCTGCGAAACACTTCGCGGCTGTGAAGGGCATCGAACCAGTTCCCTACATGTGGATGCAATTGATGCAATGGATAGCCCGCTGCCAGCAGGCGAACCGAGTAGATGTACCAGGCGATGTCCAAAACAGAGATATCCGGTCCCAGCAGGTACTGAGTGTCATCGAGCTTTGCTTCTAGGTCTGAGTACGCGCCACGAAATCGGTTGACCGATGTTCGAACCTGTTCATCAGGGATACCATTATTGCTGATCATGTCTCTGAAGAACTTGAGTTCGGTCTGCCGGTGACCGTCGGGTGCGCCGCCGACGGTTCCAGTTCCACCCGCTTCATACTGTTGAAGCACTTCTTCGCTGCGCATCGAACGTTCCACAGAAAACACAAACCGCATCGAGAGGGCACGCAAGTCCAGGTGTAAATTGTCTTCAGCATCCAGTGCGGCTTTGGCGACTGCATCGGACGGGCTGGGCAGCAGAGGCGGCTCCGGGTACTTTTCCTCGAGATACAGCAGAATATCGTTGCTCTCTATAATCACCTGACCATTATCAACGAGCACCGGCACCAGACCGCGGGGGTTGATGCCTAGAAACCAGTCGGAGTAGTTCTCTCGCGAGCGCAAATCGACGTGGTGCAGTTCGCAATCGATCCCCTTCAGTTTGAGGAAAATCCGTGTCTTTTGGGAACAGGACGAACCCACAAAATGCAGTAAATGCAGGCCCTGCCAGGACAGGACCTCCTCGGTGTTGATATCGGCTTGGGCGAGCATCACCATGACATAGGCCTCCTGATCAAAGCGATTGTATTAAAAAACTAGTTCGGCTGAGGCAGCAAATCCACGATATAAAATCGCAATTCGCAGAGCAGATCGCACTTGGATGGGTAGAACGCTCGCGGCGAGGGCGTAAACGGGTTGATCGGGTGGATCACACCGTTTTCCTCCACGAAGGCGTCATACTTGGCGATTAAGTCCTGCAAGATCTCGGGATGCTGGCTTGCCAGGTTCTCGGTCTCGCCGGGATCGCTCTCCATATTGAACAACTCCCACTGGCCGTTGCCCATGGGCGCCCGGATCTTACTCACCTTCCACGGTCCATCGCGAAACGCGACATTGCCGAACAATTCAACACCAAAACCGGCTCGCTCCGTAGAAGCGCCATTGCGCCAGACAGACACCAGCGAAACGCCCGTGGGCTGGAGTTTGTCCCGGTAGAGTGGATCGGTGCCGGGATCAATGCCCGCCAGTTCAAACAGTGTGGGCGCGATGTCGCTGGCATGGGCCAACTCGTTGTTAAAGGTGGCAGCGCTGACTCCGGGCCCACGCACGACAAACGGTGAACGAATGCCACCCTCGGCAACAGCCGCTTTAAACAGCCGCCAGGGGGTGTTGGACACATGGGCCCATTCCCGGCTCATCACCGTGAAGCTACCGGGCTTACCAAAATCTGCCGGCGACAGGCTCCAATTTTCTTCCACCCATTCTGGGCTGCTGTCTGGATAAATCGAAGCCGCGGAGGAACTGGCGCCATTGTCGGAAAAGAAAATCACGTAGGTGTTGTCCAGCTCGCCCTGCTGGCGCAGGTAGTCGATGATGCGCCCCAGTTGTTCATCCATGAGTTCCACCATCGCCGCATAAATCTCCATGCGCCTGGCTGACTCGGCTCTTTCATCGGCATCCCGGTCATCCCAGGGGTCCTGGGCGTTGGGCAAAATGGAGGGAAACGGCTGCGGTTGCCACAACGAGGCCTCTTTTGGGAACAGCCCTTGGTCACGCAGCCGGGCAACGCGGGCCGCTCGCACTGCATCGGGCCCGCTGTCGTAAGCGCCGCGATAGCGGTCCAGCCAGTCGTTTGGCACCTGCAGCGGATCATGCGGTGCGGTATAGGCAAGGTAGGCGAGAAAAGGCTTATTTTTGTCCCGCGTCTTGAGGTAATTCAGCAGCTTGTCGGTGTAAGCAATAGAGGAATAAAAGGCATCGTCTAGCTCAACAGCCACACCGTCCTCAAGGTACTCGGCGGGTTCAGTGGGGCTGAGCGGCTTCATATCGCCGAAGTGGCTTGCGCCACCGGGGAGCAGCACAAAGGAACGTTGAAAGCCGCGGTTTTGCGGTTGCTGATCCTCATCGATGGCCAGGTGCCACTTACCGCTCATAAAGGTTTCGTAGCCCTGCGCAGAGAGCGCTTCTGGTAGGGTGACGACGGCATCGTGCAATTGCGCGCCGTAGTTTCTGCCGGTTTGGTTTTCCGTCGCCAGATTGTGCATGGTCCCTACGCCTGCGGGATGGTTGTCCATGCCGGTCATCAACATGGCGCGCGTTGGAGAGCAGGTAGGTGCCACGTAGTACTGCGTCATGACCATGCCCTCGCTGGCCAATGCATCCAAGGTGGGCGTGCGAATCTCTCCCCCTAAAGCGCCAATATCAGACCAGCCTAAATCGTCGGCGACCACAATCAGGAAGTTCGGTTTGGCGGGCTCGGCTTGCGCGGGTTCTGCAGGCGCGGTTTCCTGTGCTGTTGCACAAAACGTTAGGCTAGCGCTGATAAATGAGGCGACAAACTGCACAAATTTCAATGGGTGTTCCTCAAAGCATCAATCAGTATGTAAATCAAACTCCACCGCGAATTGGCCAAGTGCGTCGTTGATGGCTTTTTTGGTGGCCTCGATTTTAGTGTCCAACGTTTTGTTCAATCGGATCGTGGCCACCATGCCGCGCTGCTTGTCGTTGAGCACGTCTATCGCGGCATCGGGCGCAATATCTTGCAACTGCGCTTTGAACACCCGGGCAATGGCCAGCGCGCGCAGGTCCGGCTTAAAGATTTTGCCTACGGCGGTGACCGGCATCTCAGCCAGGATGTCGATGTGCACTGGCACGGCGGCGCGCTCTGGAATATGTGTTTTTGCATAGACCATGAGTTGCTCAGCATCTGTCGTGGCACCCTCCGTTAAGGTGACGTACGCGCAGGGCAGTTCGCCGGCATAGCTGTCGGGCTGGCCCACCGCGCCCACCAGGGAGACAGCGGGGTGTTCAGAGAGCGCGTCCTCCACCGACTTGGGATCAATATTGTGGCCACCGCGAATGATCAAATCTTTGCTGCGCCCGACCATCCAGAAATACCCGTCTGCATCTTCGCGCGCCAGGTCGCCGCTGATCAGCCAGTCGTCTATGAACGCACCTTTGTTTTTCGCTGCTTGCCTGTAGCCGGGGAACACGTTGGGGCCGCGGAACACCATGACGCCCACCTCATCGACTTCGCAATCGCGAACGTATTGATCCTGCTCGTCGAGAATGACGCACTTCATGGGCTGGTAGGGCACGCGTATACCGATGGAGCCAACCTTTTTTTCTCCGTACTGCGGATTGCCCGCGCTAAACAGCGTGCCTTCGGTCATGCCATAGGCCTCTATCACATTGATGCCGGTGGCCTCTTGGAATTCCCGGAACACTTGCGGCGCGATGGGGGCAGCCCCGCAGATAATAAATTCAAGTGAGCTGATGTCCGCATCTGAACGTGGATTTTCCAGCAGCGCAGACACCACCGTCGGGACAGTGGCAAACCAGGTCGCCCGGTATTTCTCGATCAATTGCCAGAGGTTGGCAACCACGCCCTTGGTGCGAAAGCCGCCCGGCGTAAGCATGACGGCTGAGCCGCCGCAGGCAAACACATTGAGGCCGGTATTGAAGAAGGCGTTGACGTGAAACAGGGGTAGGCCCGCGATGACGACCGTGTTTTCGTTAAAGTTGAAATAGTCCACCATCATGGAGGACAGGTGCACCTGGTTGGCATGACTGTGCTGTGCCAGCTTGGGCGTGCCGGTGGTGCCTCCGGTGTGAAAATAGGCGGCGATCGATTCCGCCGTGATTGCGCGTTCAAACTGCAGCTCGGCGTCCTGCGCCTGCTCCAGTGTCGGCATCATCGACCGCACCGGAATCCCACCCGGGGTGGTATCGATGCCGTTGTTCTCAGCCGTGCTATCCACGCGCAGGATTAGCTTCAGGCTGGGCACCTCATCAACAATGGACAGGGCCTTATCCCAGGTGTTGTCGCCCCCCGCCGGGCCAAGCACCACCAGACACTGGCTGCTGGACTCGTTCATGATGTCGCGCAACCCCTGAGGTTCCAACATGGGGTTGATGGGGCCGACAATACCGAATGCTTGTGCTCCCCACAGCGCGAAGTGGGTTTCTGGCCTGTTCGGCATGATAACGGAGGTTACCGCTCCGGGTTCAAGCCCCGCGCTGTAGAGCGCATTCGCGAATTGGTGAATGCGGCGCAGCAGTTCGTCATAGGTCACGACTTGAGCTTGTTCTGAGACGTCCGCTGTCCGCTGGTAATGCAGTGCCGGTCGGGACGCGAATTGTCTTGCGCTGCGCTGTATAAGGTCATAGGTGTTCTCGCCTCGCCAACGCTGCTTCGCGGGAACGCGTTCGAACTCCTCAATATCTGCCAGGTTGCGAATTTTCATGCAACACCGCCTGGCGGCGGTACGCGCTGCCACAAAACCTGATCACGGCCGCCAAAGGCTTCGGCAGTCAGTAATAAACGGTCCTCTGTAAAACGGTAGCTTCGGGTTGCGGTCGAGCCAACGTAGGCAGGAAAAAACGCTTCAGTGATTTGATGGTGGACGTGGGTAGCATCGGCCGTGAAGGTACCGCAGTACGCGATGTAGCCAAAAGATGCGAGCAGGAAGGGCAGGGCAAAGTTGCGCTCCTCCTCGGTCAGGTCGTGGATGCCGCCCGCGGTGAGTTTGTCTTTTAGGGCATAGCGCGCCAGGCGGTCGGTCGAGTTTGGCATGCGATTGGCCGCCATCAGGGTGGCGGATACCCAGCCCTCGGGGGTGTAGATGATGTGGCCCTGCGCATCTTCGCCCAATACGTGGGAACTGACACCGGTTTCCAGGTTTTCGACCGAGTAGTCCAGCAAGCGCCAGGTGCCGATAAATTGCCGTTGCAAATCGTCCATGGGTTTCCGTCTCATCAGTCAGGCAAGCGCGATCAAAAGGGGTTGAGCCGCAACCAGGATACATATTCATCCCACGCGCCATCGATGCTCGAATGCGTTGGGCGCCAGCCAAAATCATCCCGTAGGCGCTGCCCGTTGAAACCATCGTCGGGTCGGGGTTCATGATCCAGCTGCGTCGGGTCGATACCAAACTTGTCGCGGGCCTCGGGTACCACGCGGTAAAGTGCCTCAAGCTGGTCCTTGGCGTTGTTGTTAAAACCACTGCAGACGTTGTACACGGGGTGCGGCAGGGCATCGGCCAGCATGGTTGTCCGGATTGCGCTGGCGCTGTCTCGGACGAAGCTGGAGGATGAGCCCGAGAGCAGGCCCCAGAAGTCGGTCACCGGCAGACCCAGATAACCGGTTCGGCCGCTCAGATTATCGATACGGCCCGCGGCGGTGTGAGCGAGCAGACTGAAGGGGCTGCCCATGGCGGTGTAGCCTGGCCCCCACTGGATAGGAAATCGCAGCGCGACTACTTCCATGGCCTGCTCCTCCTGTGGGCCCGAGAGCCCGGAGGTGGCCGCGGGCATCGGGATGGCGTAGTCGAAGGCAATCATTTCGACCGTGCGCTTCACGGTGGTCTCGAACTCGGGTATGTGTGGTAAGCCCAGCTCCTCCTCGATGGTCCCGGCGTAGGAAACGTTTGGCGGGAACGTTCTGTCTTCGTGATAGGGCGGGTTAAGACCACCATAGATAGCCCGTGAACTGGCCAGCACCAGGCGCTTAACACCGGTGCATCTGGCGCCCTCCAGGCAATTCAACGTAATGGGGTAGATGGCATTGCTCGCCGCCCGGGTGCGGGCGTACTGATGGGTGTGGGCGAGCATGACCATGCCGTCGAAGCGGTGTCGCGTGAATAGATCAAACACTTCTGCATGACTTTGCAGATCCAGGTAAGCAACGCTGATCAGAGGATTCTCGGCAGCGAGTGCCTCA
>JBCDFM010000270.1:0-5935 GCA_039178015.1 Pseudomonadota bacterium
GCAAGCACGCTGACTGCATGGGGTAGCGCAGCCAGGGCGGGCAGTAGCTGTTCACAAACCTCCGGTGAAAGACCTTCGCCGCCGCCCATTGGATCCTCGGCATAGGCATTCAGCAAGAAAATCAAGTCGTCTCCCTGCTTGGGGTTGTCATAGTCAGCCTGCAGAATTTCAATATTCATGGTGTTTCTTATCCATATCGGTAAGCCCGAAAGCCAGCGTAGCAAGCGCAGCCTTGTTCCTGAGTGCATGTCTCAGCGAAATAACTGACAACCCGCAGAGCGGATTATTGCTCAGCGATTACCGGCTGAGAACGGCCTCACCCATCACCGGCTGAATCCACTGCATGATCTACCGGCAGTGAGTCGGCAATCGCTGCGGCCAAACGCGATAACAGGACTTCCTCCGCGGCGACAAGGGCGTCATAGCCGCTGCTAGTCAAAACCTGTCGCTGTGAAAAGCGATGGCGCTGGATATCGTCGCCTGTGCTGATAGACCAGTACGCAACCAATAACGCGCCTGAGGATTCGCCGTGCAGCTGGTCAATGCGCACATCTATGCGCGCCAATGTGGATGCGCTCGGAAAGGCCGAGATGTCCTGCTTGCTCGCCGCCGAGATTTCCTCCGCAAAGAAACGGCGCAAACTCACCTGCAGCGGTTCGGCCCATAGGTGATGTCGAGCCGCCTGAACTTTGCCATCCCCGGTGGCAAGCACAAGTCCGGGTTGATCAATATAGGGTGCGACCTGGATGTTATCCATCGCGATGCCGCTGTTCAGCAGTTCGCTGTGGCTGCCATCGACGGGTGTACTGCGCAGCAGATACGTCTCGGTCACCGGCGTTGTGCTGGAACAGGCGGCCAATAGCGCTGTGAGCATCAGGCAAATTAATCTCATTGTGCACTGGCCTCCGGAATTGTATCGGCGGGAACATCAGAGGAGAAAATCAGCGAATTAGGCTTAGCACTCAACGTTCTGGTGAACTGCTCCAGGTTTCTCAATGTTCGGTTCAATTCCAAAATCGCTTCATTAAGTGACTGACCACTTTCCGAATCGGGGGCCAAGGCACTCACGGCCTGTCGAATCTCACTCAGCGTTTTGTTGATCTCGTCGGGCATCAACTGGGTCGATTCTTCATCGAGTATCGTCTGCAGCGAGTCCAATGTTCCCGTAAGAGAGGCAAGCGTGCCATCAAGGGTTTGCAGTGAGCTGTCAGCGGAAACAAGAAGCGAATCCAGCGGCAGCGCATTGACCTTGTCCAAGAGATCACCAACCTGTTTCTCCAACTGCCCCAGGCCAGTTGGAATTGTTGGCAGTACCGTGTAACCGTCGAACTCCTGCGGCGCGACCGGCTCAACGTCGTCATAAAAATCAAAACTCACGTAGAGCTGGCCGGTAATAAGATTGCCGGTTTGTAAGCTGGCACGAAGCCCCTGGGCGACGCCGTTCTCTACATTGGATGACATTTGCTGAACCAACTCTCGAGTATCGCCAGCGCCCAGCCTGCCCGGTTCAAGATAGATCAGCACCGGGATCGCGGAGCCACCCCCTGCCAGCCCACTGCGAACCAGTTCCTGCACCATAATGCGATCGACCCGACCAATCTGTATGCCGCGATACTCTACCGGCGCGCCGGATTTTAGACCTCTGAGCGACTGGCTGAATTCGACCACGAAGTAGCTGCGGTAGCGGAAAGGATCTTGCGCCAGCTCGCTGTAAGAGCGATTCAATTTGAAAGAGGCGCCTGAACTCACCTTGTCACCCGGGGGAATCCCAGGAATTGTGCCAAAAGCAACGCCGCCCAGCAGAATGGTTTCCATAGAACTGGTTTGTACCTCTACTCCACTTGCGCTGGCAGTCACCGTGATCCCACTGGTGTTCCAAAAGCGCGTACTGGTGGTAACCAGATCATCATAGGGTGCATCGATGAAGGCGTCGTACAACACTTCCTTTTTTTGCGAGTCGAAGGTAATGCCTTCTATGCGCCCCACTTTGAACCCGTTGTAAACAATAACATCGCCCGCATTGAGCGAACCCGCATGTTCACTATGCAGCACCAGTCTTACACCGGGTGCGTCGGCCGGGGTCAGCGGGGGTTCTTCCAAACCCACAAAGCGTCGCTCCTCTGTCTTTCCAACTCCCGGGTCCAACTGAATATAAGCGCCCGACAGCAGCGTGCCTAAGCCGGTGACCGAGCCGGCACCCACCCGCGCTCTCACTACCCAGAAGCGGGTGTCTTCACGTAGCAAGGGCTCGGCGTTCTTCGTCATCTTGGCGGTTACGATAATGCCGCTCATGGAATCAGTAAGCGTGACGTCTTCGACCATCCCGATATCAACATCGCGGAAACGAATCTTCGTCTTGCCCGCTTCCAGGCTCTCCGCTGTATCGAAGCTGATGGTAATTTGTGGACCTTCGTTCATTTTCGTATGGATGACCATATAGATTCCGACCACAACGGCCACAATCGGCACAATCCAGATCGGATTGAATCCCCTGCCCTTTTTTATATCGGGCTTCAAATCACTCATTTAAGCTTTCCTGATGGTCCCATATTATTCTTGGATCGAAGCTCTCTGCCGCCACGATCGTCACCATAACAACCCCGGCGAAAGCGACCGCGGCAGCGCCAGGCAGGATAACAAGTAAACCCGTTAAATGGACGAGAGCAACGAGAATAGCCACCACAAACACGTCTACCATAGACCATTTACCGATTAACTCGGTGATGCGATACATCAGCGTGCTCTGTCGCGCACCAATGGGTTTCGCACTGCTTGCCAGGTAACACAGATAAAATAGCGCCAACAGCTTGCCCAAGGGCACCATAACACTGGCAATGAAAATAATGGCTGCGATAGGTATAGAGCCCATGTCAATCAGCAGCACCACGCCACCCAGGATAGTGCTGTTGGTGGCGGTACCAAATTGATCGGTCACCATAATGGGCAAGAGATTAGCCGGGATATACAGCACCGACGCGGTGATAAGCAGCGCCAATGTGCGCTGGACGCTGTTGGATTTACGCAGGTGAAGGTCTTCTCCGCAGCGCGGGCAGGTGTGCAGGCTCGCATCTGACAGTTTCTGACACAGGTGGCAAGACACCAGATTGCGATCTATCGCACGCTCAGACGGCACTCTGGGCACCTGCCAAGCGTTCCATCCTATTCCAGTATTGCAGAGGGTCGATGCACGCCAACGCGGCTATAAACAACAAAAAAAATGCCGCGTACCCCCAAAAGGATATCCCGATCACTACCGTTGCCATGTGCGCTATCTTCACAAGACTGACCAGGACGCCAATAAAAAACACCTCGACCATGGCCCAGCTTTGCAAATGAAATACCAGACGCGCGGTAGGTATCATCCAGGGATAAAAACGCTCGCGCAGCATGCAGGTTGACAGCAGTACCAGCAGGAACAATACAACACCGGGTATCACCAAAATAAACGCCGCTACCAGAAACGCGAGGTCTGGGCGCCCCTGATCGTAAAGCTGCTGCACGGTTTGCGGCAACGTCATAATGCTCGTGATTCCGCTGGATTCGAAGGACATAAAAGGGAAAGCACAGGATATCGCCAGGCAAACTAAACCGGCGATAGAGTAGGCCTGAAGCTTTTGCAGCCAGCTTTCACGAACTCGCGTCAACAGATGACCGCACCGGGAGCACGTTGCCTTCTCGCCGTAGTGCATGTCTGAGACGTCATACAGTTGGTCGCAGCTTGGGCAGGCTATCAGGTTTGAATTAACATCCGCTGTCAACGTTAATCCCTAGTTGTTATTGGGCAGTTGACCGGAATCATATACGCAGAGCGCGAAACTTGCACCCCGCTGCTTCAGTTCAGTAATTGAGTCGGTGTAGGCTGCTTCGGACGCATGATGCGCCTGTCCATTTGTGGAGGAAGCACGTGTAAGCAACGTGCTAAGGCCATTGTAAAGTCAGCCTGCAGACACCGCGTAGTTAATACAAAACAGATCTGCGCAGTACCTAGAGAGCATAGATTCAGAAAAAATAGTGCGCGCCCCAGGGATGATTTAACCCGCCTACGGCTAGCCTGAGCAGCCAGTCAGCGGGTGGCAGGCGGGACTCAATACGAACCGCCTAGCTGCGAGCGTCGCCCCATATCTGGTCGAGTCGCTGATCGCGACCGCAGTTCCAACGGTAGTACTTATAACGCACAGGATTTTTCTTATAGTAATCCTGGTGCCCCTCCTCCACTGGCCAGAACTTACCTGCTTCATGTATTTCCGTGTATACCTCAGCCGGTGCGAATTGCGCCTGAACGGCTTGCAGCGATTGATCGGCTAATTCTCGCTGCTCGCCAGGCTGTGGAAAAATAGCGCTTCTGTAGCTTGGTCCCTTGTCGCAAAACTGCCCACGGTTATCAAACGGATCGACATTCACCCAGTATAAGTTGAGTAAATCCTGATAGCTGATCACCTCGGGGTCATAGGTAACTTTGATGGCCTCAAAGTGGCCCTCGTGATTGCCTTTGTAGGTTGGGTTGGGAAGCGAGCCACCGGTAAAACCAGAGACCACATCGATCACGCCCGGCTGGTCCTGGAAGTCTGATTCCATACACCAGAAGCAGCCTCCGGCGAACAGAGCGGTATCGGTTTGTGCAATCGCTGCATTGCCCGAACTTACCAATAGCAAGCAGGCCACTGCCATTATTCTTCTCATATTTTTGTCCCTGTGTCGTCTACAGTTTGTAGACCCCGTCGGTGCACCAGGGTTCCCAATGCAGTTAGGGATGGTAGTTCACGGACAGGAAGATGATTTATCGATGCAGTCGTCGCCTTCCTTACAGCTATCCAGATCTAACACATACCATAAATAGCAACGAGAGAAGACTCCATTGAGCACAAGTGCTAACGCGGCGATGACTACGCCCCACTGCAACAGGCTCAATTCAGGTTCGCGCCAGGCCCAAACAAGCAAGACGACCCCGACGACGAATCGCGCCGCTCGCTCTGCATTGCCCAAATTTCGCTTGATCACCACAACGCCTCGCGGCATTTCACATACGCACTACTTACGCTATGCATGCGCATCTGGATGACTTACAAAGTATGGGAATATTGACGCTAAATGACTGTAGTAGAACAGGAAACGGGTCGCACGAGCAGTGCGACCCTAAGGATGATTATGCAGCTTTATCGCTGCTGTCTACATTACTGTGCTCCAGTGTGTTGACCCCGTCATTGATGGCGATACTGCGCGGCTTCATCGCCTCGGGAATTTCTTTGACCAGGCTGATTTCCAGCAATCCGTTTCGCAGGTCAGCACCCGTCACCTCGACATGGTCCGCCAGGTTGAACTTGCGCTGGAAAGCGCGGTTGGCTATGCCACGGTGCAAATAGTTGCGCTCGGTGGCATCTTCCTTGCGGCCGCTTACGGTCAATACGTCTTTCTCGACATTGATATCAAGCTCGCTGCGCTCAAACCCTGCTACAGCAAGGGTGATGGCGTAACGGTTTTCGTCGCGAACCTCGATGTTGTAACTCGGAAAGCCGGTTGCCACAGCTTCTGCGCCACGGGTGGCGTCCAGCAGCGACGCCAAGCGATCAAAGCCAACGCTGGTTCGGTAAAGTGGTGTTAAGTCAATCGTTTTCATCTACATATCCTCCAAAGAAGCAATACGAATCATTTTCTTTGACGGAAGCGCCCTTGATTAAGCCGCACCTCCGCCTCCTAGGGATATGGTGCCGCCGAGGGGGATTTCAAGGTGTTGAAGCAGTTTTTTTAATCAACGGGTGGCACAGCCTGCGAAGCTATGAATCGGGCTTGGCATAGGGCAAACGGGCCAGAGAAGACACCCGGTGGTAGCTGTCGAGTCCGCTGATGGTCACGGTTCCACTGTCGGCGAGATTAACACTACCGTCTTCTTCGATCACCGAATCGGGTACGTCAGCAAGCACAACTTCGCCAATCATAA
>JBCDFM010000271.1:0-5909 GCA_039178015.1 Pseudomonadota bacterium
AAAGATATCAATCACATCGCCGCGCACGCGATAGGTGCCCCGCTGAAAGTCGATGTCATTGCGCGTGTACTGCAGTTCTGCCAGCTGCCGGAGAATATGGCGTTGATCGATAATCTCCCCACGCGATAAGTGCATCACCATCTTGAAGTATGAGTCAGGGTCGCCCAAACCATAAATGGCAGATACTGTTGCCACTACCAGGCAATCGGCTCGCTCCAACAGCGCTTTTGTCGCAGATAGCCGCATCTGCTCGATATGTTCATTAACCGAGGCATCTTTCTCAATATAGGTATCGGAGGACGGTACATAGGCCTCCGGCTGATAGTAATCGTAGTACGACACGAAATACTCCACGGCATTGTTCGGGAAGAATTCCCTGAACTCGCCATAGAGTTGGGCAGCCAGCGTTTTATTGTGCGCCATGACGATAGTAGGACGCTGTAGCTGCTCTACGACATGCGCCATAGTGAAAGTTTTACCCGAACCGGTTACCCCGAGCAGGGTTTGAGACGCCAGCCCTGCGCGCACGCCTTCAACCAGCTGCGCAATCGCCTGAGGCTGATCTCCGGCGGGTTCAAATGAGGAGGTGACTTTAAAGGGTCTGGACACGCATACACCTGGGGTTAGCGGCTATCTAACAGGCCATTATGCTGCACAGAGCTGACAATTGCAGCCGTCGCGCGCAGGTCTTGGGAGACTACGAGGGCAATACCGAGCCAGATCAAGCGCAGGGAAAAGTGTTTTCAGGCTATGAACCTACTTGCATCGCGCCCGCCCGCCCGACCGCGCAGATACCGGTTGACCCGCTTGGTCAGCATCATTAATATACGCGACCTCTGGGTAACCCCATTCCGCCTTAGCTCAGTTGGTAGAGCAAATGACTGTTAATCATTGGGTCGCTGGTTCGAGCCCAGCAGGCGGAGCCAAATCAAAATAGAAGCCTCAAAGTCACTGATTTTGGGGCTTTTTTGTGTCTGGCACATCTGCTCCTGTCCGCTGCTGTGATCCTTTTGGACTACCAATGGACTACCAGGAGCCATGGCAAAATCAGCGTCATATCTGAGCCAAAGAAACGGCTAGTTTTCCTTTCTACGCAGGCTCAATTCGCGACAGGTAAGAGTCCGCCTTAACACCGACCCACTCAGGTTTGACCATGCGTTGAACTATCTTTCACGGGCGGTGGCTAGGGAGTCACTTGGGTTAGACGGGGAGGAGTATCTGGCGGTGGAGTGTGGCCGGGGATGACCTTTAGTGCGTCCTTCGGTCACACCGAGCGCCTGACCCTTACCAAATGTAAGAGCAGCCCTCCGGGTACTTATCCGCTAAGGTTACCAGGGCATCAATGCTCATCGGATACCGATTCGTGACGCGAAACTTTAGATAGCCGTCTTCGTCTGGGTATAAGCCCACACCGGCACCAGCATTCGACCCAGTGGAAAGCCACTTACCGCTATGAACATCAAAATAGTCTATATGCAGGCAGCCTCCGCTTGAATCACAAAGGTCATAGTGGTCTGACATTCTATAGCTCGGCATGCTGAAGTTAGCATCTAAGCCAGCCTCTGAATAAAAAGCAAAATCTCGTTGCTGTCCCGGCTCCATCAATATTGACTCTTGTATGCTGTAGTTAGGCTGATACACCATGACCTGTATATTTTTTTGCATTGGGTATTCATTGCTTACAATCCATTCCGATAGCCCTTCATCACCCTCGAGCGAGACCCATGCCACTGGTGCGTCAGTTCGGATGGAGTTTCGCTCACCGTTTGTTTCATAACTCACCACAAGGCATCCTTTATCGTTTGCACATTCTCCTAGCAACTGTTCTCTCTCGGAGTCCACCAGCTTCACGCAGAGGCGACTCTCCTGATCGAACAGGAAGCTATACAGGCGGCTTTCTCCTGCTTTGAACGGGTCAAGCTCACGAAAGGGAACTTCTGCGAAGCCGCGTGGTGTTACAGGGACCAAGAGCGCGCAGAGTAAGGTGCCGCCTAATCGGATTAGCCTTGAAGCAATACGGCAGAGTGGCCTGGCATGGCTTTTAACGTCCAACCTAATTGTGAGCGCGGTGTCCGCTTGTGTTATGAATCATCAGATTACTATGCATACAAGCCCTTATTGACGCTTTGCTGAATTAGCTCTTCTACCAACTCCCATAGAGCAGGTGCATAGCGACTGATATAAAGTTTTTTTGCGCGAACCTCATCAACAGCAACGACCCCGTCGCTAGTACTGCCAGTTAACACATGATTCAGAAGGGGCTGGATACCATCAATGGCCTGAGCAAACTTAGCTTCCTCACTATCGCCACTTTCAAATTCGTACCAAAGCCCCAAAAACTCCGCCTCTTGCTCACCCGGGAGCATAGAGAACAGCCTTCTAGCGGCTTGATCTTCCACTAGCTCCTTGTCTTTTCGCTCCTGACCAAAAAGCCACGTGTCACCCGCATCAACTTCCACCAAATCATGAATCAAAAGCATTTTGACTACTCGATACATATCGAGCGAGGACGCTGCATGCTCTTGCAGTAGAACCGCCATCAGCGCGACATGCCATGAGTGTTCCGCTGAGTTCTCGCGTCGCCCATCAACGGTCCTGTTAGCTCGTTGCACGCTCTTGAGCTTCTCTACTTCTAGCAGAAATGCCACTTGAGCTGAAAGGCTCGACTTAGTCACTGAAAAACACCCTAGGGCCCATAACGCTGCAAGTCGGTACAGTAAGCCGCGCTGCGGTCCGACGTCTCGCTTGCTGAATGCTGCACTACCGCGCATTTGTCATGCATTCTGCCCCCCAATGACGATTACTTCGACCCTGCACTCTGCCCTGGCCCTATGAATGGTGCCAGCTTTGACATTATGCACGTCACCCGCAGCAACTCTATAGGAGTGATCCTCGGTATCGATATAAAGGGTGCCTGATAAAACGACGAACATTTCGTCGTTCTCTTCATGCGCATGAAATTCAGCCATGCAGTTTTCCATTGTTCGATGAAACACGGGGCTTCCATTGACCGTGCCAAGTGCTTCGGATTTCCACACTTTATCGGCACATCTGCCTCGTTCAGTCATGACGGAATCTCAGGATGCACAACGCTTCAGGGTTGTGGCGGCAGTTACTGCATCGCGGGGCAAAGCGGCCGGGCTGCCATGACTTTTTATGGTGCATTAGTTGAGCCTTATTCC
The DNA here is from genome assembly GCA_039178015.1 of Pseudomonadota bacterium. Lineage (GTDB taxonomy): Bacteria > Pseudomonadota > Gammaproteobacteria > Pseudomonadales > Halieaceae > JARRPM01. The sequence continues at coordinate 3,183 of JBCDFM010000271.1, forward strand.
GCTTAGTGCCAAAAGCGGCCAGCCAGTAACCAGCAAGGTCAGCCGCAACGCGTAGCGACCTAGGATGCGACGGTTTGCTAGAAATTATAGCCAACAAGCGTACGAATTCTAATGTACTTATAAAGTGTGACTTTGAAGTAATCCTGTGACACTGCATAGTCAATGTTTGGATCGGCTACTGGAGTATATCTAGATGAAAAGACCGCCTTTTCGAAATCCAATATACCAAGCGATTTCAATTTTTTGAGCTCCAGGTAGTTCGCTATTGTGCCTTCCATATCGACCTTCTGTGGCTTGTCTACATCAGTTAAGATTGACTGGTTATTCCCGTAAATCAAAAAAAGATGATTAATGAAATTGGGATCTATGATTCCCGGCTCGCCATCCACTGTCACTGTGTTGCTGCTAGCGTCTACCATTACCTTGTCCTTGGGGGTACCTAGCGCTACTTTTTTCAATATTACAACCGCCTTTGCAAACCCAATGCTTGCAACCAAGGGCATGCAAGAGTTGAAGCCATGCTGCTCGGCCTCAACCAAAGTGGGTCCACTGCCAAGCAGGTAGTAATCCACTGCAAACGAAATTTCCTCCTTCATACAGAAACCATCACCAAAAGAACTGAAGTAAGTAGCAGTGGGCTTACTGATCGAATTCCGAATTAACGAGCCGTAGGCAATAATCGCTCCTGTTTTATTAGGTGATTTGTAGGAATCAGCATGACCGTTTGGTAACGCAGAATTACTTCCGTTTATTGTGCTCGCGAATAATGTCGCGAATATTGTCGGGAGCAAGCTACGAATTTTCATGATGTCTCAGGGTGACGCTGACGAAACTCACTGCATTTTGAATAATGATAGAGCATATTTATGAGTGTCCCTTGTGAGTCGAAAGTCGACACTCGCTTGCACTTTAACGCTTTGCACACGAGCGGCCGAAGCAACGCTAAGGCTGTCCGAGCGGCTTTTCCGCGCTGTGCTGCAGCTTGTTAGGTGTTGGTTTAGAACGGCACATCTCGGAGCTCTGCAACTATTGCAGGTTGGGAGAAGTTTAGGATTTCTGAAAAACTCATAGAACCGAGTATTTCAGGGTATACCCTTTGCTTGGTAAGAAAGTCTTGATCGTACCAATCACATTCAACAATACCTTCTTCCCTAGAAGCCTCTGACTCCGCTATCTCACCCTTCACATACTTACACACAAACCACGTCTTGAGGTGAATTTTCTCTTTGCCATTTAGCGTTTCGATGAATATTGGCTTTAGAACACTGATTCTAATGGCTGTTTCTTCGAATACTTCTCTTTTCAAAGCCGATATCAAGCTCTCACCTTCTTTTATTCCACCGCCAGGGGCTGCGTAATAGCCTTGCGGGTAGCGCACCAGCAATACTTTATCGCGATGAATTACGATTCCACCAGCGGATATACGATGAGGTTTCTCTAACAAGATTCACCTAACGACTGCATGTGGGGCGACAAGTCGTGTGCCGGTTGCACGTTCCAGCAGCCGAAGACTGCGCTACCATGCACTTGTTAGATGGCGGGATCGCATTCATAGACAATTCCCCGTCTAATGGCAAAAGACATTTTCTCCATATCCCTGAACCACTCATCGGCGGAGAGAATGCCGCGCTCATAAAGCATAGCATTCCAAAGATCGTAAAGCCCACTTGCCCAAAAGCCCAAGAAGACCAGAAAGAAAGCCGCGGTAAACCAGTAATAAGGCAAGCGTTTAACAACGCCAACCAAAAATTGGTGAGTAGTCAGAAGCGCCAAACCTGCAACAATCGAGACAACATACCAGAAGGGATTCTGCAACCAGTCAGCGCTAGGAGCCCAGAAAGCATACATACACGTATTCGATTCGGCGGAGATCGCAATGATGTAGATAGTTTGGAACAAGATCCACGAAACAGTGATCGTTACCGAGAGCAAGAGTGGCTGGTAGTCCAAGCCCTTTCGGCTCTCCTCGATCGGCGCCGCATTAGCCATCTAACGCTCGCAGCAGCGGCGAAGAAACCGCGCAGCGGTTTTGGCGTCAGGGCCCGGAGGGCCGCACTGCCAGCTATTGCTATGCATAATCAGATAGACGTACACGTTACGATGGCCAACGCAATCGCAATGAAAGCTGTCCATATAAGTGCATAATTGCCAGACGAGTTCTTCCTGCGGCTGTACTCAACTTCCGCCTCTATCACTAGTTTTCTTTTTTCAAAAGCTGTGAATGTACTGTGGCAGTGATTGCACACGCTAATTGGCGGCGAAACAATCTTGCCGCATCTGGGGCAATTAGCTTCTCGGTATTCTCGGTATTCTCGGTATTCTCGGTATTCTACGAAAGGGTGAGCACCGATAAAACCGAGGAAGAAGTCAGAGAGCCAGCGACGCATAACAGTGTATTAGGCGGAATTTCGTTGAGACCGCAAGATAGGTTGTGATTTGACTGGACATCATTAAGCACATTTCCCTTCTAAAGGAGCAAGATAGAGACTCTTCCTGACCACGCTATCATCGTTGAAAGTAAGCCATTTCTACTCATAGGACCAGAGCCTGGTCTTCTATGCACGCACACGGATTAACATTACACCCTATAAATCAGATGGCTAGCGAAAATGTGGAGGTAAAGAGAAGCCGTGTTGATAGTACGCTCACGAGACCTTTAGTCGCCCGACGTGGCACAGTCTCCAATCAAGCTCTATCCTACTGATCTATCAGGACGACTCATCCGGA
>JBCDFM010000272.1:0-5902 GCA_039178015.1 Pseudomonadota bacterium
AGAGTTGGCAAGATTAGACGGAAAGGTGGCAATTGTGACAGGGGCCGCCGGCGGAATCGGCCTGGCAACAGCCAGTCTGTTCGCAGGCGAAGGTGCGAAGGTTGTGTTGAGCGATATCGACGAGGCTCGCCTACAGGCTGCGTCTGAGCAGATCGGCGACGCTGCGGTTTTTCAACGTGCTGATGTAGCGAAGGAAGCGGAGGTGCAAGCGCTAGTAGATTTGGCGGTATCGCGCTTTGGCGGCCTGGATATTGCGGTATTGAATGCGGGCATGTTTGGCACACTCTCAGGGGTGCTGGATTACCCGGAGGAGACCTTCGACAAGGTAATTGATGTGAACCTGAAAGGCGTATGGCACGGCCTGCGCACAGCTGCAGTTGCGATGCGCGCAAGAGGCGCTGGCAGTATCGTGATTACCTCATCTACCCAGGGCCTCTCTGGCTACTACAACTCCAGCCCTTACACCGCCAGTAAACATGCCGTCGTAGGCATCATGCGCAATGCTGCCGTGGAATTGGCGAGAGATAATATCCGTGTTAACACGGTCCACCCCGGCTTTGTGGATACAGATATGATGGGTTCTCTGCACAGCAGCGCTAACCCGGAAGACCCAGCATCTGTGATGGCCAGCTTTGAAGGCGCGCCACCGATTGGACGCTACGCCAAGCCCAGCGAAATTGCGCCTATGATGTTGTTCTTGGCGAGCGATGAAGCCAGTTACTGTACAGGTAGCTGTTTTGTTGTAGACGGAGGGTTGCTGGCTTACCACGGTGGGCCAGCGCCAGAGTGATAGCGATAATAGCGCCGCGCTTGTCAGCGCGATACCAAGCTCAGGCCCGTTCGTCGCGTGCGTGGGCGTTGCGAGATGCTCGGGCGCTTTTAGAGTTTAGTTAAAATAGGCGTTCAGGCGATTCGATACCGCCTCAACTTCAACAAGTTCAGGCTCTGACTGTTCGTCAGCCAGCTGAAACATCGCTGCAAACATAGGCATGTCATCAACCTGTGCTTTCAACGTGTACTGGTCTTGATTGGCAACGACGTCATCCCAATAAGCGCGAACCTGAGCCCAAAAGGCGGATGTTTCGGCCCAGTAATCGTCTCCAGCTGAAAAGTCATAGTCCTGAATTCGCTGATAGCGGCTTAGGCCAGCTTCTCGGGCTAGGTAAGGCGTTTCCGGGTGCAGCTGATTTTGCTCGTCGAGCACGACCTTGAGGGCATCTTCTTCCTGAACCCATCCTGTGGGAGTGATCGTGATGCGATGCGACCCGACCAGGGTGTGATAGTCGTCGCGCACGCTGAACTCACGCCGGGGAAGCGGTCGTCGCTTGTCCTCGCCATCCCAACTCGAGTAGTTGGGAGTGTGAGACCAGCGGCCAATGGCTTCATACTGAGGTGAGTCGTCTACCTGGTATACGGACTGCGTCCAACTCCCTTTTCTCAACGCATCCGGGACCGCCACGGTAGCCCAGGTTCTGTTGCCCAGGAAACTCAGCATAGTAGGGTCCTCGTAACGCCAGTCTTGACGCCAGTGTTTGACGACCATGGGCTCCGAGACCGAACCGTCTTCGCCTACGAAGTGCATAACGAGAATATGCTGCAGGCTGATAAAATCTGGCTCATCTTTTACCAGATAGACGCGCTCGGTGGCCCACGATTGGTAGGGGGCTGCGGGCGTATAGTCCGGCGCAAACCCGATGGTTTCAATGAAATCAAAGCTGGTTCTGTAGTCGCCAATCATCGCGAGGATAGCGCGCCGATCTTGCTCTTTTTTGCTCAAACCCGGTTTTTGCAAATCTAACCAGTATGCGGAAGGCGAGTCTTCCAATACCACGTCAGGTCCAGTGGTTGTCCCCCCTCGCGGTGCCATGGTTTCAGAGTCGGTGAACTTCCAGGCATAGGTGTATTGCTTTGCCGTTGTCGGTTCAGGTTCTTTGTCAGATGCCTCGTAGGCAAGTGCGATGACGCTCGTGAGCGACGTAATCAAACTGATCAATACTACTTTCATGCTGGCTACGCTCTCCGTGTAAAGCGGTACAAAAAATCGTCGTTACTGCGGCCGCGGCAGAGGGTTTAGGTGATTCACGCGCTTGGCAAATTACTCGAGCACGCAGGGTGCCAGCGTTATCGTCAATGCTCTAGTGACAGAGCGACAACACAAACACGACCACTCGACGCCGGAACGATCGGCCGTCACCCTAAAGCGCCGGTCAAGCCTTTGCCTGAGCTCGGTGTGACAATGCTTTCCTGCCACGACCATAAACAATAATCGACCGAGCTCCAAGTCCCTTCACAGTCTGTACGAGAAAACGCATTCACGAGACCATTCCAGCCGCACATTTCTTGACTGGCAACGTAAGATCTCAAATGATAATGGTTCTCATTAGTGTGTGCAAGCAAGAACATACCTCTGGGTAACTGTTGTACACAACGCAGTCAAATGCACAGATTCGATGGATCGCGGTTACGTCCTCCCGTTGCCACTATGTACAATCACGGCATGAATACCGCTAACTAAGGCAGCCCGCTGAATCGAGTATGAGATGGTAGAACCTGATTTCCCTGCGCTGCAATCCGCCGCGCAGCGCCTGCAAGGAATAGCCGTGCGCACGCCGCTGTTGACCCAGCCCGCACTCGATAAAGCCACGGCCAGGCAAGTCTTTCTGAAGCCGGAAACACTGCAGATAACCGGCAGTTTCAAATTCCGTGGTGCCTACAACCGTCTCAGCGTACTCAGCGACGCAGATCGTCGCGCCGGCGTGATCGCCTGGTCCTCAGGTAATCACGCACAAGGTATTGCGGCCGCGGCCGGCATGCTGGGGATTCACGCGCGTATCGTGATGCCAGAGGATGCGCCCCCTATTAAGTTGCACAACACTCGCGCGCTAGGCGCAGATATCATTACCTATGATCGCTATAGGCAAAGTCGCGAGGAGCTAGCTTACGCCTTAGCCGAGCGCGAAGGTGGTGTAATTGTGCCGTCCTTCGACGATCCTCACATCATTGCCGGTCAGGGTACAGTGGGCCTGGAGTGCTTCAAGGATGCTGCGCAACGCGGCCGTAACCTGGACGCACTGCTGGTCTGCTGTGGAGGTGGCGGGCTTACCGCAGGATGTGCGCTGGCGGCTGAAGCGCTCAGCCCCGATACCGATCTGTTCACCGTAGAGCCTGCTGGTTACGATGACTACGCACGCTCTCTGGCTGCGGGTCAGATCGAAAGTGCGGACACATCGCAACAGTCCATCTGCGATGCCTTGCTAACTCCGAGTCCAGGAGAGCTAACGTTTAGCATCAACCGCAAACGAGTAAAAGCGGGATTGACGGTTTCCGAGGAAGAGGTAAAAGCGGCGGTGACTTACGCTTTCCGCGAGTTAAAGCTGGTGGCAGAACCCGGAGGCGCCGTCGCCCTTGCCGCGTTACTGCAAAACAAGCTAGATGCTGCGTACCAGCGCGTGGGTGTGGTGCTCAGCGGCGGCAATATCGATCCGGCGTTGTTTGCTCAGATCTTGCAGGAGTCATCATGACCAGGTTCAGAGCCTGCAATACCAAACCTTGAGTTTGGAATAAACTGGTCCTCGCGCTGATCGGACGCAGCTATCTCAAGACCATAAAGATTCGGATGTTGAGGCAGCTCCGGCGAATCACCTGCTATTACAGGTCAAAACGCAGTTCGGCGCCGTAAACGCGAGGTGCGCCCACGGAGGCCAGTCCCGTTCCCAGGCTTCTCACATCACCGCTGCTGATGCGCAGCGCATAGTCTTCATCGAGCAAATTGCGCGCAAATAGCGCGCCGGTCCAGCCTCGCCAGCGATAGCCGAGCTTGGCATTAACCAGGGTGTAGTCGTCGAGCTTGTTCTCCAAATCCGGCGTTGCGGCGCTGGGCCCATTGAATGCGTCGGAGTGCGACTCTGCGGTGTAGGAGACATCTGCGCTCATAAACACACCCGATCGAAAATTCGCAATGGCGCCGAGTGACGCTTCAAACGGTGGAGCAAACGGAAATTCATTGCCTGTGAGCAACGGGTCCACGGCGTCAAAGTCGGTGAACTTGGTGTTGTTGTAGCCAAGCGCTGCGAAGACCAGGATATTTTCAGTTGCCTGCACCTGCATATCCACCTCGGCACCGTACAATCGCGATTGACCGGCATTGACCACAATGCGATCAACATCCTGGCCAATGAAGATTTGCTGGTCTTTCCAATCCATATAGAACACATTGGCGTTCAGTTGTAGTCGATCGTTGAACCACAGGGATCGGTAAGATACCTCATAGTTCCATAAGTATTCGGGATCAAACTCGTACAGCTGTCCCGCCAGGCTGATGCCACTTCCTCCCGGGCGATAGCCTCGCTGTACGACAAAGCCGATGCTCTGTGCGTCGGTAAGCGCATAGCGCAGACCTGCTTTGGGTAAGAATGCATCGTAAGTGGTATCGGAAATCAGTTCGCCGCCGATAGCGCTTTCTGCGAAGGGTGGTATCTCAGGCATAAAGATGGTGGAGGACGTCGAGTTAACGTCGTATTTTTCACGATCGTAGCGCGCACCGAAGACCAAGGTCAGCCGATTAAAAAACGCATACTCGCCATCGAAATAGGCGGCGTAGTTATCGACCTTTGATTTACTCAGCTCCACCAGATTCAGTCGTGTGGTGATGGGGCCGATAGATATCGGAAATTCCAGCGTTCGGTCGCTGGTTTCTTCGCTATCGAAAAAGTAGAGGCCCGCCAGCAAATTCCACGCTTCATCAATGTAGCTCAGGCGCAAATCGCTAGTGTAGATTTTTTCGGTATTGCGCCCGATGTCAGCGCCGGTATTGCTGTTGGGCAAGACTTCAAATCGAGGCGAGGCCTCCCCGTCGGCATCGGTAAAGGTGTTCACCCAGGTGAAGCGCATTGACGCCGTTAGCTGTTGTTCCAACTTAAGCGCGATGTTGTGTGTTTCAACCTTCAGTAAGTTGACATTGTCGTTGCTGAGTTCGCGATCGAAATAATCGGGACCCTCCACGGCACCAGCCCCCAGACCGGTGCCACCATCGCCTTCAGAATAGATGTAGGTCAACAGAGCTCTACTGTTCTCGGCTGGATCCCATAGGAGTTTTGCGCGTGCGTTTATGGTCTTGTCAGAGTCTGTGTCGTCCCGGTTTAGCGTCGTGTTTTCGATATAGCCATCGGTATCTCGATGGTCATAAGACAGGCGAAACGCCAGCTCCTCGTCCACAATCGGTCCACCTGCGGCGATGCTGTAGCGTCTGGTATCGTACTCAGCCGCTTCGACTCGACCTTTCACGTCCCACTCGTAAGTGGGATCTTGGGTGCGAACAATAATTGCGCCTGCAAGGGCGTTGCGTCCTTGCAAGGTCGATTGCGGTCCTCGGTAGATCTCCACCTGGGCAATGTCAAATGTACTCAGCGGACCTGCTTCGATGCCCAGGTTGGATTGATAGATATCGTCTACATACAAGCTCGCCGTATTGGACACACCAGCAAAGCCCACACCGTTGTAGCTAATGCCCCGAATTGAAAAGGTGCCTTCGTCGCCATCATCCACTTTGACATTGGGCGCAAATCGGTACAGGTCCTGCAGCTCGGTAAACGTCAGATCCTGATTAAATTTCGGTCCAAAGACGACGATGCTGGAGGTAGTATCGCGCAGCGCGTCTTCCCGTTTTTGTCCATAGACAAACACTTCTTCCAATACCAGGTCGCCTGCTGGTTCATCGCTCGCTGCCACGGAGTGGGCGAGCATGTAACCGGTGAGTAACAGCGGCGTTAATGGGCAGGCGTTCTGCTTGCGGCTGCCAGAGGCTCTCATGATCGATCCTTGTTTTGGGAAGATGCGGGCCAGGCTTTATGATAATGATAAACGTTCTCATTATAGCCATGGAGGCTTGCGTAAACCAGCTCTA
>JBCDFM010000273.1:0-5898 GCA_039178015.1 Pseudomonadota bacterium
AACTTCCAAGATTCGCGTTTTTATTCACCTCAAACAAAGAAGATGGTAGCGGATTTAGGTTTTGATCTTGATGAGCTCAGGACGAAAATGAACCCCGATTGGCCGCTGTCAAATCCTGCGCTGCCGATGGGAATGTATACCGATAGCGAACATTTTGGGGAAGACGCAATCGTCAACGGCCAGTGGCTCACCGCCTGGCATGGAGTGGGAAACTATCGCGAGTTAGTCGAGGCTCTGAATATTCCCGCGAGTGAGAAGGAAAAGCTAATACAGTTCATCGAAGGCACGCTCAAGCTCGAACAACCCCTGCCCACAGATGACATGCGGAATTTTCTGAAAAAGACACCCTACAAAACGTTTTTAACCGATTATGTTGGCCTTGATGATAACAGCTACAAACTGTTCAACCCCTTTATGAATGTCACTTATGGCGTCGGTGTAGACTCCCTTTCTATTTACGAAGGATTAAAGTCCGGTTTGCCCGGAGTCAGTGTGTTGGGACAAGGCGCTATCGATGTACTTGCAGAAGCCGAAATGCTGCAGGAATCCGATATTCTCTGGATGCCCGATGGCAATGCCTCACTCACCCGGCAGATGGTTAGAAGATTGATTCCCGATGTAGCCCCTGGGCAAACCATGGCAGACGTTGTTGACGCACAGTTCGATTACAGCAAGTTGGACAAGCCCGATCACCCGGTACGACTGCGACTTAACAGCTCGGCCGTGAACGTAGTCAACAACCCAGACGAGTCAGTGACGGTCTCCTATGTCACAGAGGGAGAAGCTTTTCGAGTAAAGGGCAAGCACTCCGTTCTTGCCTGCTACAACGGTCTGATTCCACATCTGTGCCCTGAACTACCCGAGGCGCAAAAAGAAAACTTAAAGTATGGCGTGAAGCTTCCGCTGATCTCGGTCAACGTCCTCGCACGCAATGGGAAAGCGTTCCGAGATGCTGGTAGCCAGCTTTACCTGTGCCCTACCAGCTATTTTAAGATGGTATCCAATGCGCCTCCCGTTTCCATCGGCGGTTATGAGTTTGACGAGGATCCGGACGCGCCTATGATCATATATTTACTGACCACACCGACCCAGGAAAATGACGGCAAGCAGACAGCCCGCGATTTGTATCGACTGGCTCGGTATCAGGTTTACACCACGTCTTTTGAGCAGTTTGAAGAACAAATACGAAAACAGCTTAACGGTATGTTCGGGGCCACCGGTTTTGACGCCGACCGGGATATAGAAGCGATTACCGTGAATCGGTGGTCTCACGGCTATGCTTATCAGTATCGCGGACTCTTTGACCCAGAGTGGCCTGAGGGCGAAGCGCCGCACGAATTAGGGCGAAGGCAGTTCGGGCGAATCAGCATCGCGAACTCGGACGCTGAGGCAACGGCTTACCTGAACGGTGCGATCGACGCGGCCTACCGGGCGGTGAATGAACAACTGGCTGGTTAATACGGGCCGTGACAATCGCGTGTTTGGACACCCACACTGGCACTGCCAGAGCGCGTATTGTCTTTGGCAGCACTTCAACCATTATCGGTCTTGATTCGACAAGATATCGATCATTACTAGTGAGCAGCAGCGGGCCAATAAGGTCACGGCCAACTCTTTCGCCCTCCTTAACGGCCCATCTACACCTCGCGCTATCTCCCAAAAAGGCGAGCACTGCCCTCACAGCCAGGCAAGGAAGTGTCTCAAACATTATGCTGTATCAAAGCCCAAACTCCCGCCCGTCTCACCGAATCCAGTTGGGGTCAGTCCGGTCACTGCCAGACTTGGACTCGCCTGTCGTGGATTACCGATTATGAGCGTCATACGCCGTACGGTCTGCGATCCCAATTGCCACGCAGATCCAAAGTGCGGGATTAGCGCAACGGTCGAGGACGAGAAAATCATCGCGGTAACCGCCGCAAACTATCCTGTCGAAGGTTTCAAGAATCGCATTTGTCTGATGGGCCGTTCTCGACTCGAATACCAGTACCATCTCGACAGGCTGCGAACGCCACTGAAGCGCAAGGGAAAAAGGGGAGGCGGAGAATGGGAACCCATTAGCTGGGATGAGGCCATATCCCTCTTCGTTGCTCAACACCAGGCCACAAAAGCAAGATACGGCGCGAATGCAGTCGCACTCACTCAGATCTCGGGTGCTCTAGGCCTACTGACGCGGGGAACACTGTACCGTTATGCCGCCCTAACCGGCGCCACTGTTACCGGCCCCGGCGGCATCGACTACGGTCTGCCTAAGGGTCTGGAATATTTGTTCGGTATTCCTGCATCAAGTTATTTCGTACCAGGCGGTCACGCCATGGCCGATGCCATCAATTCCGAGCTAACTATCTTGTGGGGGTTTAACATGGCGGTCACACGTAGTGTCGACCATGCCCCAATTAAGGCTGCTCGAAGACAAGGCACGCGTTTAGTGTGCATTGATCCTACGAACAGTGAAACCGCCGCATTGTGTGACCAATGGATATCTATCAGACCCGGAAGCGATGGTGCTTTAGCATGGGCACTAGCCAATCAGATCATCAAAAATCGACTATTTGATTCGGAATTCCTGATCCGCCATAGCGACATGGCCTTCCTGATAAATCTCAGTACGGGTGAATATCTTCGGGCCTCAGATATTGATCCATGGGGTGGTTCTGAGCCCATGGTGTGGTGTGACACAATGGGCGGGCCAGTGGTGGCTAACACCGCTGCGAGTCCTGTACTTGACGTCTCATCACGAAGTACTCGTGGCGCCGCTCTCAGCTTAGACATTGCCAGTGTGTTCTCAGTATTCGCAGACGAAGCGACTCAGTATTCCCCCGCCGAGTGCGAAACTATAACTGGCGTGCCGAGGGCCATTATCGAGCAGCTTGCGAGGGATTATGCAAGCTCCAGTCCTGCGGCAATTCGTATGGGCTTTGGTCTCGATAGATGGTACTACTCAGATTCCACTGCGAGAATTATTGGCATTTTGGCATGCCTAACGGGAAACATCGGTGTACCCGGAGGGGGTGTTAGTGTCAGCAGCGGCTCGCGAACGGTGCCTATCCGCGCCAATAGCTTTTATGCGCCCGACGGGAAGCGAGCAAACAGTCTGAGTATGATGGAGATAGATCAGCGGGTTCGCACGGCAAAGCCTCACCCCATTAAGATGGAGTGCATTGCGCTGGGCAATCCCTTTAATCAGACAAAGCCCGATCGAGGTCGAGTATTGTTTGAATACATATCGAATCTGGACTTCATCTGTGTCATTGACCATTTCATGACAGATACTGCCAAACAGGCTGATCTGGTGCTACCCGCCTGCACAATTTTCGAGCGTACCGACATCATCGTGGACAGCTTCGTCCAGCTACAACAAAAAACCGTGCCTCCGGAAGGAGAATGTAAATCCGACTTCGAAATATTTTGTCTACTGGGTAAAGCCATGGGTCTGGGCGAATACTTTGACCAATCCGAAGAGCACTATCTTGCAGAAATACTGGCTGCGTCAAACGAGGCTGAAGCAGAAGAGATCACCTGGGACAGGCTCGAGAAGGAGAAAGTCATTTATCCCTGGAAAGATCATTGCCCCTATGTTGGCATGGAGAATCGCATTTTCCCAACAGCCAGCGGCCGAGTTGAGTGCTACAAACCTGAACTTACAGAGTATGGGTCAGCGCTGCCCGTTTACCGTGAACCCATTGAAGCATCACCTAAGAATCCCTTGTTCGCCAAATATCCTCTCGTGATGTTATCCGCGCACAGTCGCTACCGTATCCACTCGACATTTGCCAACATGTCCATGGTGCAGGCCAAGGAACCCGAACCTGTCATCAGGGTGAACGCGACCGATGCTGAAACGAGATCACTTGCCGACGGCGATATCTGTCAGGTTTTCAATGACAGAGGGTCTATGAAAATTCGCTGCAAAGTGGATGAAAAAATGCGTGAAGGGACTGTACTGATTGGCGAAGGTCACTGGGTTGAGCAATTCATTGAGGGCGACCCATACACTCTGACACACAGCGCATTCAATGAAACAGCAGAGAATTACGCACAGTACGACGTGCTGGTTGAGGTCAGCTCGCTTTAGTCATTTGCATTGAACGCGGTGGCGAGAGATTAACCTCCGTAGGCTGGTAGCTTAAAATGCAGTTGCTCGGACACCACATCAATGGAGTGCTCAATCTCACCTTGAACTTCCATCTCAGCGAAATCGAGCAGTGACTTTTCGTGTAAAAACATGGATTCCGCCAGATCTCGATACGCACGAGGAGCCTTATCAGCGATGTCTCTGTAGTGTGCGACGACGGGCGGCAACTGCTCGCACATCGCGCCCATTGCCTGCTCCCAGCTCAAACTCTTAAATCCCTCGGCTATCTGCCGGGCTTCAGCACGCGGCGCGTCCTCCTCATCAAGCCTCATGCCAAGTTCAATCATAGCTGGCCGAAGTCGAGCTTTAGTCTCGGTTTCCAGCTGAAGCAATACCGCCAACTTCGCGTGCCGCTCGGGCTCATTATAGTTTTTTATCATTTGCTCCATCACCGCCTCACCCATCAATTCGCCTTGGTAGTACTCGACCAACGCGTCTTTAAACTCTTCTACATTCATCCTTAATCTCCCAGTTGCTTTGGTGGACTGACATTCACTATTGAGCTTGCAGTTCCGGTCATGTGTTCATCCACTGAAACCTCTTGCAGCCAACGGGACTATCTAGTGACCAATATATTATTTTTTTTACACATATGATAAGTTAGATTGCGGGAGGGGTAAAGCCAAGCCAACTCACGCAAACGGGCGACAGCGCCATGGGCTCTACGTGGTGTTTACCACACTGCCTAGCTTGATTGCGACGACGCAAAACAGTGGCTCGCCAATCAATGCAGTGCTTTCTCTATCGTTTTGATTAAGTCGGCTAATGCGCTTTTTTTGCTCTCTTGTCTCTGGTCTCTGCTCCCAGAGAGACTCACTATCTGAGGGTATCGATCACCTTGTCGAAGAATTGATAATCACTAATCAGCGGGTTCATCAACCAAGACACGGGCCAAGCCCGCCACACGACAATCACCAAGCCCTCCTGCGGGTTAACGTAAATCAATTGACCATATAAACCCTTAGCCTCATAGGCAGTGCGATGAGCCTCGCCAGCTTGGGTAGAAACGGGCCAAACCATGTATCCATAGGGTATCGCATCATTTCCGGTTATCCGCTCACGTGTTGATTCTTCAATCCATCCAGGCGGTAGCACCCTTTCGCCTTTTGCCATACCTCCATTTAGAAGGAACTGACCAAATCGGCCGTAATCTCGAAGAGTCGCCGACAAACCACTACCTCCGATTTCGACCCCATTCGGTGAGTCCAGCCACCACTCGGCGTCGGACTCCATGCCGAAAGTCGACCAAATTTTCTCCGAAAGATAATCGGAGAGTGCCATCCCAGTCGCAGCTACGAGCAACTCGCCCAACACCTGCGTCTCGCCCGTGCTATAGTTCCATACCTCGCCAGGCTCAGCGACCCTTGGCAACGCCTTCATCACCTCAATCATGCCGCCAGGAAGCTGGGCAATTTGTGCCTCAAGAAGCATTTTACGGTTTGACTCTGGGTCAGCGTATGGTTCAACCCAGCCGACACCGGACGTCATTTGAAGAAGTTGTCTGACGGACACCGCTTCATAGGCCGAGCCTCTCAGTGTGGGAACGTATTGACCAACCGTGTCGTCGAGACTTTTAATATAGCCATCCTGAAGTGCGGCGCCCGCTAAGGTTGCAGTGATGGATTTAGCCACAGACATGGACATCCATCGCGTTTTCTCGGTGTTTCCCAGATGATAGGACTCGTGGACAATCTCACCCTCTTTGATGACCAGTAATCCGGCGACTCGGTTTAGTGAAACATAGTCAAAAAAATCGAAGTCCTGGC
>JBCDFM010000274.1:0-5866 GCA_039178015.1 Pseudomonadota bacterium
AACTGTGGTCGGCTGAGTTTGATAGCGCCGGCAAACTGAAAAATCTCACCTTGCACAATGAAGGTATGCTGGAGTCGGTGATCAATCCGCAATGGAATAAAGAGAACCAGCTCTTTGCAATCTCTGATCGAGACGATTGGTGGCAGATCTACCAGGTCAACGGAAGCGACTTTTTACCCCTGAGCGTCCAGCTGCCTGAGACCGAAATCGGTGGCCCCGACTGGACCATTGGCAACGATCATTACGCGCTTCTTCCAGATGGCAATATCTTAGCCCGCGCGATAAAAGCCGGTGTTGGCAGCCTTGTGCTGCTCGATCTTGACTCCAAGTCGGCCCGTCCATTCAGTCTTGCCAGCGCCGATATTATTGATTTCCTGCCCATAGATAACAGCGTGTTTGTTATCAATGCGGCGACCGATAAGCCACCGGAACTGGTCGAGACCGATCTAAATGGTGACGTATTACAGGTCTTGCGGACGTCAAAAGATCTGGATCTGGACGCCGCCTGGATTCCATCCTATCAACTCGTCAGCTTCCCGGTCGGGCAGAATGCCCAGGCCCACGGTATTTATCTACCACCAACCAATCCCGATTATCAGGGGCCGGCCGGTAACGCGCCACCACTCATTGTCAGTGTGCACGGCGGTCCGACATCAGTCAGCAGCCCGGCTTTTTGGCTAAGTGGCCTGTTCTGGACCAGTCGTGGCTTCGCCATCCTCGATCTGAACTACCGCGGCAGCACGGGATTTGGGCGCGACTACCGCCGAGCGCTCTACGGGCAGTGGGGTGTCGCCGATGTGGAAGACGCCGTTGCGGGAGTCAACTGGCTTGTCGAACAGGGTCTGGCCGATCCGGATCGTTTAATTATCCGAGGTGGTAGTGCCGGTGGCTATACGACGCTGGCGGCACTAGCGTTCCATGACGCTTTCAGCGCCGGGGCCAGCTATTTTGGCGTGAGCGATGTCGAAGCACTGGCCAAAGATACCCATAAATTTGAATCACGCTATCTGGATCAGCTGATTGGACCGTATCCAGCAAGGCAAGATCTATACCGCGAGCGCTCGCCCATAAACCATCTGGACGGTTTCGACGCACCGCTGTTGTTGCTGCAAGGACTTGATGATCGCGTGGTACCGCCCAACCAATCGGAAATGATTTTTACCGCGCTGAAATCCCGGAATGTTCCCACGGCCTACATCGCGTTCGAGGGCGAGGGGCACGGCTTTCGCAAGGCGGAAAATCAGGTCACTGCGCTACAATCAGAGCTCAACTTTTACTCACAGGTTTTGGGACTGAATCGTCAGGAAGACCTGGGCGAGCTGGAGATTATTGGCTTAACGCCTTGATCAGCTGGCCGAATTGGTAGGCTGTCAAATAGCGGCATCATGGATAGACAAGCGCCGGGCCTCAGCCTCGATATCGCAGAGGCGACGACGACCCCCGCCAGTGCTCGCGCTCGCTTTGTCGACGTCGGGAGCCATGGCGCTGGAATACACGATCAGACTCTCCCGAGATTTTCGCCTGCTTGCGCACCGCATGCAGACGCTGCTTTGCCGCGCCGTAGGCCGTGCGATGATCGACGATAGGTAGGGGGTAGTCTACGCCGATCTCGCAATTGGCTGCGGCCTGCACGTCCAGCGGCATACGCTGTGGCTCAGCGATAAAATCGGTCGCAACATTGGCCAGCTCCGGCACCCAGCGGCGAATGAAATGCCCCTCCGGATCTTGATCCTGCGCTTGCTTGGTCGGTGAGTAGATACGCATGGCGCTAATGCCCGTCGTTCCGGACTGCATCTGAATTTGCGAGTAGTGAATGCCGGGTTCGTAATCCACAAAGCAGCGCGCCAGATGCAGCGCCGGCCTGCGCCAGTGCAGCCAGAGATGGTTCGCCGCGAACGAGACCAGCATTGCTCGCATACGAAAGTTGATCCAGCCAGTGGCGATCAGCGCGCGCATGCAGGCATCGACCATGGGGTAGCCGGTGCGCCCCGTCTTCCATGCGTCAAAGTAATCGTCGTTGAACGCATTTTCACGCAGACCGTCGAAGGCGCGATTCATGTTTTGAAATTCAATCGCGGGCTCGTCCTCCAGTTTTTGGATGAAGTGACAGTGCCAGGCAAGACGCTCTTCGTAGGCGGCAAGCGCCTTACTCCATTCATCTCTTTGGCCTCGCGAGCGCTGAAGATCTCGGCGCTTGGCTACGACTCTCTGGTATACGGCGCGAATAGACAGATTGCCATAGGCCAAATAGGGGCTAATGCGACTGCAGGATTCCCAGGCCCGCCCTGGCGCAGACAAACCGCCAACGTAATCTCTTGAGCGCGCCTTTAGAAACTCGACAAGCACACGTGAACCTTCAGCTTCCCCGCCAGTCTGGCGTTCATGCAGACCATCATCTTCTAGCCCGAAGGCTGCTGGCTCCTGCACCTTCTCACTGGCAAGCGAAGTCGAGGCGTCCTCAAGGGCGCGCGGTGCGGCTACCATGGGCGACGTGACGAAGCTCTGCCACTGTTTTGCCCAGCCGTCGCGGCTGGGTAGTTTGCGCATCACCCCTTGTTGTCGATACTCCACGACTTCGATGTTTGCATCTGCAGCCCAGTCCAGAACCCGACGATCGCGCGTAAAGCTGACGCCGTTGGTGGTCTCCTGATGCACTCGGATGCGTTGAAAGCCCGTTTGCTCCTGCAGCGCTTTTAGTACCGATACCGCCTCACCGCAGCGTATCAACAAACGCGCGCCACGCTCACGCAGGGCCGCATCCAGGTCCCGCAGGGAATCATTGATAAACAGTAGATGGCGCCGAGAAAAATCGTCGGCCGCTATGACCTCCGGCTCGTAAATATACAGGCAAAGCACCGGACCGCGTTTGGCCGCAGCCATCAGCGGTGAGTGATCGGCAACCCGCAAATCCCGTTTAAACCAAACCAGCTCAGGGGTCATTTGCTCACTCCCTGGCACTGCGGGCAGTAGTAGGTCGATCGCGCCGCCTCACCCTGGCGGCGCATTTGGATAGGCGTGCCGCATTCAAGACAGGGCATACTCCGGCGGCGATAGGTCCAAAGGCGATCCCCGTAGGTTGACCCGCGAAACTTGCGGCGCAAACCTTCGAGATTGCGGCGCAGATAATGCCGGGCGCTACGCAGGCAATCACGCAGCGTATCGTCATCAAATTCTGACAAGCTTTGAAAGGGGTTCAGTCGCTTCATAAACAGAATCTCAGACTTATAGACGTTACCGATACCCGCGACCAGCTGCTGTGCCATCAGCGCCTCGCCAATCGGTAAGTGCGCATGCTGACGCAAACGTCGCAATGCTTCGTCTTCATCAAACTGCTCCGCTAGCAGATCAGGGCCCAGGCTGGTCAACAAGGGATTGCGATGCACACGACCAGTGCTATTTAGCTCAATCAGTTTCGGGCTGAAGCACACCAGATCATGCGTATCAAAGCGCAGCGCCAGTGCTGCCCGCTGCGCCGGTTTGCGCCAGCGCTCTCCACGCGGATAAATGTGCCAGGAGCCGGTCATGCCCAAATGCGAATGCACACTGAGTTTGTTATCAAAATCCAGTAGCAGATGTTTGCCCCGAGCCCGGGCCTTTTCCAGGCAGTGGCCCGTGAGTTCCTGAGCATGACGTAACTCGGGTTTTGCGCGAGCGGCTTCGATGCGCTTACCGCAAATCTGCTCGCTGATTTGATAGGCCACGCGAAACAAGGTGTCTCCCTCAGGCATGCAGGTCTACCACTTCACCTTTGTAGGTGTAACCCCGGTAGCCGTGCTGAAACCCTTCTTCCAGCAGGGCGCGATGTAAACGCTCATCGGCTTTGGGCTCACCGTTAATCTTCGCGATATACAGCTGTCTTCGGCCTCTCGCCATCTGCTTGAAACCGTCGATCAAGGCTGCAGTACGCCGTCCGCGCTCGAGCTCGTCATCACCCAGAAAAGTTGTGATCTGTTCTGCCGACTTGGCTACAAACGCAATCAGCTGGCCTTTGCGCAGAATCACTCGTGCGCCGGCGACGCGACTGCAGCGGCCGGACTCACCAACGGCTGGCCAGGGCAAAAGGTGGCCATAGGCGTTAGCGGGATCGGTGGCCGCCAGTACCAGCGACTGTTCGTGTACGCTGGTGTTGCGAAGCCGATCTTCCGCGCCCGGGATGGCAAACTGACTAGCGCCCAAACCCTCTACAAAATAGCCTCGACGGAGGCGGCCCGCCTCTTCCATCACTTTAAGAACAGGGTAGATACCGGCAAACCCGCCGCTAACGCCCTCCCGAGCGAGCGCCTCCTTCACCAGAACACCATAGCGCTCCAAAAGCTGCTGGACCTGGGCTGTGCGCATCTCGGTGGGCGTTGGACTGGCCCAGCTGGATCGACTAAACAGCGCCCAGCGGCCCTCGCTCCCAGGCAGGCGATTACTGCGCATGGGAATGGAGCGCATGCGCGGACGCCGACCTCGCCGCCCGCTGTTTTTGTTACTGGCGCGCGCATTCAGACGGGCTCGCAGTGGCGCGAAGCTATCGTTACCCACATTGCCCGACCAGACCAGGTCCCACAGGGCCTCCAGCACATCGTTGGGAAAGCCGCCCACTGCTGCGACAATATCATCAAAAAAGGGGGCCGGATTATCGTGAAGAAAAACCTTGATACGCTGGGCTAGCTCGCCCTCAACGGCTGCGGGTGGTGGCGCCAGTAGCGGATAGTTTTCCGTTAGATACAGAGCAATGCGACCGTCACTGCTACCCACCGATTCGAGACCGCGCCAGAGCAATTCACCCGACATGAAAAGCTCATTAATCTGACCCTCTCGATAGCCCTCAACTCGCGCCGGCAGTATCTCCCGCTCCAGGGCAGAGGCAGGAAGCGGCACGCCCTGTAGCTGTTCGACGGCTTCAAACAAGCCATCCATGCCGCGTCGCGGTTTGGTCACACCCTGCCACTCGGCGACAAAGGCGGCAAACTGCGCGTGATCGACGGCCTCGATTTGCTCGCGCCAACCGGCGAGTGAGCGACGCTTAATCAGCTTGAGCACGTCGTGATCAATCCATTCGCGGGCGGTACCACCTGGGGTGAAGCCACCTTCGAGAACACGTCCCGCCGCAGCGAGATCATTCAGCGCCTGGCGAACCATGTCAACGCCGATACCGAAACGCGTGGCGATATCTTGAGGCACAAAAGGTCCGTGGGTGCGCACAAAGCGGGACACGAGATCCGCAAGCGGCGCCTCGCAGGGTTCCAGCAGCACGGTCGGCAAGCCCATGGGCAAAACCGTGCCCAGAGCATCGCGGTAGCGCGAGGCATCTTCCACAGCAATCAAACGCGGCTCGCCGGCGATGCGTACTTCCGCTATACGCCGCGCGTCGCTGAGCTCAGCGATGATGTCAGGTAAGCGCTCTCGCACCTCCTCCACGGTTCTGTCTGTCAACTCCTGCACACTCAAATCGCCCAGAGCAAGCAGGACATCATGTACATCGTCCGGATCTTTCAGGGATCGCTGATCGAGGCGGCGACAGCGCAAGGTGATGGCGGCAATGGCTTCCGGATCCAGTAGCTCTCGATAGTCCGCACTGCCCAGAAGCTCCTTCAACTGGGCGTGATCCAATGACAGCACTTGCGCCCTGCGTTCCGCCAGTGGTGCATCGGCGTCGTAGATAAAGCTGGCGGTAAAGTCGAATAATACGGTTTGGGCAAAGGGTGAAGGCGCATCGCTCAGATGCGAATGCAGGCGGATCTTGCGGCTGCGAATATCGTCGAGCAGCTGAGTTAAACCCGCCAGGTCAAACACGTCACTAAGACACTCGCGATAAGTTTCTAAAATCATCGGGAATTTAGGATAGCGCGATGCAGCGCTCATCAAATCCGCAGATTTG
>JBCDFM010000275.1:0-5858 GCA_039178015.1 Pseudomonadota bacterium
TGACAATACAAGGAATAAAATGCAAGTCAAGATAATTATGTATCGCAAAACGATATAGATAGCTCGAAAAGTGATACAAAAAACGCTTGACAATACAGCCTATGAATGTGAACGTATTGCGGTACATCTATACCGCAATGCAAAACGTATAAGACTAACAAGAGGTGGCTGCCATGCCGGGCTGGCAAGAAGGAGACTGGCGAGACGAAAGTCTTTGTCAATTCAAAGAGAGCAATCTTTCCAATGCGATGGGTCTGGAGTTTTATGACCTCAGCCATCCCTGGGGCCTCGGGCAACCCTGCTGGCCTTATTTCGAAGACGTTAAAATAGAGCGCCTGCACGGCATGTCGAAGTCCGGTGTGCTTACTCAAAAAATCACCACTGTCATGCACTCGGGTACGCACATTGACGCGCCTGCTCACGTGGTGCCGGGCACGCCATTCATGGATGAAGTACCGCTACCTTATTTTTTCGGGACCGGTGTCGTGTTAGACATTCCCAAAAAGAAGTGGGAGTTGATTACCAAAGAAGATTTGGACAATGCGACGCCTGAAGTCCGTGAGGGCGATATCGTGATCGTAAATACCGGCTGGCATAAATATTACGGTGACAACCAGCATTATTATGGCTATTCACCGGGTTTTGGTCGTGAGGCGGGCGAGTGGTTCGTAGAAAAAAAGGTCAAGATGGCGGGTAATGATACTCAAGCTCTGGATCATCCGCTTGCCACCGCGATAGGGCCCCATGGTCCTGGTGCACCAAACGGATTACTGCCGCATATTTGCGCCGAATACAAAGCCGAAACGGGTCGCGATGTCATAGACGATTTCCCAGAGTGGGAGCCCTGCCACAATATAATTTTGTCCAATGGAATATGTGGTTTCGAAAATATTGGTGGCGATATTGACAAGGTCACCGGCAAACGTGTCACCTTCGCGGCCTTCCCCTGGCGCTGGAAAAAGGGCGATGGCTGTATCGTTAGACTCGTTGCAATGCTTGATCCCACCGGTCAGTTCAGAATAGAAACTGGCAAGGGCTGATAACAACTCATAATAACTCAGTAGGGCAGTCCATTATGGAGATTACCCGATTTCAGGATGCCGTAGCCTACCAGGCGCCCAACCACTTCGATATGCGCGGGTTGAGGTTGCAAGGCTTTGATGCGTCGCCTTCCTCTTTTGCCTGGACTGGGCTATCGCACTTCCTGCCAGGGGGCGGGTGCCACATGGATTCCAGTCCGCTTGAGAAGATCTACGTCGTGCTAGAAGGCGAGGTGACTATCACGCTCGAGTCGGGCGAAGAGCACGCGCTGGCACAATTGGACAGTTGCTATATACCTGGAGGCGAAGCCAGAGCGATAAAAAATAGCGGTAACGCGGTGGCCAGCATGCTTGTCATCATGCCGTACGCGGAGTCCACATGAGTTTGCCTAAGATTTGGCTCGAAGAGCTGTTCAGCGTGAAGGGCAAAGTCGCGCTGGTGATCGGGGCGACAGGCTCGTTCGGCAAAGTCGTGTGTACAACCCTGGGCAAGGGCGGTGCAAAGTTGGTTATCGCCGCCGGCAGCGCAGATGCCTTAGAAGACCTGCGCGACGATCTGCATGAAGCCAAGCTGGACGCAGTGGCCATTGCCAAGCGACCTGACACCGAAGAGAACTGCGACCTTATCGTGAAGCAAGCTGTGGACGCATTCGGCGGTATCGATATTCTGGTAGTGGCCTCCGGCACGAACGAAGTCTCTCCCATTGAAGACATGGAGTTGGAGCGCTATCAGCGCGTGATGCTGGCCAACGTAGAGGGCGCGTGGCTGATAGCCCGAGCTGCGGGCCGCCAGATGATCAATCAAGCGCGCGGCGGTAAAGTCGTGTTCACCTCATCTGCTCGCGGCAAGCTGGGTCACTCCGCTGGGTACTCGGCTTACTGTACTTCGAAATCGGCTATCGATGGCATGACCAGAGCGTTGGGGCACGAGTGGGGCAAATACCACATCACGGTCAATGCAATAGCCCCCACCGTATTTCGGTCGCCCGTCACCGCCTGGATGTTTGAAGAGAATGAGCATGCCGAGAAAGTACGCGAGGGCTTTCTCGCACGTGTACCGTTAGGCCGGCTGGGCGAGCCGGAAGATTTGGCAGGGCCGCTATTGTTTTTGTGCTCTGCTGCCTCCGACTTTCATACAGGGCACGTGTTGTACGCCGATGGCGGCTATACCGCGGGATGAGTAGTCATGGCTGATCAGACTAATATCGCGATACTCGGTGGAGGTTTGATGGGGGCGGGGATTGCTGTTGTCTTTGCGAAGGCGGGTCACCCGGTTAAGGTCTACGAGCCTAATGCTGACGCCAGAGATTCGCTACAAGAGCGCGCTTCGCAAATCCTGAACGCGTTGCGCGCGCCACTCGCATCTCTAGACCATATCAGCGTTTGTGACGAATTAGAGCAGGCGGTATCAGGCGCGGCGTTTATAACAGAAGCGGCACCGGAGAAACCTGATCTCAAGCGATCGATTTTTGCCGATGTGGAGCGCATGGCGGCGTCTGACGCTGTCATCGCGAGCAATACCTCGGTAATTCCAATAGGACAAATCACAGAGGGGCTCGCAAGCGCTGAGCGCATGGTAGGCACTCACTGGTGGAACCCTCCCTACTTGGTTCCGCTGGTTGAGGTGGTGCAGACCGATCGGACCTCTACTACCACGATTTGGAAAACCCTGTCTCTACTGACTTCTGTGGGCAAATCACCTGCACACATCAAAAAAGACGTACCGGGCTTCGTAGCGAACCGATTGCAGCATGCGCTTTGGCGCGAGGCTATCGCTATGGTTGCAGAGGGAATTTGTGACGCCCAGACCTTAGACCACTGTGTCAAAAGCAGTTTTGGTTTACGCCTTGCCGTACTAGGACCACTGGAAAATGCTGACTTGGTGGGGCTGGATCTGACATTGGATATTCATAAAACCATCATCCCTGAATTAGATCGTAGCGCTGGGCCTAACCCGTTTCTTGAAGAGCAGATTGCCAAGGGAAAATTGGGCTGTAAAAGCGGCGAGGGGTTTCGAGCCTGGACTGAGGAGGAGGTCGCGGAATTGCGTAACCGCCTCACACAGCACCTTGTCAAATCGGTGACAACAGGATGACAGGCTCACGACAAGGAATTGAAAAAACGGGATAGAGATACGCATAAAACGCAAAACCAACGATATAAGCATAACACACGGAGAAACTATCATGACATCGTATAAAGCCCCCATGGCCCTTGCGGTCGGTGCGTTGGCCCTGTCTTCATCCTTAACCAATGCTGCAACGCTTGAAGAGGTTGTGGTTACGGCCCAAAAACGCGCCGAATCGATTCAAGATATTCCCCTGACGGTGACGGCGATATCGAATGAAACGTTGAACGAGTTTGGCGTTGACAATCTGTTCAAGCTTGCGGATCTCGTACCTGGGATGGTTTTTTCTCGCGCACCCGATGATGGGCTAGCGCTGACCTTGCGCGGACTCGGCACGCCGGCGCGGACACAGTCGTTCGATCAGTCTGTCGCGCTGTTCCTGGACGGCATGTTTCTCGGCAAGGGTCGCATGTACTCCACCGCTTTTTTTGATGTAGAGCGTATCGAGGTCATCAAGGGAACGCAGAGTACGCTGTTGGGTAAGAATACGAGCTTGGGAGCGATCAGTATCACCAGTCGTAAGCCCGGTGACGAATTCGCAGGCAATATCCAGGGCGGGGCCGAGGTCGAAAATGGTGGTTGGAATGCCGAGGGTGGTGTTGATCTCCCCGTCAGTGATGATTTTTCGGTACGTGTCGCCGGTCGCTATGTTGATCAGGATGGATGGGTTGAGAACGTACTGACCGGCAAGGATGTGCCTGCCGATGAGGAAAAAGCGGTGCGTCTGACTGCGTTGTGGACGCCAACCGATAACCTCGATGTTAACTTTCTGTATCAATACGCCGATAGCGAACGCACTGGAAACGGCTTTCAGTATATCGATCAGGGAAATTGGCTTCCGCCGGATGCGATAGCCATCTACGGAGAGGCCAAGCTCGACGATTCGAAGACGGCGATCTGCCCGCAGTGTCCCACAAACGAAAGCTTTCATGACACGGAGGTGGATCTAGCGAATGTCACTATCGACTACGATCTCGGTGGCGTAACGCTGACTTCGGTGACATCGTACGGCACCTATGATCTGAGGTTCTTTGATGATTTCGATTTTGGTAATGCCTTTGATGAAACCACCTTTCTAATCTTTGATCCGGGCCAGGTAGACCTATACAGCACCTACTTTGAGCGCAATGAAGAATACGATCAGTGGTCGCAGGAGTTCCGATTGGCGTCCGACACCGGAGAGACCATCGAATACATGGTGGGCGCGTTTTATTTCTACAGCGACTGGACGTCTTCGGAAGCACAATTCTTCAATACACCCAATTTTCCGCCGCCTGATCCCGGTCAGATATTCAATGGACCGTTCACCAATAATTTTGATCAAGAAACTGAAACCTGGTCGGCCTTCGGGCAAATGACATTTAACTTCAGCGATCAATGGCGCGCGAGCCTGGGTCTGCGCTATACCGATGAGCAAAAAGATGTGTCCTTTGTCAGAGTGCAAGGCAATCCGCAAACCCTTTGGAACAGCGTTATCAACCCTCCCTTTTCAGATCCAGATCTCAAGTTTGATGACGATTTTCTGAATGGCAATCTCAGCGTGCAATTTACGCCAACCCAGGACGCGATGTTTTATGCCGCATTTGGTGTGGGCAGCAAAACGGGTGGCTATGCCGAGTCGGCTGAAGTCGCCAGCGGTAACCCCGCGCTTGATGTGGACGACGGTGGTGCTAGAGTGAAGTCAGAGGAAGCAACAACCTACGAACTGGGCGCTAAGCTGACGCTGCTAGATGGTGCTGCCACGTTCAACGCAGCGCTGTTTTATACTGAAGTGGAGGACTTTCAAGAAACCTCATTTGTTGTCACGGAAGCGTCTGCGCAATTCCTAACCCGCAACATCGATGCAGAGTCCGAAGGCTTTGAGTTTGATGCAGTGTGGCAAACCACCGACAGCCTGCGCTTGATGGCAGCCGCCACCTACGCTGACACCACGAATGAAGGCGATGGCACTAAGCTCGCGCAGGCACCTGAATGGACTGGCTATGTGGGCGCTAACTTTGAGACACAAATCACCTCTGGGCTGGTATTCACGAGCGCTGGATTCGTCCGCTACCGCGATAATATGTTCAGCCAGATCAACGAGACCTTCGCATCGGAAGATATGACCAGCCTGGATCTCAATTTCAGCCTGTCCGATGTGGATAACGTTTGGCGAGTCAGCCTGCTTGGCACCAACCTGACCGATGAGACTGTGACTGACTTCAGTGGCCCGCCTGCAGCGCCAATCGGCGCGCTGTTTGGTGCACCTCCAGGGGATACTGGAATCACTGCAGATTCCCCGAGCCAGCTGCGGACTATCTGGGTGCAGTTAGCCTACAACTTCTGATTGGGCCAGCGACAGCTAACCGCTTTAATTGCGGGTGAGACTGTCGCGCATTTGCCATCGCCGGCTGGCGATGGCTTTTTTGTATCTGGGGTAAATACTCGGGTACTGGTGTCAATTGAGTAAGGTCGACACCGCAAGTTCTGCATTTAGGCGCCCATGTGTTGGCATCTAGAAAAGATCTACTGGGTCGGGCAATTTAGCCGACCACGGCGTGGTGGCAAGGGCAAGTCGCATGTATACTTCGCCCCTTTCCGCGCCCGTAGCTCAGCTGGATAGAGCATCGGCCTTCTAAGCCGGCGGTCGGAGGTTCGAATCCTCCCGGGCGCGCCAAAATTTTTTGGGTCTATACCGGTCGCATAGGTAA
>JBCDFM010000276.1:0-5808 GCA_039178015.1 Pseudomonadota bacterium
AGACGAGCGCCCGAGCTCAATGCATCAGAAATCATCGATATTGGGCACGTTGGAGAGGTTGAAAAGATTGATACCGAAGTCCTCAACGTCATCCTCGACAGTCATTTTATTCCCGTCATCGCACCAATAGGTGCAGACGAGTACGGCAACACCTTTAACATTAACGCCGATCTCGTAGCCGGGAAGCTAGCGCAGGTACTGCAAGCGGAAAAGCTCATGCTACTCACGAATGTCGCGGGCCTTTTAGACGAAAACAAGGAAGTGCTGACTGGGCTGAGCACAACACAGGTCGATGATCTGATAGCGGATGGAACCATCACAGGTGGCATGCTGCCGAAAGTAGACTGCGCACTGGATGCGGTGAAATCGGGAGTGGCAAGTGCACATATTGTCGATGGCAGGGTTCCCCATGCGGTACTGTTGGAAACATTTACCGACGAAGGGATCGGGACCTTGATCACAAACCGAAGACTTTAGGGTTTCAACTAACTAAAAATCTGGCCCAACTGCCAAGAGACTTATTGCAGCTCAGACAGGTAATCGCTAGCATTGGGTTATACTGAAAAAGTGTATCGCCATGCCCCCCAGAAAATCTCAGCGCCGTCAGCAAATTCTTGAAGCGCTGGCCCAGATGCTAGAGGCCAACCCTGGCAACCGCATCACCACGGCGGGACTCGCGCGTCAGGTAGGCGTTTCCGAGGCCGCTCTCTATCGTCACTTCCCTAGCAAATCGAAGATGTTCGAAGGGCTAATTGAATTTATCGAGGACACCCTGTTCAGCCGCATAAGTATCATCATCAACGAAGAGCGCACAGCTGCTTTACGCTGTGAAAAAATGCTGACGCTGTTGCTCACATTCTCTGACCGCAACCCAGGCATTACACGAATTCTAACAGGCGATGCATTATCCGGTGAGACTGAGCGCTTACATGCAAGAGTAGCCCAGCTCTTTGATCGGTTCGAAACCCAACTCAAGCAAGTCATTCGAGAGGCAGAGATTCGCGAAGGCTTGCGGCCTGTCATTCCACTTCCCGCAGCAGCCAATCTGCTTATGGCTGCCGCTGAAGGACGCATATCACAATATGTTCGCAGCGGCTTCCAGCGCTCACCTACAGCGGACTGGTCACAACAGTGGCAATTGTTGATGGGAGGGTTCTTTCGCCAGGCGGTCAGTCAACCTATTACCGGGCAGCCCAACTCCCTCGCTGGTTGATAAACAGGACTTTTATACTGCTTCTGCTAGATCTGGTGCGCAGATCGCGCGTCACCGTCTAGGGTCGGCATTCTTTTCCCGCTCTTCTTGCTGCCTGGCTAGCAGTTCCTGGCGCAGAGCGACCATTTCCAAGAGTTGTTGAAAGCGCTCTATATCTTGTTGATACGCAGCCGATACTTCCTCGATTTCACGCTCACGGTCATCAATCGAACGATCGGTCGCATCAATCTCGGCTTGAATATCCTCTATGGCACCGATTCTAGCTACGTCCACCTCGCGCCCGCTTCTCTCCAGATCCGCTGCCTGAGTCTGGTAGTTTTCCACCTGTTGCTTAAGCGACCTCTTGTTACCCTTCAGGATACTGAGGCGAATACGAAGTTCGCGTAAAGCGCGCTCCCGAGCCGCTTCGATATCCTCTATCGTGCTGTAGCGCAACATCAAAGACTCATCCCACTCTCTTAGCCGGCGCTCCTCTGCACGTGCTGCTGCTTCGAGTTCTTCTTGCGCATTCAGCGCTTTTTTCTCTTCCAAAGAGAGTTCGCGCGGCACCACTTTTATTACAATGCCCTCATCATTGAGAATCTCATAGCCCCGCCCAACGTAGGTTGCCGGTACCTGATAGTCCACCACAACGACGCCATCTTCGTTGGTATAACGGTACATATTCCCCGCGACGGCCATCGGAGCTAGCATGAAGCCAACGAACAACCAGGGGTAAAAGGTCGGAAGAAAGTAATTCATTTCATTAATATAGAGTCTGATATCGACCCAAACAAGTCACACTCCGAACCGTTCTCGGTAATCCTTCATACCCTGAATCAAGGTCTCAGACGCTTCGTCGCCACCTTCCAGGTAGTCAATAATATGGTCTAGCTCGATAATGCTGACAATTGGAACGCCATAAGACTGTTGGAGCTCATGTATTGCCGAACTTGATCCACTTCCTCGCTCCTGTCGATTTAGACCAAGGACAATGCCCGCCAACGATGCGCCAGCAGATTCGATGAGGGTGATGGCTTCCTTTACCGCCGTGCCCGCTGTGATGACGTCATCAATGATCAACACTCTGCCCTGAAGTGGTGCACCCACCATCAAACCACCCTCACCATGAGCCTTAATCTCTTTGCGATTATATGCAAAGGGTGTATCCCGACCGAAGTGGTCAGACAGTGCCACGGCGGTGGCCGTTGCCAGCGGGATACCCTTGTAGGCGGGTCCTAGGAGGACATCGAAAGTCAGACCGGTATCAATAATGCTTTGTGCATAACAACGCCCCAGACTGGCCAGTGCCTCGCCGCTGGAAAAAGCACCCGCGTTGAAGAAATAGGGGCTAACTCTACCTGATTTGAGCGTAAATTCGCCGAACTTGAGCGCATCATAACGTTGCGCCAATTGGATGAATGCCCTCTGGTAAGCCTGCATTATGACTTCGTGTCCTCATATCTACTTTGTATTGTGGAAATTCTACATATAAAATGCCGAGCATACGGCAATGAACGCGCGATAATATATACTGCCCTGGCCCGTTGGCAGTTTCCATCACAAGCACACGCGGCATTACCTATTTATTCTAAATCGGATAGACAGCATGGGTGCTCCGCCTGGCGGGGCAAGCCCCTCTTGGCGCGAATTGCGCCATGATACGCGCTCTCATTATCAGGAGCTATGCATGAGAATCATCAGTTTCAGCGCTGATGGCATTATAAATGCCGCAGAAAATGGATTTTATGAATGGCTGAGCGAGCAGGATGCTGACTTCGTCTGCGTACAAGATTTGCGTTGCGCTGAGTACGATCTTCAGGACAACCTTTTCTTCCCCAAAGACTACAACGCCTATTTTCTGGACAATGTTGATGGCAAAACCAACGGTGTCGCCATTTACTGTCGACAACTGCCAAAAGCCATTATGTCAGGGCTCGGGTTTGCGGATTTTGACATGGAAGGGCGCTACATCCAGGCAGACTACGAGTCACTGAGCGTGGGGTGTTTGCTTGCGCCCGAGGCAGAACCCGACAACCCCGAACAGTTGGAGCGCAAGCTCGCTTTTTACGAGCAGCTGGGCAGTCATCTTCAAAAAGTTCGCAACAAGCGTCGCGAATTCATAATCTGTGGCAACTGGCGCCTTGCACATACTGCGGCTGATGTCCAAGACACAGACAGCAACAGCACCGTTCCTGGATTTCTGGCAGAGGAACGACAGTGGATCAATGAATTATTGAGCTCCGGCTATGTCGATGCGTTTCGCGAAGTGAATTCAGACCAGGACGAGTTTAGCTGGTGGCCTGATGGTGACCGCGAAAAAAACGGCTGGAGATCGGACTTCCACATTGTCTCTCAAGGCCTGCAGTACACCGTGGATTACGGCGCCATATACAAGACGAAGGCGTTTTCGACTCACGCACCTGTTATCATGGATTACGATATCGAAGTGTAACGCCCGCCAGCGCGGGGACCCTCTGAAAGCTTGATGACGGCTATTCTTTAGGTTTCAAGCGCATGCTTCTGCTTCGCTACAAGCTGGTTGATACCCTTTTGTGCAAGGTCGAGCAGGGTGTTTAGATCTTCACGGCTGAACGTCTGGCCCTCTGCAGTACCCTGCACCTCAATAAATTCACCGTGTTCCGTCATGACAATATTCATATCAGTATCAGCAGCTGAATCCTCCGGATAATCAAGGTCAAGCACAGGCTCACCTTCGAACATACCTACGGAGACAGAAGCGACCATTTGTTTCAATGGATCTGCGGTTATCAGTTTTTCACGCTGTAGAAAATTAATGCTGTCCACCAGCGCCACGCAGGCTCCTGTTATTGAGGCAGTACGCGTGCCGCCGTCTGCCTGTATAACATCGCAGTCTATATTGATGGTAAATTCACCAAGCTGTTCAAGATCCACAGCGGCGCGCAGTGCGCGACCGATCAAACGCTGAATCTCTACGGTTCTTCCGCTTTGCTTGCCACGAGCAGCCTCTCTGTCCATGCGGCTACCGGTAGAGCGTGGCAGCATACCGTACTCGGCCGTCACCCAGCCGCGGCCCTGGCCCCTGAGGAAGCGCGGCACAGACGATTCCACGGAAGCAGTGCAGATAACACGAGTATCGCCGAAGGCAACTAACACTGAACCTTCAGCGTGCCGGGTAAATCCGCGGGTAATTTCTACCGCCCTAAGGTCATTTGGGGCGCGGCCACTAGGTCTTTGCATGAAGAGTGCTCCGGTAAAATACAGGGGCGCAGTATACGCCACTAGTCGTACTGCACTAGCGAAATCTAGGGCCCTGGACAATGGTGGAGCGACTGTCGGCGCTAGTAACAAGCTGCTACACTCAGCGCCTTCAGATGTTTCCCTGGATTAGCGCATGATTCACAGCATGACCGCCTTCGCCCGCGAGAGTGCAACAACCGATCTAGGCGTTCTGACCGTAGAACTCAGATCTGTAAATCATCGCTATTTGGATTGCACCTTTAAGCTTCCAGATAATCTCCGACCGCTTGAAGTGCATTTACGAGACATCGCTTCCAAGGCGATGGCACGCGGCAAACTGGACTGCCTGGTTCGAATCCAAGCAAATAAGGATTCAAATGCCGTGCTTACTGTTAATACGGAGTATCTGGATACACTCATAGCCGCCAGCGCTGTCATTCGCGAGCGAATGCCGAAAGCACAACAACCGACTGTCCTTGACGTTTTACAGTTCCCTGGCGTATGCGGCGTGGAGTCAAGCGCTGAGGAACAGATTCTTGAGATCGCGCGGGAAACTTTCGCAAGAGCAGTCGAAAATATGCTCGCTAATCGATCCCGAGAAGGCGAGAAGCTCAAGACGCTTCTACTCGACCGACTGCAACAGGTAGAAGCAATCGTCTCCGTCGCACGCGAAATGCTGCCAGAGCTGCTGCAACAACAGCGTAAACGCATCATTTCTCGAATCGAGGACCTAGACCTTGACCCTGATCACAACCGCCTTGAACAGGAATTAGTTTATATTGCGCAAAAGGCTGACATCGATGAAGAGCTGGATCGTCTTGACGCCCATGTCGGAGAAGTCGGTCTCACGCTGGAAAAAGGTGGACCCTGTGGGAGACGCCTGGATTTCCTCATGCAGGAACTTAATAGAGAAGCCAATACCTTATCATCCAAGTCAATCGCCAGCAGCATCACTCAGAGCGCGGTAGATTTGAAAGTGCTGATAGAACAAATGCGCGAACAAATCCAGAACATCGAGTGACAGAGATTAATCAAGCTCC
Organism: Pseudomonadota bacterium; assembly: GCA_039178015.1. Classification (GTDB taxonomy): domain Bacteria; phylum Pseudomonadota; class Gammaproteobacteria; order Pseudomonadales; family Halieaceae; genus JARRPM01. The sequence goes on from JBCDFM010000276.1 coordinate 5,455, forward strand.
CCAAGGGTGTACATGAGTAACACCGGAACACTTTTTACGGTATCAGCGCCCTCAGGTGCCGGGAAAACAAGCCTGGTCAACGCATTGGTAGAGGAAGTTGCGCGGCTCAGAGTGTCTGTTTCGCATACTACACGCGCCATGCGCCCCGGAGAGTGCGACGGCACAAACTATCATTTTGTCGACGAGGAGCGTTTCCGGCAGATGCTGGATAAAGGTGAGTTTCTAGAGTACGCAGAGGTGTTTGGTAATTTGTACGGGACCTCGCAGACCTGGGTTAATCAACAGCTCAAACAAGGCATAGACGTTATTCTCGAAATAGACTGGCAAGGCGCGCAGCAAGTGAAAAAGCTAATG
>JBCDFM010000277.1:0-5785 GCA_039178015.1 Pseudomonadota bacterium
AGAGAATGCTTCGTTTTTCTATCAGTGGGGTTTGGTGAAATACCAGACTGGAAACAACCTTGGAAAAGATACCTAACTCGTCTAACCGCTCTGCGTTACCTATGCCAAGCGCGGGTGTGAATTCCTTCTTTTGACTCATGGTATCGAAGCGCTGAAGGCTGTCTTGTTGCGGATCGGTACTGCGCTACAAAGGTGCGCCTTACAGGGATATGCGAACCGGATGGTGGTCACTGCAGTAGGGCTCTCTTATTCGCTATCCCGCAAAAATGCTTTAGTGTCGAGCATCAGGTCTCGCGCGACCGGATCCGCGCGACTTGCATCCAGTAGGGCCTGTGCGCTTAGGTTGCCATTTAGATAATCATCCAGCAGATCAAGCAGCACTGGGGTCATTTCAGGGTCTCTGGCCCAGCGCGGTGCTTCAACCAGGTTTCCCGTCACCCATTCGCCGTTGAGCCCCAGCCAATAGCCGCCGCAGCTCGAGAGGTAGTAATCACCGACGCGACCGTAACTGACGTTGGGCGTAAAGGGGTTAAACCCTCCTTCAACTTCCTCATGAATTTGGCTGAGTGCCATTACCCACTCGCTACCTTCGGGAAACAGTTCCGCCTCAGGGCGGCAGTAGTCATCGGTTTTCAACCAAACACGCACGCTGGGGTGATCAGTCTCACCTTCCAAGGTGCGCTGTAGCGCTAGATCGAGAGAGTTACCTTTGACGCTTTCCACCTTGCCAGCGACCACCAGATCAGTGTTTTTAGCCACATCTGCGAAAGAGCCCTGCCAAAGACACTCGCAGTCGCCGTACGCTCTGGTGATGCCGAGCAGAAAGGTCAGATAGAGTAAGCCGACGATTCGCACGATTTAGGACTGCAGCATCCGAGCAGCGTTGGCCGCAAAGTAGGTAAGAATGCCGTCACAACCGGCGCGCTTAAACGCCATCAGCGATTCCAGCATTACTGCTTCTTGCTGCAGCCAGCCCTTCTCGAAGGCGGCCATATGCATGGCGTACTCTCCGCTCACCTGGTACGCGAAGGTAGGTGCTTTAAGCTCGTCTTTTACACGCCTGACGACATCGAGATAGGGCATACCGGGCTTCACCATGATCATATCAGCGCCTTCGGCAAGATCCAGCGCACATTCATGCAGCGCCTCATCGGTGTTTGCGGGATCCATTTGATAGCTGTATTTGTTGCCGCCCTTGATGTTACCGGCCGAGCCTACCGCATCACGAAAAGGGCCGTAGTAAGACGAGGCGTATTTTGCTGAGTAAGCCATGATCATGGTGTTATGGAAGCTTTCCGCTTCGAGCACGGTTCGAATAGCACCAATGCGGCCATCCATCATGTCGGAGGGGGCTACCACATCTGCACCGGCCTGGGCGTGAGACAAGGCCTGTTGAATCAATACATCGCGCGTGGTGTCATTCAGCACGTAGCCGCTATCGTCGATAATACCGTCCTGCCCATGGATGGTGAATGGGTCCAGCGCGACATCGGTAATGACGCCAAAATCCGGTAGCGCGTCCTTCAGCGCTCTGACAGCGCGCTGCACCAGTCCATCTGCGTTATAGGCCTCTTCCGCCAACAGCGATTTTCGCGAAGCGTCGACGACCGGAAATAACGCCACAGCCGGCACACCCATTTGCTGTAACTCGCCGGCTTGTTCCAACAGGAGGTCGATGCTCAAGCGTTCGATGCCGGGCATCGAAGGGATGGCTTCGCGCTGCCCGCTACCCTCCAGAACGAAGACAGGAAATATCAGATCGGCTGGAGAAAGACTTGATTCACGAACCAGTGCTCGCGAAAACGCATTGGCGCGCAGACGGCGCATGCGGGTGTGCGGGTAGGGTGCGCGGTGTGAGTTAAATCCCATAAAGATGCTCCTCGCTAGAGCTCTGAAAAAGCGGTTGTAGCTGCAGCAATCGTATCCGCAATATCCTGCTCACTGTGAGCGACCGACATAAAGCCCGCTTCATAGGACGCAGGCGCGAGATAGACCCCAAGCTCCAGCAGACGATGAAAGAACTGGTTAAAGGCCTTGGTATTGCAGGCCATAACCTGCGAGTAGTTGATTACCTCATTATCTTCCGTAAAAAAGCCGCCAAACATGCTGCCGGCATGGTTAGTGGTAAACGGCACGCCTGCTGCTGCTGCCGCCTGTTCCATACCTTCGCACAGCTGTTTCGTACGCTCGAATAATGGCTCGTAAAAACCTGGTTCGCTGATAATTTCCATTGTAGCCAAACCGGCTGCCATGGCGATCGGATTGCCTGATAGCGTACCTGCCTGGTAAACCGGGCCCAGAGGTGCAATTTGTTCCATGATTTCACCCTTGCCGCCAAATGCCCCCACCGGCATGCCCCCACCTATTACCTTTCCTAAACAGGTTAAATCCGCTTCGATACCGTAGAAGCCCTGAGCACCCTGTAGACCAAACCGAAACCCCGTCATGACTTCGTCGAGGATAAGAACAGCGCCACTGGAGGTGCAGACCTCGCGCAGCGTCTCCAAAAACCCGGGCTGGGGTGGAATGCAGTTCATATTGCCCGCTACCGGTTCAACGATGACGCAGGCGATGCGCTGGCCGTATTCACTGAAAGCCGCACGCAACCCGTCGGCGTCATTGAAAGTCAGGGTCAGAGTTTCGTCTGCTAGCACCGCCGGCACGCCGGGTGAACTGGGAACGCCCAGCGTTAAAGCCCCCGAGCCGGCTTTTACCAGCAGAGAATCCGAATGTCCGTGATAACAGCCCTCAAATTTGACAATGGTGTCTCTGCCAGTGAATCCACGAGCAAGGCGTATCGCGCTCATGGTGGCTTCAGTTCCTGAATTCACCATGCGCACCATATCCATGCCCGGCATAATTTCGCAGATGCGATCTGCCAAGGCGATTTCCAGCTCCGTAGGCGCGCCGAAGCTGAGGCCTTTCTTACTTTGTTCCGTGACGGCCTCGCGTACCCGGGGGTGATTGTGTCCCATAATCATAGGGCCCCAGGACAAGACGTAATCGATATAGCGTTTACCGTCGCAATCGAAAATATAAGCGCCCTCACTGCGATCGACAAAGACGGGTGTGCCGCCTACAGCCTTAAACGCCCTGACCGGTGAATTAACGCCACCGGGAATATGCTGGCGGGCCCTTTCAAACAGTTTCTCAGAAGTGTTCATGCATTTCTCAAAGTCGCGGCAAGATGGAAATTATCCGGGCTGTTCAGGCGAATATCCAGTGTGGCATTCAAGCTGGTTCTCAAAAAGGTTTAAGGACGACAAGCAGGACAATGCCAAACAGAAACAAGACCGGAATTTCATTAAAGAACCTGAAGAATACGTGAGTGTGCTCGTCGCGGTTCTCATTGATTGCCCTCACATAGCGACCGCACTGGACGTGATAGATAACCAGCACCGCTACAGCAAGCAACTTCATCCACATCCAGGCCGATTGCAGATAGTAGCCCCAGTTCATCATGATCATGGCAAAGCCCAGGACAATACTGATATACATAAAGGGGGTAACGAAGCGGTACAGCTTGCGCGACATTACCGCCAACTGCGCTCGGGTATCCGGGTGCTCGCTGGCCGCGTAGTACACAAAAATGCGTGGCAGATAGAACAGGCCAGCGAACCAGCAGACCACAAAGATGATGTGGAAGGCCTTCAGCCATAAGAACATTTACTGACTCCTCACAGGCGACCCAGGGTGAACTTTTCAATGCTCTCCTGAGTGACGACTCCGTGCAGGATGCGTTTGCCGGTGGCGCGGCTCCGCTCATACACGCAAACGGCCTCTACCGTGTTGTTGCGTATAGCGTCCATTGCCTGTCTTAAGCTCGCCTGTTGCGGGACCGGAGCAATGGTAAAGCGTCGAATAGGCGCTTCTGATATGTCTGCAACCTCCCCGTCAGCCGGCGCAAGCTTCAACCAGTCAAGTAGTTCGTCGCCAGACACCAGATAGAGATCCTGGCCGTCGCGCTCAATCAGGCACCAGGCGGGTGTGAATTCTAACAGTGGGTCGATTTCTGTGCGTTTCAGATCGATCGGCACGTGCACGACGCGTACGTCCATGGTGGCGGTAACATCCGTGCGATGGAGCAGCTGATTCAACGGATCGCTGGGGACCACTCGCTGTAGCTGGCGCAGCACGACGTCGTAGGCGGATCGCTGTCGAAACAGGGCTGTGTTAGTCAGGCTCGCCGCGACTACGGCCAACAGAGCAGGCAACCCGATGCTAATCGTTTGCGTCAACTCTATCACTGCCAGGATGGCCGCAAGCGGTGCGTTCAACACCGCTGCCATGGAGGCTGCCATACCCACCGCGATGTACAGGGGCATATCCGACGCGATATGTGGATGCAGGGCATGGGCGACCGCACCCAGTGCTCCACCAATACATGCGCCAATCAGGAGTGAGGGCCCGATAATTCCGACTGGCATACCCACGCCACAGGTAACTGCAGTGGCAAGGACTTTACAGACTGCCAGCAGCAGCAATGCCTGCACCGCCAGCTGGTCGTTCAAAATTTGTCCCAAAGAATCGTAGCCCAGGCCGAGAGTTTCCGGTACGGCCAGCGCAATGACGCCGGTCAACGCGCCTGCCAGAGAAAAGCGCAGGGCGACGGGCAAATGTGCGTAGCTCGCGCACAAGCGCATGAAGCGGATAAAAATCGCCATTATCACGCCGCAAAATAGCCCGAGGAGCAAGACGTAAGGAATCTCCAGCAGCGAGTTGAGTTCTACCGCGGGAATAGCGAGTATCGGTTCCCCTCCCGACAAGGAAAGACTGACCGCCGAAGCAGCTACGGCGGCGACGATCACCGGGATAAAGCCCGCCACGGAGTATTCCATCACGATAACTTCCATAGCGAAAATCACGCCCGCTAGCGGTGTATGAAATGCTGCTGCGATACCGCCGGCGGTGCCGCAGGCCACCAGCGTTCGTAAGCTATTGTTTGGCAGACCCATGCGGTGCCCAAACAGGCTGTTAACCGCCCCACCAAGGTGGACGCCAGGTCCTTCACGACCACCGGACTGGCCTGTGGCGAGAGCAAATGTGCCAGCAAAAAACTGCAGTATAGCGTTGCGCAAAGGCAGTACGCCGTAATGCGAGTGCATGCGGCTGACGACATGTACGATGCCGGTCTCTCGGTCCTCGGGCTTTAGCAGTGTGTACAGCAGGCCCAGTGCGACAGCCCCGCCGGCAGGCAGCGCGAAGGCCATCCAATAGGGAAGCTTTTCAAACGCTTCGCCGCCGTCGCCGATACCCAACATCGTTCCGGCTTGCACGATGGCATGCTCAAAAGCAAGAACGATCAGACCAGAGGCAACACCTCCGATGACACCGAGAACCGAATAGGGCAGCAGCGCTTCATAGTTGGTGAGATAGCGGCGGTATTTGCTCAGAATTTCCCGCAATACTGTCTGGCCTCACGTCAATTCGCGAGTCTTAGCCCGCGTAGTGTTAGTCGGTTAATAGTAAAAAAGACAATATTAACAGTTATCTGAATCCTTATTACTTTTATACTGGCCGGTGCCGCAGCGAAAGGACAGCAAAATTTGCGACTGTGGTGTTGTGAGGCAATCGTTGGAAGGTTCTATGGCGAGGGTTGGTATAGTAGGAGGTACAGGCTACACAGGTGTGGAGTTGTTGCGCTTGTTGGCCTGCCACGAGGAAGTCGAGCTTGCGGCGATCACATCGCGCGCTGAGAGCGGCCGTCGTGTTGACGAACTCTTTCCCAATCTGCGTGGCTTTTACGATCATACGTTTGCTGACCCTGATGTGGGCGAGCTATCCG
>JBCDFM010000278.1:0-5755 GCA_039178015.1 Pseudomonadota bacterium
ATAATAAGTGTCTATGGAGTTCAGAAAGCTAGAGATCTTTTCACGCGTGGCGCAACTGAAAAACTTCAGCGCAGCCGCGCGCAGTCTGCACATGGCTCAACCGGCCGTTAGCATCGCCGTTCAAAAACTGGAGCAGGAGTTGGGGCTGAGACTGTTGGATCGAACGGGTCGCGAAGTGCGGCTGACAGCAGAGGGGAAAACCTTGCTGCTGCAGGCGCAAGCCATCCTCCAGCAAGTAGAAGAGCTCAGGAGCACCAACACCGCTTTACAGGGCTTACTGCAGGGTGAGCTGAGCATCGCCTGCCCATCCATGCTGGCAACCTATCTACTTCCCGACATTCTGAGTCGGTTCCTTCATGATCACCCCGGTCTGCAGGCGTCTGTGACTCAGGCAGGCACCGGGCGCATAGAAGAAATGCTGTTGGCTGACGACATAGAGGTGGGCGTCATCACGTCTTCTGAACCAGAGATCGACCCTCGCCTTGATTGTGTGCCTTTAGTTAACGAACAGATGGTGCTGTGCATGTCTCTTACTCATGCCTGGGCCAACCGCAAACAGGTAAAGATTAGCGAACTGCATGAAACGCCTATGGTGGTTTATGAAAGCGGATACTTTATTCGCAGTACACTGGATCGAATGTGCGAGCAGCAAGGTGTAGCGCCCGTGTACCGAATGCAAACGAACTTTTTGCCACTGCTTTTGAGTCTGGTCAAACAAGGGTTAGGGACGACCGTGGGCTTGCGCATTATGGCCGCAGAAGAGCCCGGTCTGCGAGGTGTACCAATCTCCCCCAGAGTCAGGGTGAGCATGTTTCTGGCAAAGCGACGGGATCGTCCCATATCGATCGCTAATCAGGCTTTCATGGATTGGGCGGCAACTCAGTGGCGTTGAACCTGGCTCTCACGAGATTGGTGTACAGAGCGTTAGTTGACTGAAAGCATTGGGTTTTTAGACGGCCTGCAGCTCGCGTACTGAGCGCAGGCGGCCTGTTCGCAGGTGAAAAGCCTCGATTTCTGGCGTAAGTCGCCTGATTGCGTTACTACCAGCCAGGATTCTGATATAAAAGAAAGCAATATAAGGTGATTTTTAAATCAGGATAGGTGTGAAGATAACAGCCTTCATAGTACTGCTGTTGGGCTGGTGCATCCCGGCGATTGCGGCCGATTTCCCCAGACCTGCATCCCTAGGGCCGGCGGTGGAGTTTTGGGTAGATGTCTATACCGAGATCTCCACTGATCAAGGTTACGTACACGACTCAGAAAATTTATCCATCGTCTATGAAACGATGGATCTCCCCGAGCAGGCGAGCAACAAACACCGACGGTCGCTATCAAAGAAAGCCAAGGCGCGCTACGCACGGGCCCTGGAGTCGCTAGGCCAAGGCAAGCGCAGTGAGCTAACGGAAACTGAAGCTCGCGCACTGGCGGCGTGGCCGGAGGACACATCGTCGCAAACATTCGCAGAGGCTGCGCACAATGTGCGCTTTCAGCTAGGGCAATCTGATCGATTTAAAGAGGGCCTGGTTCGATCGGGTCAGTGGCGAACGCATATTCAAACTGTGCTGGCAGAGTACGGTTTGCCTTCAGAACTGGAAGTACTTCCCCATGTGGAGTCATCTTTCAATCCGGCTGTTTACTCCAAGGTTGCGGCGGCGGGTATGTGGCAGTTTATGCCGCGTACAGCCCGCGACTATATGCGCGTGGACCATGTGGTCGATGAGCGCATGGACCCGTACATCGCCACAATCGGGGCCGCGAGACTGCTGAAGCGAAACTACGGACTCACTGGCACCTGGCCACTAGCGCTAACCAGTTACAATCACGGCACGGGTGGTGTGTTGCGCGCGGCTCGACAGCTTGGCACCAAAGATATCGGCGTGATAGTAGAATCCTATCGCGGGCGCGCCTTTGGCTTTGCTTCACGCAATTTCTACGCATCTTTTCTGGCGGCGTTAGAGGTCGACCAAAACGCTGAAAGCTACTTTGGGCCGATCGAGTTCAACACACCCATCACCTATGACCAGGTTGTCATGGGTGACTACGTGCCGGCCACTTCATTTGCCCAATCGGCCGGCATCGATTTGCAGGATCTGAAGCGGTACAACCCCGCATTGCGGTCGATGGTCTGGAGCGGCGAGAAACACATTCCCCGTGGCTATACCGTGCGCATGCCGGCCGAGCAATTGAAACAGCCTCTGTCAGCGCTACTGGCCTCTGTTCCGGCATCGGCTCGCTTTAGCTATCAGCAACCTGACCTCGAGCATCGAATCGAGTTTGGCGACTCTCTCTCTACGATTGCCCAGCGCTATGGCACCTCAGTTTCAAAATTGATGGCGCTGAATGGACTGAGTAATTCTCGAATCCGTGCAGGCAAGAAACTCATTTTGCCTGGAACAGTATCCCAGGAGCAGAAAGCGGTGATCGCTGTTGCGAAGGTACCTGAGCCGGGTATGTATGTAATCAGGCGAGGAGATTCGCTGTGGAGCATTGCCCGGCGCTTCAATATTTCGCAGCGACAGCTGATTGCCTGGAATAATGTTTCCCCCGATCGCTACCTGCAGCCGGGTCGACAACTACGGGTGAGCGCGGCGGGTGATATTGACAGCGCCACGGAATCGGGCATTTACGTAATACAACGAGGCGATTCTCTTTGGAGCATTGCGCGACGATTCAAAGTATCAGAACAGCAACTTGTGTCCTGGAACGGACTTTCGCCCAAGCGCTATTTGCAGCCGGGGCAAAAGCTCAAAATTACATCCAGTTAAGCAAGCTCCTTTAAATCGCAGCGGGAATCGAGCGCCAATGGTGCGCGCCCTAACACTAGGATTCAGTCAGATCTTTGATCTCAGTGCTCACACCATTACTCTTCACTGACTCAATACCGTTCTTGCAACCCGCGTCAGATTCATACATTTGGCTTTGCCCAATGACCTGATGATTCTTGGCCTTTAGTACAAAGTAGTCCTTACCATTGTTGGAGGTCTTGCACTCATACTGACTGTCTTCCGAACAATTTGTTTGCACTGAGGCAATGCCGTTGAGGGCGGCGGACTTGGAGGTGTACATTTCGCTTTTCAATATCCCCTGGCCATTGGCGGCAAGTAGGTTGAAGAAGAATTCACCGTTTTTGGCAAGCTTGAGCTCGTAGCATCCTGACATATGAAAATCCTTAAGTTCTTGTAGTTCACGGTCGCCAAAGGCTTGCACCTTGGCCGCCTAAAGCTTAGTGGGGGTTCGGCGTTCTTGCCAGCCGATTAGGTACCGCAGAACGTTTTGGTGACTTCCTGTTCCGGCCGTGGTGGCGTGGCAAAGCGAATCAAGGCATCGTCAAATGTAAACGGCTTGGAGAGTACGTTAATCAGTGTGTAAAACGGCTCGAAATCATCCTGTTCATTCGCGGCTACCAGGGCTTCTTCCACGAGATGATTGCGTGGAATAAAGGCGGGGTTGGTGTCATACATCTGCCGCTGTCGCTCTGCGGGTTTCATTTGCTCCATTCGCAGCCGGTTTCGCCAGCGCCCGAGCCACGGAACATAGGCATCAGACAATTCAAACAGGCGGCCTACCGATTGTGGCCCTTCGGAGCTCTCTCCTGCATGATCAGCAAGGCGCCTGAATGTAAGGGTAAAGTCGGATTTTTCACGGGCCATCAGTTCCAGCAGGTCTTCGACCAGCGATTTATCCTCTGTGTCAGCGGTGTATAGGCCCAGTTTGGCCGCCATACCCGTAGCGTGAGCGTCAAGAAACTGGGCCGGAAACTGGTCTACTGCTGACTGCGCCAGGGCAACGGCCTGGTCTTGCTCATCATGGATAATCGGTAACAGAGCCTGGGCGAGGACGGCGAGATTCCAGTGAGCAATGCCGGGCTGGTTGCGATAGGCGTAACGCCCACCGTGGTCGATGGAACTGAATACTTTCTCGGGATTGAAGTGGTCGATAAATGCGCAAGGGCCATAGTCTATAGTTTCACCGGACAGCAGCATATTGTCGGTGTTCATCACTCCGTGAATAAAACCTAGCAGCTGCCATCTAGCGATCAAAGACGCTTGTGCGGTAACGGCTTGCTCCAGCAGTGCCAGGGGGCGGTTGTCTGATTCCAGCGCCTCGGGATAGTGCCGTTGGAGCACGTGGTCGGTTAAAGCGTGCAATGCGTCGCTGTCACCACTGGCGGCAAAAAACTGAAACGTGCCAATACGAATATGACTCTTGGCAACGCGCGTAAGCACGGCGCCTGGAAGAAACGACTCTCGAGTCACCTTGTCGCCAGTCGTAACGGCTGCCAGAGCGCGGGTAGTAGGTACTCCAAGCGCATGCATCGCCTCGCTGACGATGTATTCACGCAACACTGCACCTAGAGGCGCGCGGCCGTCGCCCCCGCGGGAATAGGGCGTTGGCCCTGCGCCCTTTAGCTGAATATCGTAGCGAGTGCCGTCACGTGCCACGACCTCGCCAAGCAGAATGGCGCGGCCATCGCCCAGTTGCGGGTTGTAACTGCCAAACTGGTGTCCGGCATAAACCGTTGCAATGGGCTCGCTGCCTGGCGCCAGGGTGTTACCGGCCAACACTGACGTGCCTTCCTCGGATTCCAGCCAGTCAGAATCAATGCCCAGGGTCTGCGCGAGAACGTGGTTGATCGCTATCGGTCCCGGGGCGGTGACGGGTGTCGGTGCGCGTACAGAGAAGAACCGCGATGGCAGCCGGGCGTAGCTGTTGTCAAAGGCAATCGCTGACATTTAATTAATAACCTGCTTGCATGTTGACCACATTCAAAAGCGGTTCGCCGGTAACGTAGCGTCTCAAGTTCTCGACCGCCACGACAGCAACTCGCTTCATGCTGTCGCCACCGGTTGCTGAAATATGCGGTGTGATTATGACGTTGTTCATTTCCCAAAGAGGGCTGTCTTCAGGCAGGGGTTCCGGATCCGTCACGTCCAAGCCAGCGCCGTAAAGCTGTCCAGATTCCAAAGCGGCGATGAGATCCTCTTGGACAGTGCTAGCACCGCGCCCGACGCTGATGAAAATAGCACCAGGTTTGACGCTATCAAAAAAAGCCGCATCGAATATGCCGGTCGTTTTCGCCGTAAGCGGCAGTGCGTTGACGATAACGTCAGATCTCGCCGCCAGCTCCAGCAGTTCATCGGAAAGGCCTACGTATTCTACAAACGTCGGACCTTCTCGGGATGAGTTTCGCGTTGCCAACACTGTCATTCCCAATCCATCTGCACGCCGCGCCACTTCCGTGCCTATGCCGCCGAGGCCGACCACCAGTAGCGTTTTACCGCTTAGCTCGCCAAAGCTGGGTGTTCTGGAGGGGCTGCGGTCCCACTTCTGGTCTTGCTGAGCGGCGTAGTAAGCCGGCAGCTTCGCGGTCAGAGCAAGCAGCATGGCCATACTGTGTTCGGCAATGCCCGGTCCCATCAATCGCTTGCTGTTGGTGAAGACGCGGCCGTCTGTTTGCTCAGCCGGCAATCCCAGGCAGCCGTCGACACCTACGGTATAGCTGTGCAGCCACAGCAGTCTGGTCGATGCCTTATCCATGGTGTCCTGCGTGCATAGGCTGATGATGGCGTCAGCTCCTTCTAGCTGCTCTGCGCTGGGGCTCATTGCAGCGGACGTGTCGATCACAAGCGTTGCATCTCCAGCGCTGTCTTCAAGTCGTGCTTTTAGGTTGGGTATTTGTTGTGCAATCCAAGGCGGCAGGCTCACCACGATGCGTTGCGGATCCCAGTTGGGATAGTCGCGCATGGGTGTATCG
>JBCDFM010000279.1:0-5740 GCA_039178015.1 Pseudomonadota bacterium
ACAATTATTTAGATAAATTACTTAATGTATTATCTAATTCACTGTCGAGGTCCGCCTGGAGTTCAATAACCCCCACGTCCGGTAAATTCAGTCGCAACGATTGGGCGTGCAGAAAGAGCCGGCGCAGGCCCAGTTTTGCGCACAACGCGTGCTCGCGATCACTCCCGTACTTTTCGTCACCTAGGATGGGATAACCGGCTTGTTTTGCGTGGACCCGAATCTGATGTGTCCGGCCCGTAACGGGCTTTGCTTCGATTAGAGTGGCACCTTCGAATCGGTTGATCACCGAGAACTGAGTCAATGAACGCTTGCCTTCTTTCGCCACCCGGACCATGCGCTCACCAGACTTAAGTACATTCTTTAACAGCGGCGCATCAACACGCGTCACATGAGCCGGCCAACGACCGCCTACCAGTGCGATATACCGCTTATCCATCAGGTTTTCACGTAATTGACGATGTAGTTCTCTCAGCACAGATCGGCGCCTAGATAGAAGTAAAACACCTGAAGTATCACGATCCAGGCGGTGTACAAGCTCTAATGCTCGATCATCCGGGCGCAGCTGGCGCAAGCCTTCAATCAATCCAAATGACAGCCCGCTGCCGCCGTGAACGGCGAGCCCAGACGGTTTGTCTATGGCAATGACATTATCATCCTCATAAATGATTCTGCGAGCTAATTCCTGTGTCCAATAGCGTGGCAATGCGGCTGGAGCGGTCCGTTTGGTTAAATGCAGCGGCGGTATACGCACACTATCTCCAAGCACCATGCGATAATCGGCTTTGACGCGGCCTTTGTTAACGCGGATCTCTCCTTTACGTATCGCTCTGTACAAACGCGTTTTGGGCACTCCTTTGAGCTCGCGAAGCAAAAAATTGTCCAAGCGCTGCCCTTCGCACCGCGAGTCCACAATTAGGTGTTGTACCTTGCTGAACTGAGATAAAGCGATTGACTCAGCCATAAGTGTCGGAATTCATTTAATTTTCTTTGCTTAGCTGCTATAGTCTTGCACAGTGATCGCGGCAGCGTAAACCATCGAAGCTAACTTATCGAAGCTATGTTGTTGAGCATTACAGGCCCTGGCACACGTTTGGACCGGCCAATGAGATGCACGGTCCCGCCAGCACGATCGCTAACTGATTAATGGATGTCGTCGTTCTATTGATGCCTGAGGATGCAAGAATTCCAGGGCATCAGATCCGGCTCAGCGGCACCAAGCCAACGCGCTTGTGGCCATAGACCGCTGAGCAAGGCTCTATAAAAAGGGACGCCGACAATTGTATACAACTCGCAGCAGAGACTGCGGGACGAAAGAACCTAATTTAGACTGTAAAGATTGTAGTAAGTGTACACAGTTGCCCACGGTGGTAGTACGCCGGGGCAACAAGGCCGTTGCAAGTGGTGAAACAAATGTTTGTTATACCAACGCATAGTGATGGCGCGCCTGAGAAATAGGCGGTCTTACGGCAACACTTGAAAAATAGGAGCAACAAGGTGGTTAAGCCCGACAGTTTCGTGGGCTGACGCCCGTAGAGCTCTGCGTACGGTTAACACCGTTATCAGTCAGCACGGTTCTCGTGTCCCCTCGCCTGCTGCCACAAGGCTAACGGCACATCATGAAGAAAATGTTAATAAACGCGACGCAACCCGAAGAGTTGCGCGTCGCGCTCGTGGATGGACAAAGACTGTACGATCTCGATATCGAGAATCGCACCCGGCTGCAAAAGAAATCCAATATTTACAAAGGCAAAATCACACGCGTAGAGCCGAGTTTAGAGGCCGCTTTTGTCGACTTTGGTGCAGAGCGTCACGGTTTCCTACCTCTAAAAGAGATCGCCAGGGAATATTTCTATCGCAAACCCTCTGGCGACGGCGACGGCCGGATGAAAATTCGAGATGTCGTTAAAGAAGGCACGGAAATTATTGTCCAGGTTGATAAGGAAGAGCGTGGTAACAAAGGCGCAGCTCTCACCACCTTCATCAGCCTGGCCGGTCGCTACATGGTACTGATGCCAAACAATCCTCGCGCGGGGGGCATCTCCCGACGCATCGACGGAGATGATAGGAGTGAACTGCGCGAGGCAATGAGCACGCTTGAAATTCCCAATGGTATGGGCGTAATCGTACGCACTGCAGGTGTAGGGCGTTCCACCGAGGAGCTGCAGTGGGATTTAAATTATCTACTTCAGCTGTGGGAGGCAATCACCAAAGCCAATGCTGAAGTGAAAGCACCAGAGCTTCTGTTCCAGGAAAGTAACGTTGTTATCAGAGCCGTGCGCGACTATCTGCGCGATGACGTCGACCAGGTGCTGATTGACTCCCCCGAGGCTCATCGACAGGCACTAGACTTTGTCAGTCAGGTGATGCCGCAGTACAAAAACAAAATTCGCGCGTATGACGACAACATCCCGCTGTTCAATCGATTCCAAATTGAAAGTCAAATAGAGACTGCGTTCCAGCGAGAAGTCAGGTTGCAATCCGGCGGTTCGATCGTGATCGACCCCACAGAGGCTCTAGTGTCGATCGATATCAACTCAGCCAGAGCGACCCGCGGCGGTGATATTGAAGAGACCGCCCTGCAAACCAATCTCGAAGCTGCGGATGAAATCGCTAGACAGCTTCGCCTGCGTGATATGGGCGGTCTGGTCGTTATCGATTTCATCGACATGTTGGCATCGCGCAACCAGCGTCTAGTGGAAAATCGCATGCGTGACGCTTTAGAGATTGACCGCGCACGAGTGCAGGTAGGACGGATATCCCGCTTTGGCCTGTTGGAGATGTCCAGGCAGCGACTGCGGCCATCGCTGGGCGAGACTACAACAATCGTCTGTCCTCGCTGCAATGGCCAGGGCTCTATTCGCGACACCAAGTCCCTTGCTCTTTCGATACTGAGACTGCTGGAGGAAGAGGCGATAAAGGACCGTAGTGTAGAGGCCCGGGCCATTGTGCCGGTGGACGTAGCCGCTTACCTCTTGAATGAGAAGCGAGTTGCGTTATCAGAGATAGAGCAGGTCAGTAAAACCAGGGTATTGGTGGTGCCGAATCCCAACCTTGAAACACCGCACTTTGAAGTGCAGCGTCTGCGCGATGACGAGGTGGATGGCGATCATGAAATCAGCTACAACGTTGATATCGCCGTACCCGACGCTGACGCGATAAGTGACAGCCACAGTGCTGATATTCCAATACAAAAAGCTGCAGTCCAGGGTATTTCGCCACAGGCAGCGCCAAAGGCCGCCCCGACGCCGCCAACGCCTATTTCTGCACCCGTAGCGCCGGCCGCTAAGCCCGGATTTATCGCGAGACTCTTTTCTGGCCTGCTTGGCAGTGAGACCGAGTCCGCGACGCAGCCGGAAGCCGAAGCTCCCGCTCGCCCGTCGAATAAATCTGGACAAAAGTCGCAGCAAAATCGCAATCGTAAGCGCGGTGGTCAGAACCGCAATCGCAATCAAGATACTCGGAATAAAGAAGCGAGGGCCAACGACAACCAGGGGTCCCAAAAGCGCCGGCGCAACGGTAGTGAAGATGCCAATCGCGGTAACAGTCAGGGCAGAAAACGCAACAACCAGCGCAAACGGCCGGACCAAAATACTGCTTCGCAATCGGAAACTGCAGATACTGCAACGGCCACTGGTAATGCGCAGCAACCATCACAAGATAAACCTCGCAAACGGCCCAGCGATATGAAGCGTGAGGATGCACCACGTCGCCGCAGAAATCGAGGGCGCAAGCCTGCCGGCGACAACGCGACCAAAGCAAACGTGGCGGAAGTAAAAACCCAAACGCCGCCGATGCCAGAAGGCCAAAAAGCACCAGAATCGCCACCAGCACAGGTCCCCGAGGGCCCTGCAAGTGAACCGCCTTTCGCAGCGGCTTCAGTAGAATCTACTGAAGCATCAGTCATTGTCGCCGCAGCGGAGAGAGATGTCTCCGAGCAACGGCATCAGGAAGCTGACCAGAACTCTCCAGAATCAAACGCGAGTGAGCTAGAGACGCCTTCACAAGAGGTCGCCGACGCTGCTGATTTGGTGGCAGTGCCCAAGTCAGCATCTAACCTTGACCTCGTCGATGCTCAGGACGCCACACCCTGTGAGGCTGCAGCGCCTGTTGGTATCACGGCGCAGGGGCGCGCGGTAAATGATCCCAGGGTAGAGGCACGTCCAGTTGGGGTCGTATCAATCGAGACGGCCTACCCTGCCCTGTTCAGTGACACCGTAGCGCCGCCGGTTGCCCCCAGTAGTAAAATTGTCCCTCGTGCAAGCAATGACCCACGCGGTCCTGCACCACAACCTGCAGACATTGCAACACAGGCATAGGCCTTAGGACCACAGGGTCGAGACTAGCCCTTGTCTCGCCAAGGCAGACCGGTATAATCCGGCCTGCCTCGGCATCAGGGGCAGCAAATGTATTGAGTTTTCTGGTGGGCTGGCTGAGCGGTCGAAAGCGGCGGTCTTGAAAACCGTTGAACCGAGAGGTTCCCGGGGTTCGAATCCCTGGCCCACCGCCAAATTGACAAGGGTCTCATTGGGGCCCTTATTCATTTGAGGATTGATCAGGCTCTGGTTCGAACCGGATTGCCGGGTCGCCGGGTCGCCGGGTCGCCGGAAAATCGGGCCGTCCTGGTCCAATGAGATACGCAGCAGTTTGAGTCAAGCTGCAATATAGCCCAGCCTAGAGAGCGGTAAAACCAATTAGATATGAACCGGTCGTTGCATTCGGGCATCTCCAAAGGCTAAGCGATTCACATAGACGATGGCTGGGTTCACGAGTCGAAGGAATTTAACTTCCGTCAAATACATCCTTCATTTTGCTGCGAAGTCGCGCGAGATCCTCTTCTACCGTGGCGTTGAGATCACAATCAAACGCAGGCAGCACGCAGACCTCAACGGTACCAGCTCTCGGGATTCGCTTTCCTTTTGGCATAAGCCGGTCAGAGTGTCGAATCACAATGGGCCGTATCTTGCGGCCACTCTTGCGAGCTGAAACAACCACTCCGGCTTTGAAGTTACCCAAAGAGCTACCCGTCGAGCGTGTCCCTTCAACGAACATCACTG
Source organism: Pseudomonadota bacterium (assembly GCA_039178015.1). Taxonomy (GTDB): domain Bacteria; phylum Pseudomonadota; class Gammaproteobacteria; order Pseudomonadales; family Halieaceae; genus JARRPM01. Next base: position 5,055 of record JBCDFM010000279.1, read on the forward strand.
CAGACCGCCTCGAAGGCATGTCAACAACTGCCCTGGTTAGTTCTTGCATCGCAGACCTGCCGCTCGCTCGATCAATTTTAACAAGGTCAGCTGCAACAAAACCGGTGCGCAACAGCGGTGAGTCAAATAGCTCTTTTTTGGACGCGAACGTGAACCACTTTTCATCAGGGATAGTATCCATCAGGACAAATCCGTCCAGCAGGCTCCTGTGATTGCACGCGATAATGCTATTGGTATCCTTTGCGAGACTCTCGATATCATCATCGCTAATGCTGGTGCGAATATTCAAAAACCACAACAGTAGCGAGCAGGACCGTTTAACAAGCCGCCAGTACCAGCCACGAAACCTCTGTCGGCTCTTACACAGTAAAGGTATATACGCGATAAACAAAAATACGGGTGGGCCAATGATGAAGAGCGACACCAATCTGAGGATTGAACCAAAACGGCTGGCTTGGTTCGGCGGTTGTTGATCAACAGAGTCAGACTTAGCTGATGTGTTCAACGGGCAAACACCCAAAAGCACATGCCCTTAATGCGTCGCGAAGCCGGGCACAGCGCGTTGTTTGCACGCAAAGCCCGCCAAAATGGCCGTTTTTCTCTAGTCGTATCGCAGAAAGCATTGCGTAATCGACACCAGCTCGATAGCAGGCGATTGCTCATCGAAAGCGATACAAGCAGCAGCT
>JBCDFM010000280.1:0-5726 GCA_039178015.1 Pseudomonadota bacterium
CGTGCTGGTGGGCATGCTTATTGACAGCACCTTGGGGCTAGTCATGATTCCTGCGCTCTACGCACTTTGTGAGCGCTTGCGAGGTTCTGATGAAGTTACGGCGCCCGCGACGAACTAAGTGTATCCCATCGCGTTGTCTGGACGGTCAGCTCCAACGATTGGCACAGTGGCAATCGGCGCGAGGAGTTGGCAGGCTGAATCAAAAGACAGTGCATTCAGATAGCGGGAAATAGCCCTCGGTAAACGGGATGGGTTCGTAGCTGGGTGTGTTTATAGGCTGATGAATGGTTTGATTCGTGGCGTCCTGCGGCAGTCTCTAGTGTTGCATGAATACGATAATCGGGGTGGATGCCATCCTCGCCCAGGACAGTCTCAAAGCGAAGACGCAGCGTATCTCCCGCTTTGACGGCAATGGCTTCATCAAACAGCGGAAAGTAAATCGATGCCCAGTTGCAATCACACTGCAGCGCATCAAGCGGCGCCTGGTCCGGGAGGCAGGACATCGATAACCATGTCAGTATACCATCGACGCTGCCAGCGCTTTCCATTTTGAGCCCTACTTCCTGCACCTGGTTTAGCCGTAAATCACCGTTGAAATCAAGACGCTCCACCACGCCATGATCTGACAAAATGCCGTTGGCGCTAGGATTGGCGACGCGTAAGCGAACGTCGAAGGGTCCGCCAGCCCACGTAAAAATGTGCTTCAAATAGGGGAGTGCCATAGTTGGAAATGCCGGCGTTGTCACCGCGAGCACTTTGGCAAAATTAGCCGCCGCCGCGAAGGTCAGACACTGATGTGGAATGATGACAGCGTTGGGTTTCAGTAGGCGCTTTTTCGCATCGCTGAGCACAGCCGCCGCGCCCTCTGCGCCAGCCAGGGAACCAATGATCTCGGCCACACACACCTCGGCTCGCTGTTCGAGGCTAAGGCTTGTTGACTCGGCGTGTATCAGACTAATGCGGTCTGCGCAGTCCATCGTCTCTAGCAGTTCGGAGGCGGCCTGCGCGGACGACTTCATGGCTTCAATCGCATACACCTGGCTGGCACCGATACGCGCGGCCTCTAGTGCCCACACCAGTGCAGCCCCCGTGCCGATATCGATAACGACCTTATCCTTGGCGAAACGCTCAAGCGCCTCTCGGAAGCGCCAGTTGCGCTCGTCGTCATTGGCCATGACCTCGTAAAGAGTCGCGTCATAGATGGGGTACTCACCTAGAGTAGGCATGAGTGTAGGTGACTCGTCTGCTTGAATACCAGAATTAACTGTGACGCCAATCCGCCAATCAGCGCCTGAAAGTGGCAGTGTCTCGAGCATGTTAAATACGTTCCTTAAAGCCTGCGTTGCGCTCGCGCAGCTTATGTCGGAGGGCTGATCTGACCATACTCTGTGGCTAGGGGCAACGATCAATATCAGGACTGTAAATATTTGTAATTTGGGGAATTTTGCTGAACAGCAATGTTCAAAATAGGTGTTCTATATGTAGCGTAGTAGGAGACAACATGGACGCATTGGATATACGAAACACTGCCCACTCAAGTGCGCCGCTTCGATTCAGTACGCAACGCAGCTGGCGGTTTGAGCTTGCCAGTCAGGTCAGTGCGCACAACGAGTGGGATCCGCTGGAGGAGGTTATTGTGGGCACCGCCGTTCATGCCCAGATACCAGAAGATCGAGGTATTGACGCACTGTCTCAGTCTGCATCGGATCTGTATACGGATATGAGCGAATGCCGTTTTCCCCAGCGCATCATCGAGGAGACAGAAGAAGATTTAGCGGTGCTGGTAGCCGAGCTAGAGAAGCTGGGTATTCGGGTACGCCGACCCCAGCCCATCAATTTCAGCGAGACCATAAAGACGCCGTTTTGGGAGAGTGGCTATTTCTTCAGCTACTGCCCGCGAGGTGTGCTGTTGGCGATTGGCGATACCATTATTGAGACGCCAAGCGTTTTTCGCTCGCGATTTTTCGAACCCTGGGCCTACAAAGAGGTACTGGCAGAGTATCTGCAAAGCGGTGCGCGCTGGCTTTCGGCACCGCGCCCTGCACTGCGCGATGATATGTATAACATGGGTGGGCGTGCGCATAGTGCCGTCAATAACGCGGAACCGGTTTTTGATGCGGCCAATGTTATTAAGGCCGGACGAGATATCTTTTACCTGGTCTCCGACTCTGGTAACGAGCTGGGCCTGCATTGGCTGCAGTCCACCCTTGGGCCTGACTATCGCGTACATGCCTGTCGTGATCTCTACCCCTCGGCGCATATTGATACAACGCTTGTGCTGTTGCGCCCAGGTCTATTGCTGGCCAATCCCGCCAGGGTGACGATAGACAATTTGCCTGAACCACTGAAAAAATGGGACGTTCTGTTTGCTCCCGAGATGGAGGAGCCCCGCTACAGCGACCTAACGCCCATGGGATCGAAGTGGTTTGGCATGAACCTACTGATGCTGGCGCCGGATCTAGCCGTGGTGGATACACACCAGAGCGAACTCATACGACAGCTTGAAAGTGAGGGTATCAATGTACTGCCGCTGAAGTTGCGACACGGCAGAGCGCTAGGAGGCGGCTTCCACTGTGTGACGCTGGATGTGAGGCGTAAAGGCGCGTTGGAGACGTATCTGTGACGCAAGCTGCGATTGAGACACGCCCAGCCCAGGATACCGACACACTGGCCGGTAAGCGAATAGTGATTGTTGGTGGTGGCAGTAATGAGTTTGCTGCCAGAGGGAACCCGTTCGTTGACAGAGCCCGCGAACTGGATGTGTCAGTTTTACTGCTCGCAGAAGAGCGATCTATCGACAGCGTCGATGCGCAGTTGTTGATCCCTGTTGAAAACGTAGATTATCAGTCGTGCTATGACGCACTTGCTGCCTATCTAGCGCAACATCCCATTGATGGCATTACAACGTTTCTGGAAGAGTACATCGAACTCACTGCGCGACTGCAGAACGCGTTTGGGTTTAAGGGTCACAGTGCATGGGGTAGCCATGCCTGTCGGAATAAATGGATCATGCGCAACCTACAGCGAGATCATAGTCTGCCTCATCCAAAATTCATGCTGCTGGATTCAAGGCAAGACGCCACTGATATTGCGCGGTGTTTTCCCATGCCAGCCTTTTTAAAGCCCGTGGACGGGGCTGGCTCTATCGGTACCCGCCGGGTCGACACAGCAGATGAGTTGCCGGTTGCGTTCGATGGGGTGTGTCGAGCTATCGTTCAAAGCATACCCGCCGGGTTCCGGACATCCGTACTGCAGGCGTTCACTGTGGGGCAGGCGAATTTGCTGCTGGAGGAATATCTGGCGCCCACTGAGAGACTGGCGCGGCTCGGGCTTGGTCGAGTAGGGATTGAGCTCCTGGTGCAGGATGGCCAGGTGAAATTTTTTGCGATGGCTGACGGTGAATGTGTGTCAGCAACCGATCACCGTTACGTGTCATTGAGTTTTCCCAGCAGGCTGAACGCGCAGGATCAGCAGGCCTTTCGAGAATTGGCGAACAAGGTCGTCGTCGCCTTCGGGCTGTCAGATGGGCCAATCGTTCTCGACGCGGTGATGACCGATAGCGGTCCGCAGCTTTATGAAATCAACGCGCGCATGGAAGGCGCAATGATTCTGCCCGCGCTGCAGCGCTGTTATGGCGTTGATATGGTAGAGCAGGCATTGCGGATCGCCACAGGCCTGCCGGTCGAGACAGAGCACGCTGAAACATCCAAATCGGCAAGCAGTGTGTTTTTCGCGTTGGCCGGGTCGCGCTCCGAAGTCTTATCTATAGATCTCCCGGAACCTGATAGCAATACCTGTGAGTGCAGAGTTTCCCGGCATAAATCACCAGGTGATACCGTGGCAGGACCAGAAGCGCCCTATGACGCGCTGGCAATAGTCACGATAACGGGCCCCGATCGCGAAGCCGTGGATCAGTGCCTGCTTAACTATCGCAGCAATATGGCTATTGAACTGAAGGAGCTGGATTGAATGCTGTGCTCCAGGAGTAAGGCCAGCAGTCTCCGATAACAGCATTGAGCCTTCCTGTGTTTGCGGGAGATAAGAATGGCTAGCTGAGGCGCCCGTTATCTCTCACCCACGCCGCGCACTCAGGTTTGATGACAGACTTGCAGTTTAGGCCGCACTGCGCCGAGGTCGGAATGCTGTAGTAGCAAATATCGGTGAAGACGCTAAACACTCTGGTGCGAATTTCGAAGTCGACGTAGGATGCCAAGCTTTTTCCAGAGAGACCCCTGCGCGATGCTGTTGGCGAAAAACAATAAGGGTAGCGAGAGTGGTCTTCGCTTTGGCTTGTTCGTTCACGCTGCGACTACTCGTTAGCGCCTTCGTCTCATGTTCCCCCGCTTGCGTGCGCCAAACTCGCGGTTCATTTGTCTTCGATCGAACTGCGGTCGCTGCATGTCGCCGCGATTCACATTTTGGGCGCGATCGATGCCGCCAGAAATTCTTTCGTTGGATTTCAAATCGCGAGTGTTACTGGCCGGCCTTTCCCACTGATTGTTCTGCCGCACCTGCCAGTCATCGCCGTCTCGGCGCGCCACTTGCCCCTGTCTATCGGCAAACAGGTTGTCTTTGCGCTCCGGGTTGCTGCGCGCGCGCTGCAGTCCGTTTTCCGTTCTCGCCAGCGGTGCATTGCGGGCTTTGTTTTTTGGCCTGTCATATAAATTGTTTTGCGATTCACGATTACGCAGGGCAGCAATGTCATTGCGCCGGTTGCCTATGTTGACGTTGTTACCGATGTTGATATCGCCGGTGTTGATGTTGATATCGTTGTGGCGGTAGCCGCCGCCGTACCAGCCGCCGCAGCAGCCCCAGCCACCCCAGCTGTTGCCCCAGCTTACACCCACCCGGAAAAACGGGCCGCCCCAGCTCACGCCAAAGTTCCAGCCGGTCCAGGGGTTGTAGCCCACGTGGAAACCCCAGGTGGGTGTACGCGGATAGTAATAGCCGCCACCCCAATAGGGTGGGTAGTACCATCCCGTACCGTAGACAGGAACGCCATAGTAGGGAAAGGACCACAGATAGCCTGGCGTATAGCCGACATAGACTACGCTGGGAGTTGCATCATAGATATGCACGTAGGTGGTGTTGTATACCGGTGAGGTGGGTGGAATTTGTGCGATCTTATCGCTGGGCACATTATCTGCCACGCTCCATGGACCAGTGGGCCCGGCGGAGGTGAACCAAACGCCTTCATCCACCGCGTAATAAACGCCATCGATGCGCAGTACTTGGGATGAGGTGTTCACCGCGTACGCTACATCGGTACCTTTGATAGCTTCGAATTTGGGGTCGCCATCGTAGCGCACTGCCAGCGTCGCCTGGTCGCGCTTTATTGCGGTTGTCTGCGGAATACTGGCATCGGCGATGGCTTCATTGGCTTCCACTGTGCCGGCGACAGAGGTGCGAACACCGCCTATATCCGACGCTGGCGGTATCTCTGAAAAAGCATCCGGCAACTTGTCGGCGCGCACAAACGTCCAGGGGCCTTCCTGCTTACTGGCACGAAACCATCTGCCAGAGAGCTGAATATACATATTGCCGCTAGCCAGATCCCGGATCCAGGGGGTTTCCGTGTTTTCAACGTAGAGCAACTTACCGCCGGTGAGTGTGATCCACTCGGGCTGACCCTGAGTCACGACAAGCTCGGTTGGCTCGGTGGCGGTGACAATAGTGGGAATGGTAGTGGGTACAGGGTCGTCGGTTTTCGACACCATTGCCACCAG
>JBCDFM010000281.1:0-5723 GCA_039178015.1 Pseudomonadota bacterium
GAGGGGCTGTCGTTGTTTTTATCATCGTCGGCTGCAGAGCGATGCCGCTTGTGCCGGCCGCTCTCCAGGGCGATCTCCAGGGTCACGCCAATACTCCAGGCGAACTGCCGGTTTTCTTCAGGCTCTTTTTTTCGGTAGTTGTAGGCAGGCTCCACTTCCAGGAATAGATAGCGCCGATAAATGGATCGACGATACACCACGCCAAGGCGATAGTTTTTGATATAGGACTCTGGGTCCGTAACACCCTTTATGGAGCCATAGTAGGCCATGGCAACGCGGTGTCCGGCAATTTTTGAGCGCGCTCGCTGCAGCATGGCCAACCGCGTGATCCATTCGACACCATCTGTTTCTTCACCGTAAATGGCCCGGTTATTCCAGCGCAAAATACGGTTTTCGCTCACACCATGGTTAAACTCGATCTGCGAGGTGGAAAAGGCGCCGTTATCGTTGTCCCACTGGAAGCGCTGAGTAAAGCGATAGTTGCTGTTATCCCAGAGGCCGCCCTGATACCGATAGCGCACACCTGGACGCAAGCGGTTCCAGCGCAGCCCCATGGTCAGATCGAAGCGGTCGTGCTTGCCCTCGGTAACTTCATAGACCAGGCCAACATCGTTATTGTCTTGCTGCAAGTCCTGATCGCTATCGAGCTCATCGCCTGAATCATCGCTGAACACCAGGTCCAGGCGTTTAGAGACCTTAGGTAGATTGAGTTTACCGCGAAGCTTGATCTTTTCCTTGGTGCCGTTTTCCTCGTCCCACTCGGTCTTTAAGTCGATACGCACCAGGGATTCGGCTGATTCTAGATCGTAGTTGGGCGCTCCGAAGTAATCGTCCATCCACTGGGCGAGCTGGTAGGCGCGCTGGTTGGCATAATCGTGGGTCGAATCCAGCCAGTTTCTGCTGCTTGGCGCGCTGTCAGAATCTCCAGATGAAACGGGCGCGGCATCGGATTCAACAGGGGAATCGCTGGCCTTCGCGTCGCTTACAGCCAGAGCTGGCGTGGTCAACAACAGTGTCAGCAGCCAAATCTTCACTAGTACAATCTACATGGTCTCAGCCCAATAACGTTACACTACGGTGTATGGACAAGATTTTCATCTTTATTCAGCACATTTTGCCGCAGCACCTATTGTCCCGATTTACCGGAGGGCTTGCGAGCCTACGCCGCCCTGCCTGGCTAAAAAATGGCCTTATCAGGATTTTTATAAGGCAGTTCAAAGTCGATATGTCTGAAGCCGCCCAGCCAGATGCGGCAAGTTATCCGACGTTCAACGATTTTTTCACCCGTCCGCTGCGTGATGATGCAAGACCGGTGAGCAGTTCGGATCTGGTGTTGCCGGCGGATGGCCAGATCAGCCAGCTGGGTGCGATTGAATTCGGCCGAATATTCCAGGCGAAGGGGCGAACATACTCAACGCTGGAGCTGTTGGGTGGCGACAGCGGCCGTGCCCAACAATTCAAAGACGGTATTTTTACCACTATTTATCTCTCTCCAAAGGACTATCACCGGGTGCATATGCCTGTTTCTGGCCGTTTGACGGCAACCAGCTATATTCCAGGCAAGCTGTTTTCCGTCAACCAAACCACGGCAGAGCATGTGCCCCGGCTGTTCGCGCGCAACGAGCGTCTGGTGTGTTATTTCGATACAGCAGTCGGTCCAATGGCCATGGTGCTGGTCGGTGCGATGGTGGTGGCTGGCATTGCGACCGTCTGGGCCGGGCAGGTGGCGCCGCGTACCAGCGCTCCTGCAATCACCGACTTCTCTGCAGCGCCGGCGGCCGTGGAACTCGAGAAGGGAGCAGAGATGGGTCGATTCATGTTGGGCTCGACAGTGATATTGCTTTTTCCGCAGTCGAGCGTGAGCTTAGACCCCACACTAACGGCGGGATCCAGTACCCGGCTTGGTGAACCCTTGGGGGCATTTCAAAAAAGCTGATGCCGGGCCGATCCGGTGCTCGTATCTGCACTGCAACTTAAAACGGGTTTGCATCCAGGCTGTTCACAATATGGCGAAAACTATCCATTCGTCGGTTGCTGATCTCACCCGATGCGAGTGCGTCCAGAATCGCACAGCCCGGCTCGTGCGCATGCTGGCAATCACGAAACTTACATTTGCCCAGCAAGGGCCGGAATTCGCGAAAACCCTGCTCAATTTGCGCGCGGCTCATATGCCATAAACCAAACTCTCTAATACCGGGCGAGTCGATCAGGGTGCCGCCGCAGGGCAGATGAAACAGCCTGGCGGTGGTGGTGGTGTGTGTGCCCTTGCCGTGGGTTGCAGACAGGTCACCGACTGCCAGGTCGGCGTCCGGCAGTAGTGCATTAACCAGAGACGACTTGCCTACACCTGACTGCCCGACAAAAGCGCTGGTGCGCGTGTTCAAAGTTCTCTGCAGTTCAGACAGGCCACCCGTCTTGGTTGAGGCGTGAATCACCTGATATCCCAGTTCTGGATAAATTGCCAGGAGGTCCTGCATCTGTTGATGCAGCGCTGCATCGGAGTTCAATAGATCAATCTTATTCAGCAGTATCACGGGCTCGATGCCGACGGTCTCGGCGGCAACCAGATAGCGATCAAGCATGGCGGCATGAGGTTCGGGTTTGGGTGCCATTACGATAATGATCTGATCAATATTGGCCGCGATGGTTTTCATGCTGCCGTGTCCGTCGGGGCGCGACAGGGCACTGTGACGCGCCTCTTGCGCAACGATCACACCCGTGGGATTGCCCTCGCACCAGACCACCCTGTCTCCCGTGACCAGGCCATCGAGATTGGCCCGCAAGTGGCAGCGCTGGCGTTCACCGGTGTCGGCTTCCACTTCCACCTGTGTTCCGAAGTGAGCGGTAATCAGCCCCTGCTGCTCCGGACCCAACTCGCCACTGGCCAGGGAGGATTCCGCCTGCGCGTCGCGGCGCTGGGCGCGCTTGCTGCGTTCCTGTTGGATTTTTTCGATCCGCCAGGCCTGCTGGCGAGTCAGTTTTCGTCTGGACATAGCCGCATTATTGGTTGAGTCCATAGCGCTGTCGAGGCAATTTGATACACTCTGAGCCAAGCGGTAGTCAGAAGCGATCCCCTATGCCAGATGCCAGCAACTTGATCTGGGTCGATATGGAGATGACCGGCCTCGACCCGGATCGCGATGTGGTAATCGAAATTGCCACTATAGTGACAGACAGTAATCTCAATACCCTGGCGGAGGGCCCAGTGGTTGCACTGCATCAGGACGACGCAGTGCTCGAGGCGATGGATGAGTGGAACACCACTCACCACACCCAGTCGGGTCTGGTTGCCCGAGTGCGCGCCAGCGTGGACGATGAAGACAGCGCAGTCGAAAAAACCCTGACCTTCCTCCATCAGTGGGTCCCTGGCGGTGCGTCACCGATGTGCGGGAACAGCATTTGTCAGGACAGGCGTTTTATGGCCCGCCACATGCCTGAGCTGGAGCGTTATTTCCACTATCGTAATTTAGACGTCAGCACCCTGAAAATACTCATGCAGCGCTGGCGGCCCGATCTGGGGGGCGCACTCAATAAAAAGGCAGCGCACCTGGCGCTGGATGATATTCGTGAATCGATCGAGGAGCTGCGATACTACCGCGATCATTTCCTCGCTTTAAACGCTTAATCAGTCGCCATCTCTGGCAGAGCGCGCCTGACAACCGTGGCGCTGCAGCGCCCAGTAGACGTGTTCGCGTACCAACGCCGAAGGAAAGCCCAGACGAGCACGCAGAGCTTGTGTGACGCGATCGGATGTCGGCGCGTTGCCTAAACCTATCGCGAGATTGCGCAGCCAGCGCGCGTAACCGATACGGCGGATTGCTGAACCCTCGGTGCGCCTCATAAACGTCTCTTCATCCCACATGAATAAGTCCACCAGATCTGCACTTTGCAAGCCGTGGCGTGGCGTGAAGTCGCCCTCGCGGGTGATCTGGGCGAACTTGTTCCAGGGGCACACCAGCTGACAATCATCGCAGCCGAAAACGCGATTGCCCATCAGCGGACGCAGACCCGGGTCAATACTGCCCTTGTGCTCAATGGTCAGGTAGGAAATGCATTTGCGTGCATCCAACGAAAACGGGCCGTTAAACGCCTGGGTGGGGCAAATATCCAGACAGGCTGTACAGCTACCGCAGTGTTTGCTTTGTTGTACAGGCGTTGTCGGCAGCGGCATGTCGGTATAGATCTCTCCCAGAAAAAACCAGGACCCGGCCTCTGAATTGATCAGCATCGTATTCTTCGCTATCCAGCCCATGCCGGCGCGCTCAGCCAGAGCCCGTTCCAGAACGGGCGCACTATCCACAAAGGCACGATAGCGTCCTCCGCCGGCCATAGACTCAATCTTTGCGGCGAGTTGCGCCAGCCGCTTGCGCAGCAATTTGTGATAGTCGCGACCCAGCGCGTAGCGAGACACGTAGGCTTTGTCCGGTGAGGCCAGCACTTCATCAGGGCGGGTATCGTCGGCCAGATAGTCCATACGCACCGTGATCACGCGACAGGTGCCGGGCACCAGCTCCTCAGGTCGCGAGCGCATGGTTCCGTGACGTGCCATGTAGTCCATGCTGCCGTGGTAGCCCGCATCCAGCCACTTTTGCAGGTAGGCCTCGTGCTCGGCCAGATCGATATCGGTGACGCCTAGCTGGCTGAATCCCAGCTCGCGCGACCACTGCCGCAGCTGGTCCAGGGTCTCGATATCGTTGTCTGTGGTTTCTACGGGTAGCAATTTAAGGCGCTGTCTTGCAATCAGTTCGGGGTATAATTTTGCCAGAAGCCGGGGACGAATATGGCATTTGTTAATTACTCACAAAACCCATGCCCACACTAAATCCAGATCACACGGCGCTGCGTGCTTTCGGCACCGAGCGGCTTTATACCGCAGCGCAGACCCGCGAGCTCGATCGCACCGCCATTCAAGGTCATGACATTCCGGGGATTGTGCTCATGGCCCGTGCCGCGGCATCGGCGTTTAACGCGTTGCTGCAGGTCTGGCCCGATCCCGAGCGGATTCAGGTGCTGTGTGGTACCGGAAACAACGGTGGGGATGGCTATCTGATTGCGGATTTGGCGCACAAGCGGGGTATTGAGGTGAGCGTCCTGCAAATTGGCGATCCAAAAAAAGTGAGTGGCGATGCCTTGCTGGCCCGCGAACAAGCCCTGGGCAACGGCGTGTCGATTTCGCCCTTTAGCAGCACGCCTCTGATGGGCGTCGGTGTGATCGTTGACGCCATGCTCGGCACGGGCCTCGGTGGTGATGTGCGCGACGCTTACAAAAGCGCGATTCATGCGATTAATAGTGCAGGCGCGCCGGTTATGGCAGTGGATGTCCCGTCGGGATTATGCGCTGATACAGGTCGAGTCCTGGGCGCGGCGGTCCGTGCTGATCTAACCGTTACCTTTATTGGACTCAAGCGGGGTTTATTCACTCACTGCGCGGCTGACTATACCGGTGCGATTGAATTTTTCGACCTGGGGGTGCCGCCCGAAGTTTACGCACAGGTCGATAGCGATGGCACGCGCTTGGAGCTGGACTATCTGCTGCAGCGCTTACCGGTCCGATTTGCTACCGCGCACAAGGGCAGCTATGGCACTGTGCTGGTAGTCGGTGGGGACAGTGGTATGGGCGGTGCGGTGGCCCTGGCAGCCGAAGCAGCCCTGCGCTGTGGTGCCGGTTTGGTAAAAGTGGCGACGCAGGCGGAGCACGTAGGCGCAATTATGGCGCGCACGCC
>JBCDFM010000282.1:0-5697 GCA_039178015.1 Pseudomonadota bacterium
ACGGGTTGCTCGATATTTTGTTCATCATCATACAGGGCAAAGTCAGGCATATCGTTTGAGTGTAATACACCATAGAAGCTGTCGAAGCCGTGCCGCGTCGGCCAGAATTCTGCACGGTTGCCGAGATGCCACTTGCCCACCATGGCGGTGTTGTAGCCTGCATCTTTAAGCACTTCAGCGATCGTAACTTCTTCTACTGGTAGACCGTGCTCGTCCTTTGCGTTAACGACGTCCCAGGCCATGCCGCTGCGAATAGGATAGCGCCCCGTGAGCAAACCCGCGCGGGAGGGTGAACAAATATTCGCGCTAGCATAGAACTGGTTGAACACCACGCCTTGTGCCGCTAGGGCATCCAGATGGGGTGTTTTGATAATGTCATTACCAAACACGCCAAGATCGCCCATGCCCAAATCATCTGCCACGATTAGAATGATGTTGGGTTGTTGTTCCTGATCTGCACTCCAAGCTGTTGCGCTAAATACTGCGAGGGAGAGAATCGACAGAAACAGTAATAGCCTGAGCATTGGATGCCTTTATCGGGAGAATCCAAAGTGTGAAACGCAATGTTACCGCGTCACGACAACGGCGGGGAACCTACAGTAATGTTTGCGTTCTCATTTTGGGTACAATGCTAGAAACCTCGCCTGGCGCTTTTGCGGGCTGGTCGCTATTACTGGCCTGTTAAATAGTAAGTGCTGAATTTGGATCTATCACTCATAGTGATGTGGATAGGGTTTACCCTAGCCGCCTACTCGGTCGTCGCGAACGACGTCATACAGACGCTGGGTACCTTTCTCACTTCAAACGAGAAACGACTGCAGTGGTGGGTACTGTGGCTGTTTGCCGCCGCGATTCTGTCTGCTGCACTTGTCTACGGTTATATGCACAGTGATATCTCCTATGGCCGCTTAGACAGATACCGAACAAGCCTAACAACACTGGACTATAAGTGGTATTACGCGCTGCCTCCACTTGTCCTCTTAGTGATCACACGACTGGGTGTTCCCGTTAGCACCACGTTTATGATTCTCACCTTGTTTACGCTTACTGATGCTCCCCAGGATGTAGGCATCACGTTGGCCGGTATTTTTGACACCAACTCATTGCTGGGCGGAATGATTTTCAAATCATTCTCGGGGTGTGTGCTGGCGTTTGTTCTCGCCGGCTTCATTTACATTGTATTTACCGAATTGACTGAGAAGCGTTTTATCGAAAAGCCTGTGAGCGAATCTAGCCAGCCCTATTGGATTACGGCTCAGTGGCTTGCAACGGGGTTTTTGTGGTTTCAGTGGCTGACGCAAGACCTGGCCAACATCTACGTATTTTTGCGTGGTGGATACGATCTTTCGATCATCGAGTTTTCCATTACGCTGTTCATCTTTCTCAGTTTGCTGGCGTTTACTTTTTATACTCGCGGTGGTGCGGTGCAGGAAGTGGTTCGTTCTAAGACTAATACCGCCGACATTCGAGCCGCAACGTTTATCGATTTACTCTACGGCATCATTTTGTACATTTTTAAGTACGACAGCTTTCTGGGTTTTGATTATAAACTGCCCTGGACGGGTAATTTGCCCATGAGCACAACCTGGGTTTTCGTCGGACTGCTTGCGGGCCGAGAGTTAGGCATGCGTTTGATGTTGGATGGCCGGTTCAATCGCTCAACCGTAAGCAATGTGGCGATGGATTTTGCAAAGGTGATGTTCGGCCTGGTTGTTAGCATTGTACTCGTGATTATCATCAAGCTTCTGGGAACCTGAGGCCAGGTATCACATGACGGGCGGTCTGACTGCAGCAGTAGCTCCTATTATGCGATCTAGCCGACTAGGCTGATTGAGATCTACCTTGCATTGAGATCTTGCCCCATCCACATGCGCTGGCATTTTCAAGTCAGCCAGGGGTTACACTTCAAATAAGACGACACACTCGATTGCTGTGTATTACAGCCATTGTGAGAGATAGCCTAATCTTTATCGAGGCGTTTGGGCCTTACTTAAACTCATACTGATCGAGTGTTCAGAGCCGTGAAATCTAGCCGTTGCAAAAGATTTCGAATTGAAGACTGTATTGGTCTTGTTCGACAGGTGATAGGAAAAAAACACCGCGTGCATTCTGGTAGGCACCGGTGCCACCGGTAACGACGGTTTCTACCTGGTCAGCGGTTGACGTATCTGTGTCGCGGGGATTGGCCAGCGTCTGGGTATTCGTCCAGTAGAGCTTTCCGTCATCGAAATAAAACACACCCTTAACGTAGATTGCTGTGCCCTCCTGTGACGGTGAGTTGAGGATCGTGCTCATGGCGTGTACGACGCCTACCTCTTCGCCATTCTCGCTAAAAAGAGAGTGGGTCAGTATGCGGTTATCGCCCGGCGTTGGTCCCTCACCGTTATGGTCGATGTAGGCAATCTCTCCAAGGTGTAGGATCAGATCCGGAATATTGCAATCTTCTTGGGCGACCGCCGGTGAGGCTACGCGCGATAGCGCCAGCAAGATGGCAGCGGCACGTACGCTGAGGATGGCAATGTTCTTGTTCAAGCGCATGTCTTTGTTTGTGTAACCTACCCGGTAGTCGATGTCGTCATGTGCTTAGCGTTCGCATGAAATGTCGAATGACATATCGTAGGAGCCGTCCGCTCGCGGTGCCAGGTGGAAGGTGCCCGTAGCGTATCGGAAAGCGCCCGTTCCGCCTAACACCACGGTGTCAAACGCATCGTCGGTTGTTCGGCTGGTATCAGCGGCATCCACCAGTGTTGACGTATTGCTCCAATGTAGCGTTCCGGCATCAAAATGCATCGCTCCCTCCGCATACATGGTCGTTGCCGCTGGTACCGGCGAGTGCAGTACGGTGCTGATCACATTGACGATGCCTACCTCATCGCCATTCTCGTCGGCGAGATGGTGGGTCAGAATCCGATTGTCTCCAGGGCTCACACCCTCGTCGCCATTATCGACAAAGGTAATCTCGCCCACCGTCAGGAGCATATCGGGTAGCGAGCAGTTGTCTTGACCTGCAGCGGTTGTTGAGTGGAGTCCTGTTAGTGCCAGCAATAGGCTGCCGGCGATGGAGATATTGGGTTTACAGCCCATTTGTTGTCACCCGTTGTACGTGATGCGGTATCGTCAGGATAACTCAAAAATCCAGCCCTGACACAGTATCCCAGCGGAGAAGCTACGCCCTTTGAAACGTGCGCCAGCGGGTCACCGCGCGGCGCAGCGATACTGAAATGCTCGCGTTGGTCAGGCTCGCACTGGGTAATGGGATGAGTGGCCACTCCACAAAAAAGCCCGGCAATAACCGGGCTTTTTTGTGCGGGGATGTGTTGTAACACACTCCGTTACGATTAGAACCTATACTGCACGCTACCACCGATAATGCGCGGGGTGGGTCGCAGGCGAATGCCACTGACACCGAAGTTTTCACCGGTACCGGTGTAGTAGTCTTCGCCGTCCAGGTTCTGGACATAGGCGTTAAAGCGCCAATGCTCGGTGTCATACCCGGCTCTCAGATTCCATACGTCGTAATCCGGGGTTCGGAACGGATAGTCACCAAACTGTGCGATAGAGTTTCTTGAAAGACCGGAGTTAGGGGAGGGGCCGTCCGTCTGCTGATAGGTCAGCGCTTCGATATCACCAAACTGGCCGTCTCTGTGGATGAACTCCAGCTGTACCCAGGCTTCATTGCCGCTCTCGCCGATGGGTAACCGGTATTGCAGGCTGGCGGTGTAAGTCCACTCGGGAGCTTTTGGCAGTTCCAGGCCTTCGAGCTCGACATTAAACCCGCCGGTAATCTCCGCGGTGGTATCACTCGTGATTTCCGTATCGATATAGCCGGCGTTCGCGATCAGCGTCAGGTTGTCGGTGAGCGCTGCCAGAACTTCTACCTCGCTACCCCAGGCCTCGGCGTCTTCCACGTTGATGGTCTGTTCGAAGTTAGACGACAGGTCGCCCGGTGTAAGCAGTCGGAAAGACTCCAGCTGCAGATCAGACCATTCCAGGTAATACAAAGAAGCATTCAAACGTACACGGTTGTCCCACAGTTCACCCTTGAATCCCAGCTCATAGTTCCAAAGCTCCTCCTCTTCGAAGGGCAGCACAATCGCGGGGTTGCCATCAGCATTGGTGTTGTTGCCCACCGATAGACCACCTGCTTTGTAGCCCTGCGAGATGGTACCGTAAACATTGATATCATCCGTGACCTGATACAGTGCGACAAAGCGAGGAGAGATGTTGTCGAAGCTGCGGCTGCCTGAGGCAGGTGGGTTCGCGAAGTTAGTGAAACAGGATGGATCGCCTGGGCAGCCCGGTGCTGGCCCGATGCTGTTACCCTGCAAGGAGTTTTTCACCTCGTCATCTGTGTAACGCGCCCCAACCACAAGATCAAGACGGTCTGTCGCGTGCCAGGTGAAATCAGCGAACACGGCCCAACTCTCCAGTTCCCACTTTTTCTGGTTGAGTGCCAGTCCCAAACCTTCAGGGAAGGGTGGGAGCCAACCGACGCCGTCCAGTGTTGCCGTCGGTGACGTAGACACTGCCACATCATTATCCTGTTTCTGTTCGTCGCTGGCATACATGGCACCGACGACAAGGTCGTATGCATCTTCAGTCACCTGGACCCGGAACTCCGTGCTCCATGACTCGCCGTCGTAGGAGTTATCTCGTCGGATGGTATCCACTCCGCCGACCAGGTCATTGTCAAAGGTGCGATCCAAAGATGCATCAATGAGTCCTGTGATGGACTTCAGCGTGATGTTGTCGTTAACCTCGTGAGTGATATTTACGATTGCGACTGTCGATTCATTTGTGGTGCGCTCGTCCAGATCGTGACTTAGCTCATCATAGTTGCCCTGATACCAGAAGCCGGTACCGGGATCTAATGCGCCATCACCTAAGCCAAAAGTATCGATGGAGTCGAGGTCCAGAACGCCAGATGGTACATTTTCGTCCGTGTCCTGATCTTCGTCTGAGTAGTAAACAGAGGTCAGGATATTGGTCTTATCCGACACGTCCCAGTCGAGGTGAATCCGAGCGTTAACAGACTCGAAGCCACTGCCGTCGGCTCCGTTCGGGGTAAAGCCATTTTCAACAGCACCGGGACATCGATTTAAATTGGCGCCCTGCTTACAGGCATTTTCCACAAAGCCGTCGCTGTCAGCGTAGTAGACAACGCCGCGCGCGTTCAGTGCGTCACTGACCGGCACGTTGATAATGCCGGTAACGTTATATTGGTCGCCTGCGTCCTCATAGGTTTCTGCGCCAACGGTTACCGACCCCTCAAATTCATCAGTGGGCTTGTTGGTTGTCAGGTTAAGCGCGCCACCCACAGCGTTACGGCCAAAGAAAGTACCCTGTGGCCCGCGCAGGACTTCGACCACGTTCATATCGGAAAGGTTGGGGTTGGCCACATTGTTGGGCACAGATGCCACACTGAACTCGTCAAGGTAAATGCCAACGGAGTTTACGAAGGCGTTCTCGCCGGTGATCAAGTTGGTTACGCCGCGTATCGCAATGCCGAGGCCGCGGCTACCGGTTTGGCCATCCTCAGTGAAGCTCACTCCCGGCGTGATAGCCAGATATTCGATGGAGCTCTTGATATTACGCTCTTCTAGCGTTTCGCCGGAGAACGCTGTCAAGCTCACCGGCACGTCTTGCAGGTTTTGTTCCCGACGTTGGGCGGTCACCACCACCTCTTCGAGCATAATG
>JBCDFM010000283.1:0-5690 GCA_039178015.1 Pseudomonadota bacterium
AAAACCGATCAGCCAGACCATCCACACCAACGATACGGCTGAAGACGTAACAATAGAAACCCAGACGGTCTTCATGCAGTGGTAGCCGCTTAGAACCAGACAAACGTGCCCACGGTACCTTTAGGCGGTAAGATGCAGCGCATACTTAGATAGTTGTTGTCTCGTACAAGATTGATAGGAGCCCAGCTGAGATCACCGGTTTGACCCGCTGCGACGTTAACAGTCTTGCCGGTCGTTTTTACCAAATTGAAATCAAGATCGTATTCCTCAAGCGCGCAAGAAAACGACTGCGTTGACGAGCCTGTATTACCCAGTCGTATGACCACGGCGAAACTGGATAGCGAACCGTCAATTATGATCGGGCAAACGATAGGAAAAGACGAGTTGGGAGATAGGTTGATTGCAACGCCGTCCTGTTCTCGATAAAAGCGGCGAGTATCCTCCCCGCCCGGATTCTTCGCTGCACAGATATACCCATTAGTCACCATCTGCGACCAGCTGAGTGGACTAATTACCATAAGAAAAACGGCACTTGAAAAAACCGCGAAATTTATAAGGTTTTTTTGCTTGATCATGGCATCGTCCCTGCGGCTGAAAGTGCTTTAAGCGTAGACCACGCAGCAGCCAATTGAAAGTTCACTAACATGCACGCTGATTTGGATCTGTTTACATGCATAGTATTTGAACACACGGCTGTCGGATCTCGATTGAGTCGCGATCGACCAAATTGTGTTCACGTTTATTTTTGGGTTGAGAAAAGCAACAACGAAGCTCAACTGTTAGCGGAAAAAACCGCGAGTTCGCAACCGCCAGCCTGGGTGCTCGTAATAGCCGTTGCACCGAAGAGATTTCTGTTTGTCCTGATTCAAGCAATGAAACTCTACTGCGATCAGATGGTCCCTCGAGCCTTATCGTGCTTGGTCATGGTGTTCAATCGATATCTATGCGAGGTTTACCATCTCTACGAAGGATCACTACGGAAGCAGCGTGCTCCTCGTCGTTGGTCTGCCAATGATAACGTCCCCTTTTAGCCAGTGTTCAAGGCCAACCTTCTGTGAGGAATCAAGCATAGCGAGCGCTCTGCCGCTCGCTCGGTTTGCATATTCTACCGGTGCAAAATACGTAGCGCTTTTAGCAATCTATCTTTTGGCTTGCACCTGACTTTGCAGCGACTACGCTTACCACGGCAGCCAATATAGCCCAAGCTTCAGTGTGTCTAGTACCTGTTCTTTAGAGTGATTCTGGTACCCATAGACGCGCAATCCGAAAATGTGCAGCATCAGACTGCTGGCGAAAGCCTCGGCCTTATCCTCTCCATATTCACGGGCGATGGCCTCTCGGTAAATCGCCTTTACAGAGTCGAAACCCCCTTGCACCAATTGCAGCAGTTCAGTATGTGTGTCGCTATCCTTCGCCAGCTCAAGCTGAGCCCTGACGAGAAAGCAGCTACAGAAATCCCTGGTTGTCGCATCGTCAACCATGCCTTCTAAACGCTCGCAAAGACTTTTTCCAACCGATTTTGAATCTGCTAGAGAGTCTTCCAACCGCGTACAGCTCTCTGCGATGTAGGTCTCTAGAGATGCGGCAAATAAGCCTTCTTTATTGGTAAATGCCAGGTACAGGCTTCCGGGGTTTAGTCCGGTGCCTTCAACCAGATCTTGCATCGACACCGCCTGATACCCGTACTGCCAAAACAGGTTGGTTGCGGCGTGGACAACCTCTCGTTCGTCGAATTGCGCTCGACCCATATTTGCTCGTCAACTGATTGATTTAACAAAAAGATTATCTCAACTTGAATAATCGATCAAGTTTAACTTGAATGATCAATCAAGCTGTGCTTGAATGAATGCTCAAGCTAATTCTGTCATTCAAATGGAGTAACTACATGTCATTACACGCTGAAATAGAGTCCTTTAGAGAAGAATTCTTGGCGAGCGTACCCGAAGAAGTCCAATCCTTAATGGGGCAGGCAACCAAAGACCTGGTCGACTCTGGCCTGGCGGACAGCGCAATCAAGAAAGGCCAGGAGTTGCCCGACGCTGAACTCATCAACGCGAAAAGCGAGAAGATCCAACTGCGAAGCCTATTGGCTCAAGGGCCCCTGGTTATCACGTTCTACCGCGGGGGCTGGTGCCCTTACTGCAATCTGGAACTGAAGGCGTATCAGCGAGTTCTCCCGGAGATGAAAGCGGCCGGAGCGACGCTGGTAGCCATCACTCCTGAACTGCCGGATTCCTCGTTAAGTACAGTGGAAAAAAATGAACTGGCCTTCGAAGTACTGAGTGATCGGAACGCTGAGTATGCAAAACAGTTGGGTTTAGTCTTTGCGTTACCTGAAGAGTTGCGCCCCGTATACAAATCATTCGGTATTGATCTAGAGCAGTACAACGGCAAAGGTCAATATGAACTCCCCCTAGCAGCAACCTTTGTTGTTAATAAAGATGGAGTCATCATCAGCGCTTTTGTCGAGGCCGACTACACGAAGCGACAAGAACCAAGTGAAGTTATTGAGGCACTAAAAAGTCTCTAAATAGTGAACTCAAGATACCGAACGCTCTTTCCACACAGATTTCTCGATTGAGCTCTAGAGGTTCTAGTCGTGGTACTCACGAGTTGAACCTCTGGCTGAATAGATTAAAAGGAATGAACAACAATGACAGATACAGAGAAGACCGATACAAACAGTTACGAACCACCGCAGGTGTGGGAGTGGAACCAAGATAGCGGCGGCAAATTTGCCAATATCAATCGGCCTGTATCGGGTGCCACGCATGAAAAAGCCCTACCCAAGGGTGAGCATGCACTGCAACTTTATTCACTGGCCACGCCTAATGGCGTCAAGGTAACGGTGATGCTCGAGGAACTTGTTGAACTAGGCATCAGCGACGCCGAGTATGATGCCTACCCCGTTGATATTACGGAGGGGGATCAGTTTGGCAGTGGCTTCGTTGATATCAACCCAAACTCCAAAATTCCAGCGCTAGTGGATTACAGCAGCAACCCGCCTACTAAAGTGTTTGAATCCGGCGCGATTCTTGTCTACCTGGCGGAAAAGTTTGACGCATTTTATCCCCGGGCCCTACCCGAGCGAACCGCTTGTCAGTCCTGGCTGATGTGGCAGATGGGCAGTGCACCTTTTCTCGGCGGTGGATTCGGCCACTTTTATGCTTACGCGCCGGCGAAGTATCAGTATCCTATCGATCGCTACACGATGGAGGTCAAGCGGCAGCTCGATGTGCTGGACAAACGGCTGGGCGACAACCGTTTCCTGGCTGGCGAAGACTACACCATCGCTGATATCGCCACCTGTCCCTGGTATGGCGAGCTAGTCTTAAATAATATTTATGAGGCTGCTGAGTTTCTCGACGTGAAGTCATATCAGAACGTCATTCGCTGGGCAAAAGAGATTGAAGCACGGCCCGGCTATCAACGCGGTTGCCGGGTCAATCGCGTGTGGGGCCCAGAGGAATCCCAGCTAGCAGAACGGCACAGCCCAGGTGATTTCATCTAAATGGCCTAGGCCTCAACAAATGACGAGACAAGCCGACACATACTCGACGGCAATACCTGTCAGTGTCATTGCGCACTATGACACCCTTCTCAGTAGCTGGTTGTTCCCAGCGGTACCGAGAGCCGATCTAACTCCCCCTCTGCCTTTAAGCTGCTTGTGGTTACGCCATGATCTACCGGAGAACTGTGAACATCAGAACAGTGCCGGCAATAGGCTACTTCTTACTTTTCTTTTGTTTTTTTACGTGTGCCATCAACCGGCGCTTGCGCTGCACCTGTCTGGGCGTGAGTGTGTTGCGCTTATCGGCGTAGGGATTATCGCCGGTGCGAAACTCTATACGGATGGGTGTGCCAACTAAATCCAGTTCTCGCATGAACACGTTTTCCAGATAGCGCTGATAGCTGGCAGGGACTTTCTTGGTCTGATTGCCGTGTATCACAACCAGCGGTGGATTTTGACCGCCGGCGTGGGCATAGCGCAGTTTGATGCGTCTGTTGTCGACCATCGGCGGCGGATGATCATACACTGCACCTTCCAGAATGCGCGTGAGAGCGGTGGTATTGAGTTTGCGGGTCGCCGATTGATAAGCGGCGTTGATAGAGTCGTAGAGCTTGCCCACGCCGGAGCCATGCAGTGCGGAGATAAAGTGGATATCCGCATAGTTCGCAAACTGTAAGCGGCGGTTGAGTTCTTTCTTAATCCACTCGCGCTGATCGGCTTCAATACCGTCCCATTTATTCACCGCCAGTACGAGCGCGCGCCCCGCATCAACGCAGTGCCCCAACAGGTGCATATCCTGTTCGACGATATTTTCATGCCCGTCCATCATCAACACCACCACGTGGGCATCGTCTATCGCCTTTAGCGTTTTCACAATGGAGAACTTCTCAACAACCTCGCGCACGTTTTTACGCTTACGCACGCCTGCGGTGTCGATCAAGGTATATTCCTGACCGTCGCGCTCGTAATCGATGTAAATGCTGTCACGGGTGGTGCCAGGTTCGTCGAACACCACAACGCGTTCTTCCCCTAGCAGTCGGTTGACCAGGGTCGACTTGCCCACGTTCGGCCTGCCGACCACCGCCACGCGAATACTGTCTTGGTAGTGCGGCGAACCCTCCATCTGCTCGGCTT
This sequence comes from Pseudomonadota bacterium, assembly GCA_039178015.1. Taxonomy (GTDB): domain Bacteria; phylum Pseudomonadota; class Gammaproteobacteria; order Pseudomonadales; family Halieaceae; genus JARRPM01. The sequence goes on from JBCDFM010000283.1 coordinate 4,646, forward strand.
CGGGGAAGTCTTCCAAAACGCTATCCATCATGCTGCGCACACCGCGCCCGTGGCTGGCGGCAATGCTATATAGAGTGCTAGTGCCTAAGGCGTAAAATTCGCCACTGGCCACATCAGCATCGATGCCGTCAATTTTATTAACTACAAGATGGAAGTCTTTTCCCTGCTGGCGCAGGTGCCTGGCAAGCGCATCATCGGACGGATGCAGCCCCTCACGCGCATCGACGATCAACAACACAACGTCAGCCTCTTCGATAGCGGTGAGTGATTGCCCCGCCATCTGCGAATCAATGCCCTGCTCGTCACCGCTGATGCCACCGGTGTCGATGACCACAACGCGTCGATCACCAACAAGCGCTTCACCGTATTTGCGATCGCGGGTGAGGCCCGGCGAATCCGCTACAAGCGCATCTCGAGACCGGGTCAGCTGGTTAAATAAGGTGGATTTGCCAACATTGGGGCGCCCAACGAGAGCGATAACCGGGATCATGTGTCCTTGGCGGTAATCCGATAGGCGATCAAGTCGCCACTGTTGCCGTAGACATAGAGCCAGTTATCGTCGGCCACCATATCGGCGCGCACACCATCACTGTCAGCTCTGACGCGCGCAGCAAAATTGCCATCGACCTGTGATATGAAGTGAACATAGCCTTCTGCATCACCCACCGCAACATAGCTGCTTACCGGTGTTGGGCGCGACAGGTCTCGAAACGCAAGAGAACCTTGAGTCCAGCGTTCACCCTGTCCGCCGCGCTGATATGCGTACAGCGTGCCATCGGCATCTGCAACATAGACGTTACCGAAGCCCTGAGATACGCCTGAAAAAGACGAGACATCCTGCTGCCAAATTTTACGGCCCTGGGAAACATCGATGGCCACCAGCCTGCCCTGATAGCTGGCGACGTACAGGTCTCGCCCTGACAGCGCCATAGTGCCGTCGATGTCCACAACGCGCTCAATCTCGGAGCGGCCCTGAGGAATCGCCACCCGGACCTCCCAGGTAATGCCACCGGTCGCAATATCGAAGGCCAGGACCCGACCATTG
>JBCDFM010000284.1:0-5655 GCA_039178015.1 Pseudomonadota bacterium
GGAAAGACAGGGGCATGTTCGCAACAGCGAAGAAACCGCGCGGTGCCACTCGTACCCGCGATACATCCCAAAACAAGTTCGCAATTCCCCTGTCGGGCAACAACGGATTTGTCATGATGGTCATTGCCGCGTGCGTGATTGCCATCATCACACTGCTAAACGCTGACCAAGATCAGGTGAAAGTGTCGGCCACAGACGTCGATGCAGTGACCATCTCGGAACCAACCAATGATGTATTTTCCAAGTTGTCCCATACTGAACAATCCACCGATATCAATTTCGCTCGCACAGAGAAGTTAGAGTCGGACAATACCCTACCCGTCAGTCAGGCCTGGATAGAACAGGTTGTAAAACGCGGTGATAACCTTTCTTTGATCTTTCAGCGAGCAGGTTTCACCAAGCGAGATGTGCACGACGTCGTCCATGAATCAGAGCACGGCAAAGCTCTAGCAAGAATTTTTCCAGGCGAGATAATCGCATTTCAATCTGATGCCGACGGTGATCTGGCCGCGGTGCGCGTTATCAAGTCTCCTCTTGAGACCATAACATATCGTGATGGAGAGAATGGCTTCGTAAGCGAAATCGCGCAGCGTGAACCCAAGGTTCGCCAGTCTTGGGCAACGGCGGAAATCACCTCCTCCCTGTTTCTCGCTGGCAAAGAGGCAGGGCTTTCTTATCAGACCATTATGGAGTTAGCTAGCATCTTCGGGGGCGTCATAGATTTTGTATTGGATCCGCGCGTGGGAGACACGATCCATCTCGTCTACGAAGAGCTTTACCTGGACGGTGAAAAATATGCAGATGGAAAGATTGTAGCGGCCTCTTTTACCAACCGAGGCGAGACGTTTAATGCATTTCGTTACACGGATGAGCAGGGCGACAGCAACTACTTCAACGAAGAGGGGGTTAGCATGCGCAAAGCATTTTTGCTTGCCCCCGTTGATTTCACCAGGATCAGCTCAAACTTTAACTTGAGACGACTCCATCCGATATACAAAACCATGAGACCGCATCGCGGGACAGATTATGCCGCTCCCACCGGTACGCCGGTTTACGCATCCGGCGATGGGCGAGTCGTCAAAGCAGGCTACACCAGCGCTAATGGCAACTACGTCTTCATCGCACACGGAAATCGCTACGTTACCCGCTATCTACATTTACATAAGCGCCACGTGAAAACAGGCCAGCGCGTGGGCCAAAGCCAGGTCATTGGCACCGTGGGCGCAACAGGAGCAGCAACCGGTCCGCATCTACACTATGAATTTTTGGTTGACGGGGTCCACCGCGATCCGCGCAAAATCCACAAATCGCTTCCCAAGGCCAAACAACTCCCCGAGTCGGAAATGGCGAACTTTAGAGCGGCAATCAACGAACGTTCACTGCAGCTGGCCTCGTTGCGGGCCGATAACCAGCTGGCGCTAAATGATACGGCCGACACAAAAAACACCACCGACTAGCAAATCTGGTGAGAGCTGCCTCTACATCGGTCTGATGTCGGGCACCAGTGTTGACGCTATTGATTGCGCTCTGGTCAACTGTTCTGAAAGCGCTACGGAGCTTTTAGCGACGCACCAGCACTCCATCCCATCCGAAACACAAGGCCGCATTGCAGATATCAGCAGCAGCGGGACCAACGAAATCGAACGCATGGGCCCCCTGGATCGGGAGTTAGGCAGGTTGTTCGCGGAGGCCACCCAGGCTCTGCTAAGGAAGGCAGAGGAAAATCCCAATCGTGTCAGGGCGATCGGTAGTCACGGTCAGACGGTACGTCATCGCCCTCCCTCGCAGGGCTCGGCCGCTGACAGCTTCACCCTCCAATTGGGCGACCCAAACACTATCGCAGAGATAACAGGTATCACGACCGTCGCTGATTTTCGTCGCAGGGACCTTGCCGCCGGAGGAGAGGGCGCACCCTTGGCACCCGCATTCCATGCCGCAGCACTAGCCAGTGTTAACCACAATAGGGCGATCGTGAATATCGGCGGCATTTCGAATGTCAGCCTGCTAGAGGGTGAAACGCTGATCGCCGGCTTCGATTGTGGTCCAGGTAACACCCTGTTGGATCATTGGATACAGCGACATCGGGGACAAGCCTTCGATCGAGGCGGGCAATGGTCTGCATCTGCAGACGCCGATCAACCGCTTCTTACCGGCTTGCTAAAGCATCCCTATTTTAAGTTGAAGGGGCCGCGCAGTACTGGCAAGGAAGCGTTCAATCTCCAGTGGCTGGACGATGTGCTGAAAGCACACGTCAGCCTACCGCACGCGGTTGTGCAGGCAACACTGGCCGAGCTGACTGCTCTCACGATTGCTAAAGGGATTCGCACAACGTCACTCGAAGTTAGTGAAGTCTACGTTTGCGGCGGTGGGGTGCATAATCACGATCTTATGTCCCGACTCAATGGCCACATCACGCCTCTCGTTGCAAGAAGCACTGCTGAACTCGGACTCGCGCCTGACTGGGTTGAAGCTGTTACCTTTGCCTGGCTCGCCCATCGCACTGTGCAGGGGCTCCATGGCAATGCCCCCGCCGTAACCGGTGCGAGTGGCCCTAGGGTGCTGGGCGCTATCTACAACGCTTAGAAGCCCAGCGACTAAAAGTCCAGGTAGCCTTCTTGCGTCCGCAACCTCTCAAGCTCGCTGCGCCACAGATTCACCGGAGTGACGAAGGGTTGCAGGTCTCCCTCTGGTACGTCGTGGACACCCATCCATGTGCGACAGGCTTTTATTTCGATGACCTGGAGAGCCGACAAACTCGCCGCGAGATTGACCAGCTCAGTACTTTCAACATAGTTTTGACGCAGTAGGTCTTTGATTACCGGTCCGTGCAGCACGAAGGTTACGGTCGGTTCGTCATCCTGAGGGGCTACCCCCTCTACCAGAAGGGTCTCTGCTCTTTCCAAGAGTTGCCTAAACTGATCAGCTGTCTGCAATTCAATATCGGCAACGAAGCGCTCCTCAGATGCAGTAGGTGGAACAACCTGGGTGATGCCCCTCTCTGCCGATAGCAATGCGAAAATGACGAAGAGTGCTTTGGCCACCAACGGCAAAGCGAGGATGTCAGATCGAAAAAGAGGCGCCACAACCACAGGTGGTAGCAGCGTTGGGATTGTTGACGACGAAGCGAGAACCCTCCAACCCTTCTAGATAATCGACCTCAGATCCGGCCAGGTACTGAAAGCTCATGGGGTCGACCACGAGGGTGACACCATCGCGCTCAATCGCCATATCGTCCTCCGCAGCCTCCTCCTCAAAGCTGAATCCGTATTGAAATCCGGAGCAGCCGCCTCCGGTGATATAAACCCGCAGCTTCAGTGCCGGATTTTGCTCCTCCGCGACCAGTTCGCGAACTTTCTTAACCGCGTTCGTCGAGAGGTTAATGCTGCTTGGATTAAATGTTTCAGCGACAGACATGACTCATACTCGTTTTGTTGGGTGAGCACTGCGTGTTCCCCAAACGGCCTTGAATTATGTTGAGCAAGCCAATTCTAGTCAAGTTTAGAAGACACCACTGCGAGGCCAGATGCTTCCTCGTCGTTTTTCGAGGTGCCGGTCAGAGGGGCTACAGCCGCCGCGTCAGCTGAGGGAGCATCGGTGTGAGCGAGGCCGCCGTTAACTTCTGCTCCCGCCGCCATTTCAACCCTCGCGTAGTATACATCGCCCGTGACCCGCGCCTTAGAGGCCAGCTCGAGGTGATGGGAGGAATGCACATCCCCGTCGACGGTACCATTGATGATAACTGAAGGAGAACGTATTTCGCCTTCAACCCGCCCTTTGTCAATGACTCTAACCAACGCATCTTCGCCCGGCTCAGCCACAATATTCCCCTTAACAAGACCCTCAACATCCAAAACGCCACTGAAGCTGATGTCGCCTTTTATAACCGTCTTGGTGGACAGCAGCGTGGTTTTGCCTGAGATACTTACACCCGATTTCTTACTTCCCAACATGAGTCAACCTCTCTTCTAGCTGCCAGGGAAAGCTCTCCCGTATCGTGAATTCATTTGGCTTTCTGGTGTTCGCCTCCACCGTTACTTCCAAGGGTTCGAAACCGTCGGGCAACACCATTTGACCCTCTATAGATTGAAAATAGCGAAATTGCAGAGGCACACCGGCAGCAGAAATATCTTCACTGAGTTCGGCCAGGGACAATTCGATGAATTGACCCTCGGCGACACCACGTACTTTGGCCTCCAGATTACCCTTCAGCAATGCATGCCTACGCGCCTCTTGTTGAAGAATGAACCTAAAAAAGTAATGATCCGCGCGCTCACCAGCCATGAGTTCCATATCGTACAAATTCAGGCCGGGATCCAGCTCGCCCGATGCCATCAATCCTCTATAAAGTGCTAGACCTTCCTCTAGTGCTGCAATCTCCTCTTGCTGCACTGCCAGCTCCTTTCGCACCATTTCCAGCGCCTTGAGATCAATATCACGGCGAGCTTCAAGCACCTGAAGCTGCGTTGTTCGCTCTCGTAAGGTAGTTTGCAATGACATCAACTCAACCTGCATTGATTGGTAATTTTCAGGTTCTGCCCCCATACCGCGATAAGCAACCTGCTGCCCGAGGTAGAACCCCAATTCGACGGCTAATGCCAGTATGAGCAGCATCACCAATGCGATGATGATTTGCCGCCTGCTCCATTGGGCCGGGTTCAACTCCAACGCGACGATCCAACGTTCATGGCAGTATTCCAGGCTGCAGCAAGCCCATGGATTCAGGCAACCCGAGCATAATATTCATACACTGCACGGCCTGACCTGAGGCCCCTTTTACCAGGTTGTCAATCGCACACATAACGACAACGGTGTCTCGAGCCTGCGGTACCGCTACCGCGATTGTGCAGCGATTTGCGCCTCGTACTGTTCGCGTTTGCGGCAGCACACCGGCGGGCAAGACATCCACAAACGGCTCCTGGGCGTACCACTCCTCATATACTGCCTGGAGGTCTTGCACGTCATTGTGTAGGCGCGCAAACAAGGTGGCGTGAATTCCCCTGATCATTGGCAGCAGATGCGGAACAAAGGTGACGCTTACCGGGACCCGCGCCACGTCCTGCAGGCCTTGCTCTATTTCAGGTAGGTGGCGATGTCCGGTGACAGCGTATGCTTTAAAACTATCGCCCGCCTCGCTTAGCAAATTATCCAGATTCGCCTGGCGGCCAGCGCCGCTGACACCTGAGGCCGCACTGGCGATGAGATCATTGGGGTCAATCAAACTTTTGGCCAGCAGCGGAATAAAGCCCAGCTGCACGGCGGTAGGGTAGCAGCCCGGACAGGCCACCAGTCGTGCTCCAGCGATGGCCCTTCGGTTGACCTCAGGCAGGCCATAAACCGCATCGCTCAGGTATTGCGGGCTGGCATGAGGCTCACCGTACCACTGCGACCATATTGATGCGTCTCTGATGCGATAATCGGCAGAAAGATCCACCACGCGAACGCCATTGTCCAGCAATTCGGGCACCATGTTCATGGCGACATTGTGTGGCGTTGCAAAAAATACGACGTCGCACACGGATAGCTCGCCCACATCAGGGTCAGCAAACGTATGATCGTAAAAGCCACGCAGATTGGGAAAGAGTTCGTCAACACGACGGCCGCTCTCAGCGCGCGATGTGATCGCCGCAAGCTCGACTTCCTCGTGGCAGGCCAACA
>JBCDFM010000285.1:0-5640 GCA_039178015.1 Pseudomonadota bacterium
CATCAGCAGTGGGGCTGTTTCTCCCAAGGCTTGGGCCATGCCAATAATCGAGCCCGTTAGGATGCCCGGCATCGCCACAGGCAGTACGTGGTGGAAGACGGTCTGAAGCTTGGAGGCCCCTACTCCCAACGCCGCCTCTCTTATAGATGGCGAGACCGCCTGGATCGCCGCTCTCGAGGTAATAATAATCGTTGGCAGTGTCATCAATGACAGAACGATGCCACCAACCAGCGGCGCGGATCTCGGTAGGCCGAAGAAATTGATAAACACCGCGAGACCGAGTAGACCGAAAACGATGGAGGGCACCGCCGCCAAATTGTTGATATTGATCTCGATTAAATCCGTGATGCGATTGCGAGGCGCGAATTCTTCCAAATAGACCGCGGAGCACACACCGACCGGAAAAGCGATAAAGAAGGTGACCAGCAGCGTGAGAAACGAGCCATACAGCGCGACCTTGATACCCGCCATTTCCGGCTCGCGGGAGTCGCCATTTGTAAACAAGGCGGTGTTAAAGCGGTTTTCTGTTCGGCCTTCAGCACGCAGCTCATCTAACCAGCCTATCTGTAAGTCCTTTACCCTCCGGTCCGATTCGGGCAAGTTCGTATGGACCTGTCCTTTCAGGTAACTGCCGGATTCAGAATGTGCTCGCAACCAAATATCGCGCGTTTCGCCCAGCCACTGCGGATGCTCAATTAATTTGTCACGCAAATCATACTCCGCGCCAACACTGAGCAGACGATATAGCTGCCCTTTATCCCTGCGGCTCGTCACGTCGGGAAACATATCGCGCAGGCTTGCTCTGATCGCACCGTAGTAGTTGGCGTTGAATAGCTGCTCTCGGGTTGGGTTTTCTGGCAAGTCCAGGGTCTCGCGATCCAAATGCACACTGACCTTGATGAACTGTTGGGTAAAGGCGGGCGTGCCCTTACTGACAATATCGACTATCAGGATGAACAAGAAAACAAATCCGGTGAGCACGGCAAGACGGCCATACCACTGAAAGCGACGCTCTTTGGCGTAGCGCTTTTTGAGCGACGCCTGGATCATTGCGCTTTTGTCCGCAGACTTGGCCTTACTCATACTGTTCTCGGTATTTTCTAACCACATAAAGCGCGATAACGTTTAGGACCAGCGTGACGAAGAATAGCACCAGACCCAACGCAAAAGCCGCCAGCGTCTTCGGACTGTCAAACTCCTGATCACCCACTAATAGGGTCACAATTTGTACCGTTATCGTTGTCACCGCTTCCAGGGGATTGATAGTCAACTTGGCAGATAGACCCGCCGCCATGACCACAATCATGGTTTCACCAATCGCGCGAGACACCGCGAGCAGAATGCCGCCGACGATGCCGGGCAGCGCTGCAGGCAGCAAGACGCGCACGATGGTTTCGCTCATGGTCGCGCCCATGCCCAGGGACGCCTCGCGCATCGCATCCGGGACCGCATTGATGATGTCATCAGAGAGCGACATGACGAAGGGAATAATCATGATGCCCATCACCAAACCTGCAGCCAAGGCACTCTCCGAAGCGACGGTCAAACCGAGGGACTCGCCAAGGTCACGTATGAACGGCGCCACCGTCAGCGCTGCAAAGAAGCCATATACCACCGTTGGCACGCCCGCCAAAATTTCAAGTACGGGTTTGGCAACTGAGCGAAACCTGCGACTGGCATATTCCGACAAGTAGATCGCTGACATCAATCCGATCGGAACCGCGATGATCATAGCCACCGCTGAAATCAACAGGGTACCGACCAGTAACGGGACAAAACCGAAGGACCCGCTCGCTGCAACCTGATCCGCGCGAATCGCCATCTGCGGACTCCAGCTCAAACCGAATAGAAAGTCCGTTATCGGTACTGCCTGAAAAAAGCGTATCGCTTCAAATAGAACCGATAAAACGATGCCGAAGGTCGTTAGGACTGCCAAAAGCGAACACGCAAACAACAGCCATTTGAGAGTGGTTTCGACATAGTTTCGCGCTCTGAGTGCGGGCTGTATGCGGCGCAAAGCCAGCACCATGCCGAGTAGCGCTACCAATAGCACCATCATGCTCTTTAGGGCGTCGCTGGTCGCCACCAACTCTCGGTAACGATCAGCTGCCACCATCTGTGCATCGCTTAACACAGCGCCATCGGTCGCATTTTTTGCGTAGCTGATAATCTGGTTGACGTAAAGCCCGCGCTGATTCTCAGGCATAGCCTGGTATTGTGCCGGCAACTCGCTGGTGATCATTTCCTCAAGGACACTATTCTCTAACAGCACCCACATGAACAGTATAAAAAGCGCCGGCAGCAGCGCCCACAGTGCGGCCATATAGCCGTAGTGTTTGGGTAGTGAGTGAAGGCTTGTCGTACCACCGGCGCCAGCGCTCACCAGCCGGGACTGGCGTCGACCTAACATGAAGCCAATGACGGTGAGCGCCACCAAGGTGAGAAAAACGGTAGAAGTTGTCATAACCTTTGGTTACAGCTCACCGCGAGATTGGCGGCTAGCTTCCAGTGTCAGAGAACGCGATAAGACGTCACCGAGACAATTCAAGACATCTACATCTCCAGTAGGGTGAGATTCTCGACATTCGACTCCACCTTTTCGAGCTCTGGCTCATCGAGCGGAATCAGGCCCCTCTCTACCAGATAACCATCTTCGCCCATCGCCCTTTGCGAGGTGAATTCCACTGCATACTCTTGAATACCAGGAATCTTACCGACATGGGCTCGCTTGATATAGAAGTACAAAGGCCGTGATACCGGGTAGTCGCCACTGGCAATGGTATCGAAATCAGGCGTCACGCCATCAATGATTGATCCGTGTACTTTGTCCCCATTTTCTTCGAGGAAGCTGTAGCCAAAAATACCTAAAGCGCGGGGGTTGGCATCGAGCTTTTGAACAATAAGATTGTCGTTTTCACCCGCTTCAATAAATGCGCCATCCTCGCGCACGGCATAAGCGACTGTTTGGAATATGTCCTTGCCACTGGGTGCCTTGCCTTTTTGTTCCTGAAGCGCTGCGTAAAGACCATCAGGCAAACCTAATGCATCGATTGTTGCGGCGATTTCATCTGCCTGATCCGCGGACAGCGCGCGCAATGCCGCCAGCTCAGGCAGCATCTTCGCGCCTCCGCCCATGGCCAATTCTGCAAAGGCGTCACGAGTCCCCGAAGTAGGTGGCGGCCCCAGGACTTCAATCTTTGTGTCCGGTAGCGCCGGGTTCACTTGCTTCCAACTCGTATAGGGGTTTGGTATCAGCTTGCCGTCGGGACCTGGCACATCTTTCGCCAGGGCGAGATAGACATCTTTCAGGCTCATGTCAAACACCGGCGCGCTTTTCGCGTTCGCAAGGGCGATGCCATCGAAACCAACAAACACCTCTACTATTTCGGTGACGCCATTTTCCTGACAATCGTCGTATTCGCTTTTCTTAATCCGACGTGATGAGTTTGTGATGTCCGGCGTATCTGCACCCAAACCCCTGCAGAATAATTTTAAACCGCCTCCTGAACCCGTGGCTTCTATCTTCGGCGTCTTAAAGCTGGTCGACCTTCCAAACCGTTCTGCCACTACTGTAGCGAAGGGATACACCGTGGAAGAACCAACGATACTGATGGTGTCTCGCGTGGCAGCCTGAGCGGATTGCAGGCTCATAAAAAATGCGGCGGCAGTCATTGTCGTTAGAATGCGATTTTTCACTGAATTGAAGCTCCTAATGCTAGGGGTATTGAAACGGATCGCGGCCACACGCAACCGGGCCGAGTTTATGATTATTTTGTTACACTAATGTTAACGGTAAGTGTTAATGGCAAGCGTTAGCGCTACTCGAGCTTTTGCACTTGATCAGCTAATTCTTCCAGTCTACCGTGGCGGACATCCAATCCCCGCACAAGATAGATAATCTGTTCGGCGATATTACTTGCATGATCGCCGATACGCTCCAGACTTTTGAGCGCCCATATTTCGTTCATAATGCCACTGATTGCCCGGGGATCTTCCATCATGAAGGTCATTAAACTGCGCAGCGCGCTACCATACTCTTCATCGACAATGCTGTCATTCTTCACTACTGAGACTGCAGAATCGACATCGAGCCGAGCAAACGCATCCAACACGCGTCGCAACAGACTCGCGACATGATTGCCAATGTGGCGTATCTCAACAAAATTGCTCGGAGAGGCGCTATTGGCCTCAGAAAGCCGCATCGCTTGTCGGGCGACTTTGGATGCTTCATCGCCGATGCGCTCTAGATCTCGATTGACCTTGATGATCGCCACTACCAACCTGAGGTCGCTCGCGGCGGGCTGACGCCTAGCCAGGACGGAAGAACACTGGTCATCGATGAGCATTTCTAGCTTATTTACATCTTCGTCCTTTGCGATAACCGCCTCTGCCTGTCCACTATCCATCGCGGTCAGCGCTGCTAGCGCATCGGCAAGCTGACGCTCGACCTTACCTCCCATCTCCAATATCTGGTTGCGCAATCCCTCAAGTTCAGAGTTGAATTGCGCCGATATATGATGGGTATAGTCTTCTTGCTTTAACATAGGTGCCACCTTTAGCGACGGGTACGCGCTATCACGCCACTGACGCGGTTGTTGGATGCTGCTCTACTATCTCCCCACGGTCGGGAAAGATCAAGCTGAACACACTGCCGGTGCCTAGAGTACTGTCGATTTGCAGCTGTGCGCCGTGTGTCGCCGCCACATGCTTAACAATAGCCAGACCAAGGCCAGTACCACCCGTAGCGGATGAGCGGCTATCTTCAACACGGTAAAAGCGTTCTGTTAAGCGGGGTATGTGCATGGAATCGATGCCAATACCATGGTCGCTTACGCACAGCTGGTACAGGCCATCTTGCTTTTTCCAAACGACTTCCACGGGACTGTCTTGGGGGCTGTATTTTAGCGCGTTCCAAACGAGATTAGAGACTGCACTATACAGCTCTCGATAGTCGCCGAGCACCTGATACTCAGTCTCAAGACGAACATTCACCGTTCGCTGCGGTTCGGCGCTGCGAAGTTCATCCAGCAGTTCTGCCAACAGGGCGCTGATGCTTACCAAACTATGCTGTTCCAAACCTTTACCGCTTTCAATACGGGAGAGCCACAACAGGTCTTTTAGCAGATTCTCCATGCGCGCCGCTTGCTGGAGCATTTGCCCCATTGCTTTGCGATAGCGTGGATCTAAACTGTCTGAATCCCCAAGAAAGGTACCCAGATAGCCACTAATAACCGTCAGCGGCGTTCGCAGCTCGTGCGATACGTTCGCCACGAAGTCGCGACGAACCTGCTCCATGCGAATAGCCGAGGTAATATCCCGAACAAAGAGCAGCCTGTCTCCGTCGCCAAATCGAGTTATTTCTATGCGCACCCAGGTCACCGTATCGCCTGCAACGCTGTATTCAAGCGGTTCTGAAAAATCGCCTCCGTTAAAATAAGCTGAAAATTCTGGAGCTCGAACCAGATTCATTAATATCTGGCCGGTGTCCTCTTCGCGCAAACTCAGTAAATCTGACGCTGGAGAATTAAACCACTTAAGCAAGCCCTGCTCATCGACGATGATGACACCATCGCGCATAGACGCGAAAGAGTCCTGCAGATAGTCGATTGTCGATTGTAGCCTGGCCTGCGCTTCTCTCCC